>JASHUM010000032.1 GCA_030040015.1 Acidimicrobiales bacterium
CCTGCACGCGCCACGTGCAGGACGACGACATCGTCGGGCCCTCCCCGGCCGAACGCGGCAACGTCCGCTGCCTCGACGCATGGATGTCCCGACACCTTTGCCCTTGCCGGATGCGTCGGCCGAGTCGCGGCGGGAGCCCCGACTCGAGGCCGGTCGAGCCGCGAGCCGTCTCTCCCTGCTCCGCCCGGCCGCCCGCCTGTGCGGTTCCGCCTCCTCTCCCCGGCGAGACGAATCGTACAGATTGTGGTTAACTGTTCGATATGACACCGTCGGAACAGCTCCCGGTTGAGGTCCCGATCGGGCCCGGGTCGCTCCTGTGGCGGTACGCCGGGGACTGGCGGTCGATGCTGCCCGGCTCTGCCACCGGGATCCTCCAGCTCATGCACCCGGGGATCGGCGCCGGGGTGGCAGAGCACTCGGCCTTCTTCGACGATCCCTTCGATCGCATCTATCGGTCGATCCCGCAGATCTGGGCCACGATCCTCGCTCCCGACGGCGAACAGCGGGCCCGGGCGCTACGAAACGTCCACCGTTCCATCAAGGGGATCGACCACCTCGGGCGCCGGTACCACGCCCTGGACCCGCACACCTTCTGGTGGGCACACGCCACCTTCACGTGGGACATCTTCCGGTCGGCCGAGCTCTTCTATCGTCGGCCCCCCACCGACACAGAGTGCGAACAGCTCTACGACGAGACCGTCACCTGGTACCGGCGTTACGGGGTGAGCACCCGACCCGTGCCCCGGGACTACGGCGCATTCCGAGAGGCCTTCACCGGCGCCTGCTTGGAGACCTTGGAGATGACACCGGCCGCCGAGCGGGCCCTGTCGTACAAGCTGGCCGACATCCCCGGGGATCCCCTCGGGCCCATGCCCTTCAAGAGCCTCATCACTCCCCTGGTGGCACCGGCAGCGGAGATCCTCGCTCTGGGCTGCCTGCCGTCCGAGGTGCGCCGGCGGTTCGACATGCCGTGGGGCACGGCCGAGCAGGTCCAGTTCAGAGGTGTGTGCGCCGCCGTCCGGCAGGGCTTTCGCTTCGTGCCCGAGTCGGTCAACCGCCGTACCTTCCAGGACGTCCAACGCCGAATCGGCGCCGCCACGCGTCACCGCCGCTACCGGCCCGCAGCCTGATGGCGCCCGATCGCGCCCCGACGCGACCTGCTTCCGGATCGTCACCCGTCGACCCGCTGGCCGCCCTTCTCGCCCGCCTCCCCCAGCGCCCCGCGCCGGGTCTCGATCGGGCATTGGATGCCACCGCCTCCTGTCTCGCCCGCCACGGCTTGGCCCGCACCACGATGACGGACCTGGCCAAGGAGATGGGTGTCTCGCGCTCCACCCTGTACCGCTGCTTCTCGTCGGTGGAGGAAGCGGCGTGGACCCTCATGGCTCGCGAGGCGTACCGCTTCTTCGACGCCTTCGGCCAGATCGTCGAGAGCGGTACCGGGCCGCAACCGGTCGTGGCCCTGGCCGCGGAGTTCGTGCGCTTCACCGCCGAGCATCCGGTGATGAACCGGTTGTTGCACGAAGAACCGGAGTTCGTGGGCCGGGTGGTGACCCGGCATTTCGGCGCCCTGGTCGACTACGCCGCTGCCGTCGTGACCCCGCTCGTCGCTGCGGCCATGGACCGGGGGATGATCCGCCGGCGCGACCCGGTCAAACTCGCCCAGTGGATGGGCCGGGTCGTGGCCGTCTGCATCCTGGCGCCGCCGGCGGACGGCTTGGACCAGCTCCTGGAAGAGATGCTGCTGCCTCTCCTCGAGGGCGAGCCGGCGGTGCTCAGCACCACCTGACCGGCACCTGCACTAGGAGAAGTGCGTCCTCGGCCGATCGACGACCGTGCCGTCGAGGCGGAGGTCGACTTTCTCGTTGTAGAAGCAGACCAGGCCGGCGATCTTGATGCACTCGGGCAACGGTGTGCGGTAGGTCCACACCAGGTCCTCGTGGATCCTCCCGCCGACCTCCAACGACCAGTACGTTGCATCGCCCTTGTAGGGGCAGTGGGTCACCGTGTTGGACGGCCTCAGCAGATCCATGCGCACCTGGGACATGGGCAGGTAGTAACGAGGCGGAAGCCCGGTCTCGAAGAGGATCCGGGGCTGACCGGAGTCCGCCACCTCGACGCCGTCCACCGAGATCTGCACCCGGCGAGAACTGGCCAGGATGTCGACACGGGTGTGGGGATCTCGTGCGTGGGTGTACACGGGCTCGTCTTCTTCCAGCCATTCATCCATGGCGTCCCATCGCAGACGGACGTGACGGCGGAGCTCCACGTGAGGAGAGTCCTCGTAGATGCAGGCGGCTCCGGCGGCTACGGAACCGCCGACGCGGACATCGAAGACGATTCCGGTCCCGAGCTTCGGTGATGGATCGGTCTTCCCGGTCTCGACCAACTCCGCCTCGAAATCGTCGCGGGGCAGGTAGTACGTCGGGTAGTAGGGGATCTCCCAGACGAGAAGGGGTTTGAGCGTGTCCACCACCACGTGCCCTCCGAGGTAGGACCGGACACGCTTCGGCGAGCGCTCCATCCTGACGCGGCTATCCAGAGCGTCTGCCATCTGCTTTCCCGTCACGCCCACGTCCGACCGTCGAGCGGTGCCACGGATACGTTCTACCTGCCGGCGGTCCCCCTACCAGCCACGACGGCGGCGTTCCCGCCGGACTCGGAGCAACGCCAGGAATTTCCGCAGGATGAAGCCCACAGGGAAAGCGTACCGCTGGCTCAGACCCTTTCCCCGGCAGGAGCGGGTTCAGCTGCGATCGTCGAGCTCCATGATCGAGGCCGCGACTGTGTCTATGAGCTGGCTGGGCGAGACCGGTTTGCGCAGGGCTCGGAAGACCTTGGCGCCGACCTCCTGCTCCACCTCCCTGGGCTCGAAGTACTCGAAGGCCGAGTAGATGACGACGACGGGCGGTGGTGGTTCGATCCGACGCAGCAGTTCCAGTCCGTCGATTCGTGGCATGGCCAGATCCAGGAGGAGCACGTCGACCGGCGAGTCGGCCAGGAGGTCAAGAGCCGCTTCGCCGTCCTCCGCCTCGACCACGATGTAGCCCTCGGCGCTGAGCAGGTCGTCGAGGCTCTCCCTCAGAGCGCTGTTGTCCTCGGCAACGAGGACTCGACGCCGGATACGTGGAACCGAACCAAGGCCCGCTTGGGCGTCATCGGTTGGAGATGTGGTCCGGCCCGGATTGTCCTTCGGGGCCGGTGACCGCGAAGGCACCTCGGGCGGTGTGCTGGCCAACGCGATCGACATGTCACCCCCCCACCGGCGTCGCTTCGGAGCATCCTAGGGACTTCGGACCTTCCGATCCACTGCTCCACAACGCAGAGGTGAGTTTGTACAGGGCAACATGACGTCGCTGTCAGGCCACCGGGTCCCCACCCATGTACCGACCGACCTCCGAGAGGAGTCGGCGCGGATCGAGGGGCTTGCTGAGGAACGCCGAGACTCTCGGATCAGGTTCCGCCTGCCCGACGCCTGAGACCACGATCACGGCGGGCACGCTCCCAGCCTGATCGAGCACTTCGAGACCACCGAGGTCGACGCCGAGGTCGAGGAGGAGGATGTCGAAGTTGCCCGGGCGAAGACGGGCGACGGCGTCCTCGCGGTCCACCGCCTGGACCACCTCGTAGCCGGCGAGCTCCAGGATCTCGGCAGTGGACTCGCGGAAGGCGACGTTGTCGTCCACGACGAGGATCGTTCCCCTTCGTCCCTCTTCCACCACGCTGCGCCCTCCCGCCCCGTGCCAGAGAACCAGTGATGGGCGCGGCTGGAAAAGGGACCAAAGCCTCTTTCTGGTCCAAATTCCGGAGCAGGGGCTCGCTCGCCTCCCGTGTCACGAGGTGCCGGGCAGGCCTGCCCGGCCACTCACCTCGGCACGCGGCGACGGACGAGGGTGGTGATGCGTCAGCCGTTCAGACCGTCTGATACCACCCTCTCATCAGAACCGGCCACCGAGACTCGGTGAGGTCGAGGTCGTCGCTGCGACGTGCACCGGTATTCGCCAGCATGTCCCGCAGGTCGTCCGGGTCGCCCACGGCAGTGAGCTTCCGGCCGCGGAGGTCCACGCACTTCAACACGGCTAAGTCGGACAGCTCTCCGAACTTGACCTTGACCACTGCCGGGGACAACCCAACCAAGTCGGCCATGTCGCGCGAGACGACCGCGTATTCGATGGCCCTCACCCTGAGCCTAGAACCCATGCACCCAACCCGGCGCTCTCGCCGAGCCTCCCACGACAACGGTAACGACGGCGCTCTATTCGTCAACTCCCATGGGAAACGCGCCCTCAGTGACCTGAGCCGTTCTTCCCGCATTCACAACCACCTGACAGGCCGCCGCCGGCGACCCGGGTGACCGTCGGTGGGGAGCACCCGAGCGATCCAGTGCGGCTCGCCACTGTCTGGGCGCATTGCGCACCCTTACGACCACGTCACGGCTGAGGGCGGATGGCGAGAAAGGGCAATTAGTCCTTATTTGATCTACCCCGGGTAGCGGTCGCGGCGAAGGGTTTCCCGGGGTTCGGCCGAGATGGCTCGGGACCAGGGTGACCTTGGGGACGTCACAATCTCGTCACGTGCCAGCCACGGCGCTTTCTCCTCCGGTTTCTTTGGCGGTACCGTCCCGACTCCGGCACTTGTGATGGGAACAGGAGACTGGAGTGGGCTGGGAGAGGGACCCCTACGGCATCCACGAGCTGCGGTACTTCAGCCAAGGCAACCCGACGAAGCTGGTGAAGGACGGAGAAGTCGAGTCCTACGACGACCCTCCCGCCGGCCCGACAGGTCTGGGATCGGATGGTCGCCACACATCGGTGCCGACCATGGAGCCTCAGGCGGCGACGAGTGCTGCTCCCCCCGGGTGGTACCCCAACCCTTCCAACCCTGAGCAGGCGCGCTACTGGGACGGCGCCGCATGGGCCTCCGAAGCCAGCTTGCCCACTCCGTCCGGAGAAGTCCCGTGGGCAGCGAGTGAGCCCCAGCCACGACCGACGCCGGTCTCGAGCTGGTCACAGACCAGGTCGCCTACAGAGCAGGTTCCAATCACACCCGCGAACGCCGCTCCCGGCGGACCAGCTAGCACGCCGGCGAGCGCCGCAGATGGCCTTCAAAAGCTGGCCGACCTGCGTTCTCTGACCGACCTGCGTTCACACGGGGTGCTGACTGATCTGGAGTTCGAGCTTCTGAAGGCTCGACTGCTCCAGCAGTCAGAGGCACCTCGACAGCGACATGAACACTCCCCGCCCGCTGCCCATGACGTCGCTGTTCCGCCCGCGAGCACGCCTGGACGATCAGTCCCGCCCGCTCCGTAGCCGCGTCCGGAGGCGGGGGCGGAGCCATCTAGAATTACGGCTCTATCTTCAGTTGCTGTTTGCCAGTACTCTCCCAACCCCCGGGAAGGTGGCGTCGGAGGCTCGTATGGGCTGGGAAAGGGACCCTTACGGCATCCACGAACTGCGGTACTTCAGCCAAGGTCAACCGACCAAATTGGTGAAGGACGGGAACGTCGAGGCGTACGACGATCCCCCCCTGTCAACCGTTCCGCACGGGCCGCTCGCCGCCACCGGCCCGGCAACCGGGTCAACCGCGACGATGCAGCAAGCCCCGGTCGGGCAACGGGAAGCTCTCGTCAACCCAGATGCGGTCCCCACGGCGGGATGGTACGACGACCCGACCAACCCCGAGCAGTACCGCTACTGGGACGGCACGGGCTGGACGCTGGACGTGCACGCCGTTCCCGTGACGCTCGCGCCGGCTTCTCCGCTGCGGCCCGATGACCTCGTAGCTGCATCGGCGACGAGGAGCCGGGGGGCTGGGCTCACCCAAGAGACGGCCGCGGCCGGCTCGACCTGGGACGACTCGTCGGCGCTGCGATCGCACCAGGGGCAGGAACCGGCTGTCGTCGCCACGGCGGGATGGTACGACGACCCGAGCAACCCCGAGCAGTACCGCTACTGGGACGGCACCGGCTGGACGTCGCACGTCCACCCGCCCGCCTGGCCCGATTCCGTGGGTGCCCCCTCAGCCCAGGACGACAGGTCGACAGTGGGAGTGCAGCACGAGCCGGAACCTGCCGACGTCATACAGCCCGGGTGGTACACCGACCCGACCAACCCCGAGCGGCATCGTTACTGGGACGGCACGGAGTGGACGTCGCACGTGCACCCACCTGAGCCGCTCACGACGGTCGACGCGCCCGCAACAGCGGCGCAAGCTCAGGAAGCGGGCCCTGGCCAGCAAGACACCCGTGCCCAGATGGACGCTCTCCCATTCCTGGCGTCTCGGCCGAGGGCCGCCGGCTCACGACGACAGAACGACGGGAAGCAGTGGTATCAGAGGTGGTGGACGTGGGCGGCGGCGGGAATCGTCCTGATCATCATCATCGCCGTTGCCAACGGGAGCGGGAACAGTGGTCACAAGACCGGCAACGCCTCCTCCGCTGGAGCAACCAGCTCGACGACCGTCAGAGCGGCCACGAGTCCCGTCCAGACAACTCCTCCCACGACGAGCCCGCCACCAACGAGTCCTCCCACCACGACGACGCCTGTCGCGAGTACCACCGCCAGCTCGCCACCTACAACCGCGGCTCGCCCGGCTGCTCCTCCTCCCCAAGTGCTCCTCCAACAGAGCGGCACCGGGAACAGTTCGCTGCCTTCGTTCGATGCCAGGGACACCTGGCAGATGGCGTGGTCCTACGACTGCACCGCCTACAACAGCGACAACCGCGCCTCGGCGAGCAACGATTCCTTCAGTATCTCGATCAATGGCAACGCCGGACCGAGTCAGAGCGGAGACGTCAGCGGCAGCGGCACCGAGGACTTCAGGGCAACCGGAGAGACTCAGCTTCAGGTGGTGACGCCTGGCTGTGACTGGAGCATCCAGGTCTCCCAGGCTTGACCCCGATCCGCCCCTGTCGGTGTCGCCGACGCACCCGCCGTCCGCGCCGCCGGGGGTCGGTCACGGTTTCTTAACCGAACCGACACCAAGATTTGGCCGGCACGCAGGCGGCTCGCCGGTAGTGCACCGCTATCGTGACCGCCGGTGCGGCGGCACATCTCGAGGCGGACCCTTCTCAAGGCATCGGCAGCCCTCGGCGCGGCCGGGTTCGGAGGCCTGAGCGCGGCACGACGCGACGAGCAGTCTCGGCTGGTGGACGCGGCCCTGGCTGCCTCGACCACCGTGCCGGCGCGTATGACCGACATCGAGCACGTGGTGATCCTCATGCAGGAGAACCGCTCCTTCGACCACTTCTTCGGTTGTTACCGAGGTGTGGCCGGATTCTCCGATCCCGACGTGCTGATCCAGCCGGACCACGACGGCGAGCCGATCTGGTACCAGTACGGCTGGGGTCCAGGCGACGCGGCAGCCGATCCCGACCATTACCTGCTGCCCTTCCACCTCGACACGCAGAACTTCCAGGGCGACGCGGTGTGCGTTGACGACCCCACTCACTCGTGGATCCCCCAGCACCAGAGCTGGCAGAGCGGAGCCATGGCCGGGTTCCTGGCCGCGCACATCGCCTCCGACGGGACCGCGGTCGGCCCGCACACCATGGGCTACTACACCCGCCAGGACATCGGTTTCTACTACGACCTGGCCGACGCCTTCACCCTTTGCGACCACTACCACCACTCGATGCTGGGCTCGACGACCCCGAACCGGTTGTACCTGGTGTCGGCGACCATCGATCCCGACGGCTTGGGCGGAGGACCGGTCATCGACAACCCGTCCGACGGCGTGCCCCTCGTGCCATCCCTGGCAGGCGGCCCGAGTTTCACTTGGCCGACCATGGCCGACGTGCTCGAGGCCGCCGGTGTGAGCTGGAAGGCGTACCAGCCTCCAGGCTCCCAGATCACCGACGCGTTGTCCGACAACGTGCTGCTGTACTTCAAGGAATTCCAGGACCCGAGCTCGCCCATGTTCGTCAACGGCGTCCTCCCCACGTTCCCCGGCGACTTCACGGCCGATGTGGCGGCGGGCACCCTGCCGGCGGTGTCCTGGATCATGTCGATGGGCGGCGTGGACGAACACCCTCCCTCTCCCGTTTACCTGGGCGATCTGGCGGTCACCCAGCAGGTCCTGGCCACGCTGCTGTCCAACCCGGCGGTATGGGAGAAGACGGTGATGTTCGTGACCTACGACGAGAACGGTGGGTTCTTCGACCACGTGCCACCGCCCACCGCCGGGCCACCAGCCGCCACACCACCCACCGGTCCGGATATGGCCGGCGAGTACCTGACCACTGCGCCGGCCATCGGAGATTGGTCCGGCCCCGACGGGATCGTGTGCGGTCCCATCGGGCTCGGATTCCGGGTGCCGACGCTCGTTCTCTCGCCGTTCAGCGTGGGGGGCTACGTGTGCCGCGACACCTTCGACCACACGTCGCTGCTTCGGTTCATCGAGACCCGCTTCGGGACCCCGGTGCCGAACCTTAGTGCTTGGCGTCGCTCAGCCGTCGGAGACCTCACCTCCGCCATCAACTTCGCCGGCGGCCAGGGCAACCTCTCCCAGTCGCTGCGCACCGCTGTGATCGACGCGGGGATCGTGGCGGCCACTCCAGCGGCGCAGCAGACCGTCGAAGCGGCCGGAGAGGACTGCGCCGAGAACGCCGAAGCGAACGAGGTCGGACTCGTCGGCAGCCCGGTCAGTTACCCCATCCCGAGCGACCAGTCCATGCCCTCCCAGGAACCCGGCTCGGCGCCGAGCCCGAGTGGCCCCGTCTGATCATCCCCCTGGCTCGACGGGAGCACGAGCCACGGCCGTCAGAACAAGCCGCGGTCCAGAGGGGCCTGGTCGAGGACGTCACGGACGGCGCGAAGTGCCTTCGCAGGGTCGAACTCCGGCTCGCCCTCGGCGTCGTCTGCTCGTAGCAGGTCACTGCCGTCCGACGGCGGGTCACCTTCGATTCGTTCCGGCGTCCGCAGAAAAGGCCCGTCTGGTGGCTCGTCGGAACTCTCCACGTCTCCGTCCCGTACCAACTTCGTCGGTGTGCCAGCAGACATCCACCGAGCTTGATGCCGGGCAAACGGGTCCGTGTACCAGCCTTCTTCTCCGCTCATCGGCCACCTCCTGGGGATGGCCAAAAGATACGCGGACACTCGTCACCCCCGCAGAGTCGAGACCGGACACCCATGCCCACGGCCTCCCGGGCGCACGTGCAGCGGTTGTTCGTTTCGTCGCCACGGGAGTCGGGGGCTACTTCGGTCGTAGAAGGCCGCCGACGGTCCCGACGACGTTTTGCTGGTCCAGCGGCTCGGCGGTGGGGATCGCCAAGTCGAAGTCGTGGATAGAGGCCTGCTCGGTTGCCGCCTCGTAGATGACTCGTGCCTCATCCTCGGAGGCTGGAACCCTGTCGCTGCTCTCGCGGCGTCGAAGTCGCTCCAACGTCGTCTGCCAGGGTGCGTGGACCCAGATTCTGTGGACACCGTGACCGGCGTGCTCGACGTCGTCCGCCAGCTGCCAATCACAGGGCCAGGCTCCAGTCGCCTCTACAGAGAGCAACTCCCACTCGGCCAGAGCAGCGAGAACCGTGCCTTCCACCTGGTCCAGCCATCCCTCAGTCGGATGTGGCTGGATCCCGGCAGCGAGCCAACCGGTGATGAGCACGTCGCAATCCAAGTGGTGGATACCGAGCGCTCGCTCGAGCAACATCGCTATCTGCGTCTTGCCGACTGCCTTGGGGCCGTAGAGGACGATGACCGTGCCCACGAGCGAAGAGCGTGACACAACTTTGGGCTGGAATTCAGAGCCTCCGACATCAGCCATGAGGCCCACCGCCAAGGGAACGGCGTGACACCCGCGCAGTGGTGCAGTGATGCAGAGACGAGGAGCGACGCCAAGCGAGGGTGACCCGACTCAGCCCCCGAGCGCACGCTCCCTCTTTGAACAATCCGAAACGATTCTGTGAACGATCTGTGACGCTCGCAGATTCGAAGTGAATTTCTGATCGACCAGCCCTAGCATCCGGCACCCATGACGGAGAGTCCCGCGCCGCCGGGTTGGTACGACGTTCCATCCATTCCAGGCCACGAAGCGTTCTGGGATGGCAGCCAGTGGGTCGAGTCGAGCCTGAGACCGAAATCTGCCGTCATGGCGCCAGTGGAGCAGAGCCCTCAACCAGCGCCCAGTACGCCGACTCAATCAGCCCCCACTGATGCGGCGTCGACCGTGCAGAACAGCGCTCTCGAATCGAAGGGCTTCTTCCGATCGCTCTACGATTTTTCGTTCTCCAGCTTCATCACTCTTCGGGTGATTCGGGTCCTCTACGTGTTGATCACCATCATCTTGTCGCTGGGGGCCGCGGTCCTTTTCTTCGTTCTAGTGGCCCGTCACACCCCTGCATCCATCGCGGTCGCGTTGATAGGAGTGCCGCTTGGCTATCTCGTCTACCTCATCGTGGCGAGGATCTACCTCGAGCTCATGATGGTGATCTTCAACATCGGGAAAGACGTGCGAGGCTTGCGGGAGCGCGCTGAAGCAAGTGGTGGATAAAAACGCCCGCACTTGCGATTACTGAGTCGCCAAGTCCCGTTCAACGGTGGGACTTGGCACCATGAAACTCAAGCTGCGTGCCGGTAACGGAGCCGACGATGCCAGAAGAAGACGCCCGTGCCGACCACTGCAGCGCTGATGGGAAGGATGGGCAGCCATGGTGCTTCAGGCAGGTTCGGGTCTGGAGCAGTCGTGGGAGCGAAGGCCACACCCCGGATGACCTGTCCGTACGTCGGCGCCATGACCGTAGAGAAGCTCTCTCCAGAGGCCTGCGACGCCGTGGTGTCGGCGAGGGTGTCGGTGATGGACATTAGGGCGTTGGGGTCGGCTCCCTGGTCGCCGCCCCCGCTGACCGTCGACGTGGCGGCCCAGATCGTCACCGTGCCGTTGCCGTTGACCTGCCCGGTGAGGTTGCGCAGGCCGTCGGTGGCTGGGTCCCACTGCTCACCGACCGTGGTCGTGGTCGAGCCGACGGTGTAGGTGTTCGGGCCGCTCGGATACCCAGTCACGCCGTAGGGCTGGCCGAGGTTGAGCCCGTTCTGAAGCACGTAGTCGAGGACCCACTCCGTCCCGTTGAAGCTCCACTTCTGCAGGCCGGCGTTCGCCTGGCCCGCGGCGATGGTGTACTCGCCGAGGGACCCGCCGGTAGTCGACGAGTAGGTGGCGTCGCCCGAACCCTCGTCGGCTACGTACATCGTGGTCGAGTTGGCGAACCAAATCCCGAACGGGTAGTAGAAGGCACCCGCCGTGCCAGTCTTAGGTGCATTCTTGGCGAGCGTCGTCGGGAATCCCTTCAGAATGCACATGTTCGTCGGCGTCAGCTCCGGGTCAGTGCCGTTCGCTGTGTAGGTCGGAGAGGTGAACGAACCTGCGACCGGCAACGTCGCGCCCGACGCCGGTAGCCCTACACCTCCGCTCGGACAAGCCGTTCCGGTGGTGTCGACGAAGTAGACAGTGTCCACCCCGTTGCTTCCGCTGCCCTTGGAGAGGTAGAGCACGCCGTCGTATGCGGTCAGGCCCCGGAAGTTGTCGTCCTTGGCGGACTTGTCCGCCGTGTCACCCAGCTGGGTGATGTTGAAGTTGCCCAATGGAGTGGGCTGGCCCGGGCTCTGGGAAGCCTCCGGAGCGCCGGCCGGGGCCAGGATCTGGGACCCGACGCCCTCCACCACGGCCTGGGGCTCGGGGTTCGAGCCGTTGCCCGCATTCCCTGCAGTGAAGAGGGTGTTGGTGCTCGGGTCCAAGATGGCGGCCCGGCCGTTGTTCCCTGAGTAAGCGTTGGTTTCGGTGAAGGCGAAGTTGCCGTACTGGTCCATTTCGGCCACCACTCGGTACGTCGGGTTGGCGGAATCGATGTTCGTGGAGTCGATGTCCCCGGGCGTGCCGGAGTTAGAGACGTCGAGCGAGCCGACAGGGGCGTTGTAGCCCATGAAGGTGATGTAGCTGCCGTCGGTGGACTGGTTGAGGGCGAGCTCAGACTTGGACGAGAAGCTCGTGACCATTTGGTCGCTCGAGGAGGTGATGCCGGATTGTGTGCTGTTGGGCACGGTGACCGAGTCGACCGGCGTCCCGGTGGGCGTGATCTCGTCGATGACGATCGGCTGGCTCACACCGAAGCTCGAGTCGACCTCGTCGTTGTCGAAGACGTACGGGTACGAACCACCGGTCACCGCCGTCGCGCACGGCGCGTCGGGGTAGCTGGAACTGCCGCAGTTCGGAGGCAGCTGGGTGGTGCCGGCGGTGATGGCGGCGTCTTGCTGCCACTGGCCGGTCGAGACCAGCAGGTCGCCGGGGACAAAGCTCCCTTCCCCGGGTGAGAAGGCCAGAGCCTTCGAGGCGGGGGCCGCGACGGCCGACATCACGACGGCCATGGTGACCGAGGCCATCACTACCCCACTGGGTACCTTCGCGAACGCGCGACGTAGCACGGCCGCCTCCTTCCCCACACCGTCCTGAACCCCCTCGCACGCCCGGGACATCGCGAGTTGGACCGAACCCTAGGAATCGGCGGTGAACGGATTGCGACCAGCCCCAGAACTGCGGGGAAAGCGTTCGCGTCCGACGTGCTACGACAACGTGGCCATTTCGCGACTTCTTACGTACCGCGTCAACCCGAGGGCGCGGTGCGAGGCCCTCAGAACCGGTATGAGGGCTCAGCCCGAGCTGGCGTGCGGACGACTGAATCATTGGGCAAGTTGCAACCCCCGTGGCCCGGTGGGACCGGAACACAGCGGGTCAGCCGTCAGCGGGTGGAGGCGGTTCAACGACGCAGACGGCGTGAGCCCGATGGCCCCACTCGGGTCCGGGCCATCTGCTCGTAGCGCCGGGTGCTACCTGGCCCTGACGGCTGGGTTACTCGGAAGACGCCTGGCACGGACAGAAGCCCTTGGCCCTTTCGGCGCCGGTTGCGGGCCCTGTGTCAGTCTTCGCCTCAGTCTTCGTCGTGGGAGGCCCCCATGAGCGCCGATTCCTCATCCGCCGCTGATCACACGCACGATCCCCGCCTACCAGT
This sequence comes from Acidimicrobiales bacterium, assembly GCA_030040015.1. Lineage (GTDB taxonomy): Bacteria > Actinomycetota > Acidimicrobiia > Acidimicrobiales > UBA8190 > UBA8190. The sequence goes on from JASHUM010000032.1 coordinate 12,998, forward strand.
TCGGGCCCTTGACCTATTGCGGGTACGGACGGCATGGGTGATCCCTGTCGTCGTGGCGTCGGTCGTCGTAATTGTGATGACCGCCTTCTACCTCTCGTCGGTAGTCAACCCCTTGGCGCACCTGCGGGGCCTTCCGGTGGCGGTTGTGAACCAAGACCGAGGTGCCCTGATTGGCTCAGAGCACCTCCAGATCGGGCAGCAGTTGCAGTCCGGCCTCATAGAGAGTAGCGCCTTGTCGAGCCGACTCCACCTGACAGTATCGACACTGCCCCAGGCGGAACGGGCTATGAACCGCGATGCCCTGTACGCGACACTGGTGATCCCTGGCGACTTCAGCGCCACTCTGTTGGAGCTCTCGGGCCTCGACAGCACGAACACGATCTCTCCGGTTCCTCCTCAGGTGGAGATCCTGACAAACGAGCGTGCAGGTACGGTCGGCGCCAGCTTGGCAACGGAGATTCTGGAGCCGGCGCTGGTCGTGGCCTCCCACCAGATTGGCCAACACCTCTCGAGCTTGGTGCCGACCAACGCTGAAGTGGCCAGTACCACAGTGTTTCTGGCTAATCCGGTCACGGTCAAGACGGCTCAGTACCGTCCTTTGCCCGCCAATACCGCATTGGGTGTGAGCGACTTCTACGTAGCGCTCCTGACCATGTTGTGTGGATTCCTCGGCGGAACGATAGTCAACTCCTTTGTCGACTCTGTCCTGGGCTATACCACCAATGACATCGGGCCGCATTGGCGCATGCGAAAGCCAGTGGCCATCACCCGGTGGCAGACCCTGATGATCAAGTGGGCGATCGTTCCAGTTGTCACCGGTGTGGCCATCGGGCTGATGCTTGCCATAGCCGCCGGCGCACTGGGGATGGACGCTCCTTATCCGGCACTGCTGTGGCTCTATGCCTGGCTGTGCGCCGCCAGCGTCGGAATTGGGGTGATTGTGCTCTTCGCCGTGGCCGGGAGCTACGGACAGCTCATCGGACTACTGCTCTTCGTCTACGCCGGCCTCGCCTCGGCTGGTGGGACCGTGCCGCTCCAGGCACTGCCGGCGTTCAATCGCCTTCTGAGCAACTTTGAACCGCTGCGCCAAATCCTGGCAGGCACCCGGTCGATCTTGTACTTCGGGGCCCGTGGTGACGCCGGGCTCATCAGGGGCACGCTGTTCGCCGGATTCGGACTGATCTTCTGGCTCGCCATCGGCACCACCATCGTGAGGTGGTACGACCGCAAGGGCCTCTACCGCCTTCACCCAGACCTCCTCGATCACGTGAGCAATTCGGTCGAACGATTCAGGGTCCGCCAAACCGATCCCGCGAGGCCGGTGAAGTCGACCGGGGACCTGGGGTGACGGCTGGGCTGGCTCCATAGTCTGGCCGGAGGCCTGGTCGGTCATCATTGGCCCGGGTGAGTTGCGGCAGGTCCCCGAAAGAAACGATTAACTGCGATCAGAGACCAGACTCCCTCGACAACCCCAAAGGGCCAGACGCCGCTGAGAAATCCGTAACTACTGGACAGCGCACATCCCAGAGCGAAGGCCAAGATCAGCCGCCGATCTCGGTGCTCAAACGCGTACATGAGCATCATGAAGGTCAGCGCCACCACGCCATAGACAGTCAGCATCGGAAAACCCTAGGTCTGTGGCGGCGACCGTCTGGTAGGTCCTGGTGGCGACCACTGACTGACGGCGACCCCCATCCGATATCACCCTGACGGGACCGATTGCGGACGGGCCCTCCGACGATCGCGCATGCGCAACAGGTAGCGGACAGCGTGTCACCTTCGCCTGGACTTTCGTGCCCCCGGCAGGAGTCGAACCCGCAACCTGGTGGGTAGAAGCCACCCGCTCTGTCCAGTTGAGCTACGGGGGCAAGGCCCGACATTGATCGGACCAGCGCAAAAAGGGTAGCCGCCGCTCCTTCCCAACCGGGGCAATGTCCCTGGCGGGGTGTGTCATGCTGTGGCGACACGGTGGCCGTAGCTCAGTTGGTTAGAGCGCCAGGTTGTGGCCCTGGAGGTCGGGGGTTCAAGTCCCCTCGGTCACCCCAATGTGATGTGTCAAGTCATCGGCGAATGATCTGTCGAGACATCGTAGAAACCCAGCCCAGGGTTTGTGGGTGGTAGTCGCGCTCAGGATCCAGGGTCAGCGTTCTGAGCAGGTCACCGCCGGTTGAGAGCACCCTGACCTCGGGCCCGGCCACCAGCTTCACCACCCGCAGCCCCTTGAAGGGTGCTCCCATGCCGATGTGGCGCAGACGGCCCTCGTA
>JASHUM010000005.1 GCA_030040015.1 Acidimicrobiales bacterium
CCGGATCCATCGCCCTGCCCGAGGGCACCGAGATGGTCATGCCCGGCGACAACACCGAGATGACCGTCGAGCTCCAGAAGCCCATCGCCATGGAGGAGGGCCTCACCTTCGCCATCCGCGAGGGTGGGCGCACCGTGGGCTCGGGCCGGGTCACCAAGGTCCTCAAGTAGTCACCGGTCGCGGGTAACGGGACGGGAAACGCGCCATGGCCGACGGCTCACGCCAGAAGATCCGGATCAGGCTGAAGGCCTACGACCACGAGATCCTGGACCAGTCCACCGAGAAGATCGTCCAGACCGTGCTGCGTACCCAGGCCAAGGTCCAGGGCCCGGTGCCGCTTCCCACCGAGAAGCACCGCTACACGGTGATCCGCTCTCCTCACAAGTACAAGGACAGTCGAGAGCACTTCGAGATGCGGGTCCACAAGCGCCTGGTCGACATCGTGGAGCACACCCCGAAGACGGTGGACTCCCTGCAGCGCCTGGACCTGCCCGCAGGTGTCGACATCGAGATCAAGATACAGAACGTCTGACGCTGACCGCGGTGGGAAAGGGCGTCGATGGCGGGCACCTGATCGTCCCCCTCGTTGGCGCAATGGGGATTGCCGAGCACGAAGACGACCTCGGGAGCCTTGGAGACGCCTTGCGCGTTGCGCGTCCGTTGTGTAGACCTCCATGGTCGGGGGCCGGATGGCGGAGGGACAACGATGGTTCGTGGTCGGCACTGGCAACGCACGTTGGGGCGTGAGCAAGAACCCCCGGCCTGGCGCCGTGGCTTCGCCTTTCTCGGACTAACCGCTCTTCTCAGCGCCATGGCGGTCCCCGTCCTCGCCCTCGTCGGCTCGACTCAGGCGTGGGCGGCCACCACGGTCAACTGTCCTTCCCAAAGCCTGCAAGGCGCCATCGACAGTGCATCGAGCGGTTCGACCATCTACGTCAGCGGCATCTGCCAAGGAGACTTCTCCATCCCTGGCACGAACAAGAACAACCTGACCAGCCTGACGCTGACGGGGGTTTCCTCCCTGCTCGAGCCTCCACCAACCTTGAATGGCGGCGGCACCGGCACAGTGCTCACTGTCGCTTCTGGGGTGACGGTCTCGGTTGACAACCTCACGATCACCAACGGCAGCTCCACTACCAACGCTGGCGGTGTCGAAAACAGTGGCACGCTGACGCTTGCCAACAGCTCGATCACCGGTAACACTTCCAGCTACGGCGGCATCTGGAGCGGTGGAACGTTGACGCTCACGAACAGCTCGGTGACGCGCAACACGGGCGGTGGCGGCATCTTCAACTTTTACAGCACGATGACGATTTCGGGCAGCTCGGTTACCGGTAACACCGCCAGCAACAGCGGTGCCGGCGGGGTAACCGCCGGCGGCGGTGTCACGAACAGCGGCAAGTTGACGATCTCGAACAGCTCGATCACCGGTAATACCGTGAGCAACAGCGGCTCCGACGGCGCCGCCGTCGGAGGTGGCATCCAGAACGGCCTTGGCACGGTGACGCTATCGAACAGCTCCGTTGCCGGTAACACCGCCAGCAACAGCGGCTCCGACGGCGTCGCCTGGGGCGGTGGCATCTTCAACCTCTACGGCACGGTGACGCTTTCTAAGACTTCGGTCACCGGAAATACCGCCAGCAACAGCGGTTCCGACGGAGTCGCCGAAGGTGGAGGCATCTACGGCGAGTACTACAGCACGGTGACGCTCACGAACAGCTCGGTCACCAATAACACCGCCAGCAACAGGGGCTCGGGCGGCTCCGCAAACGGTGGTGGCATCTACAGCACGGACTACAGCACGGTGACACTCACCAACAGCTCGGTGACGAATAACCACCCTGACGACTGCGTCGGCTGCTGAACAAAGGTGCCGGGACTGACCGGCGGCGCGCTCAATGCAAGGGACGACCTGCCAGCTCGGCGTTGTCGGCGCTGATCCCCGCCCGTAGGTCTTCAAGAAGACGAGCGCGGGCCCGCTCCTTGGTCAGCCGGTGCGCCAGGCGATCGAGCCCGCACAGAAGGCGCGCCACGTCTCGAGCCGTGTCCTCGAGATCGGTCGGGTCGACCACCCGGTCGAGGAAGCCGGCCGACAACGCGTCCTCGGGCGCGAAGACCTCGGCGAGCATGACGGCGCGGTTGAACGCTGCCGGGGCCAGGCGTTGCCGGCAGAGCTCGACCGCGGCGCGGGGCATGGTCAGGCCGATGGCCACCTCGTTGGCGGTGAAACGGAACGGGCCCCGAACACCGATCCGGTAGTCGGCTGACAGGACCAGGAACACACCCATGGCGATGGCGTGTCCTGGGCAGGCCACCACGACGGGCGTGGGGAACGACAGGATGCGCTCGGCGAGCTTGAACCCGCTCTGGAGCATCGGCACGGCATCCTCTCCACCTCCCCGCAGCACCGTCAGGTCGAAGCCGGCGGAGAAGATGCCGGGTCGCCCGCACCAGACGACCACCGCCGCTTCGTCGGACTCGGCCCGGTCGAAGCCGGCGTCGAGTTCGGCGAACATCGACGGCGACAGGGCGTTCACCTTCCCGTCGTCCATCGTGATCCAGGCCACGGAGTCCTCGAACGCATACGTGACGAGGCGGGCCATGTGCCGCTCCTCTCTCGGTGCCCGCCGGTCGGCCGGTAGAGCCCGAAGAAGTTACTGATTGGTAACTTATGTCCGGGAGTCGGCACCGTCAAGATGGTGGTGCACCGGTGGCAGGTCCTACGTGGGTCGCCTATGCTGTCCCGCTGGCCGGTTCGCCGGCTGACCTGTCCGAACCGACGTCTCCGAGCGCCCGGCTGCCGCTTTGCCGGGGACCTCGGGGCACAACCTGACGAGCGCTCCGCTCGGGCTTCCCGGGCGGAGCGTCGGCATGGGTGCCGGGTTTCCGGCGCCCCCATTTCGGGGTCCTGCCGCCGGCGCGGCTCGCCCCGGGCACCAGAGAAGAGGAAGGGCCACGTACGTGGCGACCAAGGCAGTCGTGGGCGAGAAGCTCGGCATGACCCAGGTCTGGGACGAGCAGCACCGCGCCATCGCGGTGACGGTGCTCAAGGTCGCGCCCATGAGGGTGGTCCAGGTGAAGACGCCCGAACGCGAGGGGTACTCCGCTGTACAGGTGACCTGGGGGGTGCACCGGGCCAACGGGCTGTCCAAGCCCGAGGCGGGTCACTTCGCCACCGCCGGGGTGGAGCCCGGCCGGCACCTGGTGGAACTGCGGGTAGACGACTCGAGTGGCTACGAGGTGGGCCAGCAGCTGACGGCTGAGGTGCTGGCTGTGGGTGACCACGTGGACGCCATCGCCGTCTCCAAGGGCAAGGGCTTCGCCGGCGCCATGAAACGTCACAACTTCAAGGGTCAGGGTGCCGCCCACGGCAACCACAAGAAGCACCGGGCGCCTGGGTCGGTCGGCGCGTGTGCCACCCCGGCCCGGGTGTTCAAGGGAACACGCATGGCGGGCCGCATGGGGGGACAACGGGTCACGACCCTGAACCTCGAGGTGGTGCGGGCCGATCCCGAACAGGAGCTGGTGCTGGTGAAGGGGGCGGTGCCCGGGCCCCGCGGCGGCGTCGTGGTGCTGCGCGACACGGTCAAGTCCCCGACGACGGCAGGGCGGGGAAGCTGATGACGACCGCCGCACCCACCCGTCTGCACCGGGTACGACCCGAGCCCCAGGCCCGCACCGTCGAGCGCCGCCGTTCCGACGGCACCGTGCTCGGCCAGGTCACCCTGGCCCCGGACATCTTCGGCATCGAGCCCAACACGGCCGTGCTGCACCAGGTGGTGACGGCGCAGCTGGCGGCGGCGCGCGCCGGGACCCAATCGACCAAGACGCGCTCCGAGGTCTCCGGGGGTGGCGCCAAGCCCTACCGGCAGAAAGGCACGGGCCGGGCACGTCAAGGGACCACCCGGGCGCCGCAGTGGGCGGGTGGCGGCGTGGCCCTCGGGCCCAAGCCCCGTTCCTACCGTCAGCGGACGCCCAAGAAGATGATCCGCCTGGCCCTGCACTCGGCGTTGTCCGACCGGGCCGCCGAAGGGCGCGTGGCGCTTGTCGACACCTGGGGGTTCGAGGCTCCGCGCACCAGGGACGCCGTGGCCGCTCTCGAGACCCTCGCCGTCTCCGGCAAGGTCCTCGTCGTCCTCGACCCGGCCGATCTCGAGGCCGCCTTCTCGTTCCGCAACCTGCCCGACGTGCACATCATCGCCGCCTCCGAGCTCAACGCCTACGACGTCCTGTGCCACGACTGGGTGGTCTTCACCGACGCCACCCTTCCCGGCGGGGTTCCGGCGCCGCCGACCCCGGCACGCGCCCGGGGCACCAAGAAGGCCCAGGCGGTGACGGTGGACGCCGATGCCGACGAGGACGTGGAGGCCGACCAGGCCGAGGACGACGAGGGAGCAGACCGATGAGGACCGCCGAGCAGGTGCTGGTCCGGCCGGTCGTCTCGGAGAAGTCCTACGCCTTGATGGAGAACGGCACCTACGTGTTCGTGGTGGCTCCGGACGCCACCCGGGTGGAGATCCGCTCCGCTGTCGAACAGCTCTTCGGGGTGCGGGTGTCCAAGGTCAACACGATGAACCGCAAGGGCAAGAAGCGGCGGAACCGCCGGCGCAACACTTTCGGGACCCGTCCCGACACCAAGCGGGCCCTGGTGAAGCTGCACGCCGGGGACCGCATCGACCTGTTCGAGCAGAGCTGAGGATCTGGTCATGCCGTTGCGCAAGCGCAAGCCCACCAGTGCAGGACGGCGGTTCCAGACCGTCTCGGATTTCACCGAGATCAGCCGGTCGCGCCCGGAGAAGTCGCTCGTTGGCCCGAACCCCAAGAGCGGGGGCCGGAACAACTACGGTCGCAGGACGTCGCGCCATCGGGGCGGCGGTCACAAGCAGCAGTACCGTTACGTCGACTTCAAGCGGGACAAGGACGGGGTCCCGGCCAAGGTGGCCGCCATCGAGTACGACCCCAACCGCAACGCCCGCATCGCCCTCTTGCACTACTACGACGGCGAGAAGCGCTACATCCTCGCCCCTGGAGGCGTCCGCGTCGGCGACGTCCTCCAGAACGGCCAGGGAGCCGAGATCCGGGCCGGAAACGCCCTTCCCCTCCGCTACATCCCGGTGGGCTCCACCGTGCACAACATCGAGCTTCGTCCCGGCCAGGGCGGCAAGCTGGCTCGTGGTGCGGGCATGAGCGCCCAGCTCGTGGCCAAGGAAGGCGCCTTCGCCACCTTGCGTCTTCCCTCCACCGAGATGCGCCGCGTCCCCATCGACTGCCGGGGCACGCTCGGCGAGGTGGGCAACGCCGAGGCCGAGCTGGTGTCGTTGGGCAAAGCGGGCCGCAACCGCTGGCGCGGCGTGCGTCCCCAAACCCGGGGTGTGGCCATGAACCCCGTCGACCACCCGCTCGGCGGTGGCGAAGGCAAGTCCTCGGGTGGACGGCACCCGGTCTCGCCCTGGGGCAAACCCGAGGGCAGGACGCGACGGCGCCACAAGCCGTCGGACCAGATGATCGTGCGACGCCGCCGTACCCGCGGCGCCCGCCGATGAGGGAACCGGGAGCGACCTGTGCCTCGTAGCCTGAAGAAGGGCCCGTTCGTGGACGACCACCTGCTCAAGAAGGTGGACGCCCTCAACGCCGCCAACGAGAAGCGCGTCATCAAGACGTGGTCGCGCCGCTCCACCATCATCCCCGACATGGTGGGCCACACCATCGCCATCCACGACGGCCGCAAGCACGTGCCGGTCTACATCACCGAGTCGATGGTGGGGCACAAGCTCGGCGAGTTCGCTCCCACCCGCACCTTCCGGTTCCACGCCGGACAGGAACGGCAGGCGAGGCGCTGATGCCGGGGCTCAAGACCAACGAGCGCCCCGGGACCCGGGCCGTGCTGCGCCACTACCGGATGTCGGCCACCAAGGCCCGCCAGGTCCTCGACCTGGTGCGGGGCCAGGAGGTCGACCGCGCCCACGAGATCCTGCGGGCCACACCCCGCGAAGGCGCCCGTGTGGTGGCCAAGGTGCTCGACTCGGCGGTGTCGAACGCCCGGAACAACGACGGCATCGATCCTGACGAGCTCTTCGTGTCGGCCTGCTACGCCGACGAGGGCACCACGGTGAAGCGTTGGCGCCCCCGGGCCCGCGGCCGGGCCACGCGCATCCGCAAGCGCACCTGCCACATCACCGTGATCGTGAGCCGGCTCCCCGAGGACCGTTTGACGCGCCGGCGGGCCCGGCAAGCGGCGTCGAGCCCGGCTCTGCGCTCCCGGCGGGTCGCCGCCTCGCGCCGTGAGCGCCAGGCGGCGGCCGCGGCGGAGACGGTGGACGAAGCGACCGAGATCGTGTCGGAGGAGCCCGACGAGCTCGACGTCGAGGAACCGGAAGAGGAGCTCGATGTCGAGGAGCCCGAGGACGAGCTCGACGTGGAGGGCGAGGCGACCGAGCTCGACACCGAGGAACCCGACGCAGAAGAGGCGCACGTCGAGGAGGTCGAGGAGGAGCCGGCCCCGGCACCCAAGCGACGTCGCGGTCGCGCCGCCAACACCGAGCAGTCAGCCGAAGTGGAGGCCGACGCCGACACCGGGACCGAGGTCGAGGAGGAGCCGGCCCGGCGCCCAAGCGCCGCCGGCGCCGGGCATCCACCAAGGACAGTGACGCCGAGGCAGAGGAGAGCGACTGATGGGCCAGAAGGTCAACCCCTACGGCTTCCGCCTGGGCGTCACCACCGACTGGA
>JASHUM010000033.1 GCA_030040015.1 Acidimicrobiales bacterium
AAGAATTCTCGCCGCATTACCCATGGTCGCTCGCCTGGCGCGATGGTCGGATTCCTCAGGCCACGGCCGATTTTCTCGAGCTGGCCCACGAGACCGCCACCTCCCGCTCCTGGCGGGACTTCGACCCATCTCAGCCGTCGCGGGCTTGGTTGCCACCAGACGACCCGGTGGCAGAGGAGCTGGGGTTTGAACCCCCAAGAGACCTCGTACGAAGTTCAAGAAGGAAGCTAGTAATCACCGGAGAGATCAAGGAGTCCATCATGCCCAACTAAACCTGGTGGACAGTTCTTGGCCCGAATCGGTAGAAACCTCGCCTCAACACGGTCAGGGGTGCACCTGAGAGCCTGCACCAAGATCAAGGCGCATGGATTGCATGATCTGGAACGTAGAGGTCCGAGTGAATTCCACGATGTCAGCCGCTGCGAGCACACCGGTGTACTTCTGGACGACGGGAGCGGTGGCAGTATCAGTAACGGCGTCGAGGTAACCCTTTACACCTGTTGCCAGCGGAGCAGCTGCGACGGTTCGGTCGCGACGCAGACCGGATCGTCTCGAAGATCGACAGGTCCGCAATCAACTCTTGTTGACTGGTCGTAACGACCGCACGCCTACGGAGATTTGGCGGAACGCACCGGCTATGTCGTCAGCCCACCAGAGCAGGCGCTAACCGTCGTCACGCGACGATCGGTCTCCTCACCCGTCGAGGACGATGGCCGGTGCCACGTCCGTCGCGCCCGGACCACCGACGCCGAGCGGGCCGTGCCACTGGGCGTCGGGCGTCTGCCAGAACACCCACAGGGCGCCACCGGGTCCTTGCGTTGCGATCGTGGGCAGGCCATCGCTCGCCGTCACCATGGCCGGGACGGCTCCCGTCGAGCCCGGGCCACCGACGCCGAGCGGGCCGTGCCACTGGGCGTCGGGGGTCTCCCAGAACACCCACAAGGCGCCACCGGGTCCCTGCGTTGCGATCGTGGGCAGGCTGTTTCCGGCCAGGGCGATGGACGGCGACGTCTCCGTCGAGCCCGGGCCACCGACGCCGAGCGGGCCGTGCCACTGGGCGTCGGGTGTCTCCCAGAACACCCACAAGGCGCCACCGGGTCCCTGCGTTGCGATCGTGGGCAGGCCGTCGAGGGAGGTCACCATGGCCGGCGTGGTCGCCGTCGAGCCGGGACCACCGACGCCGAGCGGGCCGTGCCACTGGGCGTCGGGCGTCTGCCAGAACACCCACAATGCGCCACCGGGTCCCTCCGTCGAGACGACCGGCAGGCCGTCTCCGGCCAGGACCATCGACGGTGTGGTCGCCGTCGAGCCCGGACCACCGACGCCGAGCGGGCCGTGCCACTGGGCGTCGGGCGTCTCCCAGTAGAGCCACAGGACGTCACCTGGGCCCCGCGCCGCGATGGTGGGCAGGCCGTCGGCCGCTGCGACCATGGCCGGGGTGCCGAACGTCGACCCGGGGTTGCCGACCTGAAGCGGGCCGTGCCACTGGGCGTCGGGTGTCTGCCAGTACACCCACAAGGTGTTGCTCGGCCCCTCAACGGCGATGATGGGAAGCCCTGATGGGCCGTTGACCACGGCAGGGGTGCCGAACGTCGATCCAGGGTTGCCCACCTGGAGCGGGCCGTGCCACTGGGCATCAGCGGTCTGCCAATAGACCCAGAGGGTGTTGCTCGGTCCCTCGGTGGCGACCACCGGAAGGCTCGATGCGCCTGGCTGAGTGACGTGGGCCAGCGCCGGAGTCGACGGTGCCGTCGTCGTCGTTGTCGTCGCCAGGGTCGTGGGTGTCGGCACCGTGGTGGTCGTGGTCGTCGTGGTGGGGTGCGGCGTCGTGGTCGTGGTCGACGTCGTGGTCGTGGTGGGGTGACTCGTGGTCGTGGTGGTCGGCGTCGTGGTGGTCGTAGTCGACGTCGTGGTGGTGGTCGTCGTGCCCCCGCCTCCGCTCGAGCCGGGAGTCGTGTCCGGGCAGGACGCCGAGGACGAGAAGAGCGAGTTGGTCGCCGGTGCCACACCGAGCGCCAGGAGCTCGCAGTACTCGGCCGTGCCCATGGTGGACGGGTCCCCGGTGGTCCAGTTGCTGATGAGGTTGGGGTCGCAGCTGTAGGTCGTCCACGACCAGCCCACGTACCCGATGTCCACCCCCGCCGAGGTGTCCTCGGCGTCGACCGACTGCAGGAACGGGGTCAGATTGGTGCTGGCGCAGTTGAAGTCGCCCACCTCGTCGATGAGGACTGGGACGGTCTCAGCCGTCTCCACGATGGCGTTGGACCCGTATCCGCCGCTCACCCCCGCCGAGGGGCAGGCGGTGGCGACGTTGGTCGTCACCGAGCACGGCGAGTTGCCGGAGGGGAAGTAGATGTGCACCGAGGCAGCCAGCTGGTGGTCGGGGTCGATCGACACCCCGCCCGGGTCGAAGGTCTGGAGCCAGGCATCCATGTCCCCGGCGAAGTCCGGGCCCCCGACGAGGAGAGGCGCCGTAGTGTTGTAGTCGCGGATGTCGTCGACGAGTGCCTTCATGCCCTCACCGGCGTAGGTGGCGGTGGGGATCTCGTTCCCGTAGTCGCTCGAGTTCTCGTTCGTGTAGTCAGGGACGGTGCAGCCGTTCAGCACGCAGTCCCAGCCGGTGGTGGTGTCCCCGCTGGCCTCGGCGTTGGGCGGGAAGGGCTCGTTGAACACCCCGAAGATCACCGCGTGGTTGTCGGCGAAGTAGGAGGCCACCGACTTCCAGAAGTCGTCGGAGTTGGGAGACGAAGGAAGGGGGTTCTGGGCGTCCATGCTGCCCGAGTCGCTGATGAGCTCAGAGCCGGGGGCGTTCAGGTGCAGGTCGAGCTCGGCGTAGATCCCGGCCGCGTTCAGGGCGTCGACGTACTCGCCCATCTCGTGCATGTAGGCGTTGACCGACGTGTCGTAGGTATCGCCGGCCGGGATCGGGTAGGCGGTGCCGTCGTCGGAGGTCTGGGACGTGGTGGACGGCACCCCGTTGATCCCCAGCCAGCACTCCTCGTTCAGGTTGACCCGGACCACGTTGATGCCCCACGCCTTCATGGCGTCGATCTCGGTGGAGTAGTTGCCGGCGGTGGTGGCGGTCGAGGGGGTGATGGTGGGGTCGTCGTAGAAACCCTGCCCGCTCTGGGCGCAGTCGTACTGGGTGCCTTCGGTGTTCACCCCGCGCAGGACGACTTCCTGCCCGGCTTGGTTGATGAACTCGTTGCCGCAGATGGCGATCGAGAAGGTCCCGGTCGGTGGTGTGCACGTGGTTGCACCCGCCGGCGCTCCCGGGACGTCGCGAACGAGCGTTGCGAGCCCCACCAACACCAGGGCTCCACCGGCGATGCGCAGTGCCCTCGACCGCCGGGCCGCCTCCCCACGTCCGACAGGCAGTTGCGTATCCGTTGGGATACTACGCTCCACGACGCGCCCCTCCTCCGGGGAGCTATATCGGGCGCGTCATGGCGCGACTGAATAGGTAGCGGCGGCTTTCTTCTGATCGCGCCAGTTGCACTCGCGCGTCATTGCGTGCGCGCGTATGGGATCCGTCACTCGTGTCGCACGCGTGCGACGTCACGCGCCACGCCGAGGTCAGAACGTCACGGCTTGACTAGCGGCGACCCCGGCGGGCATTCTCCGGACGACGCGACCGGGGCGGCCCGGAGAACGACGCGGCGGAAGGAGGCCGGAGATGACCCTTGCACGCCAGGTAGTGGTTCCCGGGATGCTCGCCGAGTACGAGGACTTCGGCGCGCTGCTCTCGTCGCGCTCTGGCCCAGAGTGGGATCTGCCGAGCCGATGCGAAGGATGGAGTGTGGGGGACGTCGCCGCTCACGTGGTGGGTCAGCTCACCGACGTCGTCAACCTGCGCCTCGAAGGGCTCGGCACACCTGCGGTGACGCAGCGCCAGGTGGAGGAACGCCGGGGCCGGTCACCCGACGATCTGGCCGGGGAGCTCGCCGAGGCCACGCGCACCGCCGGGCCACTGGCCGCTTCCTTCGACGACGAGTCCTGGAACGCACCGGGTCCACCCGGGGTGGTCGGCACGCTGGGCTTCGGTCTGGAGTCGCTGTGGTTCGACACCTACCTCCACGCCGACGACATCCGCGACGCCCTCGGCGTGGCTTCGGTCGTCGGACCGGGGATGGTGCCGTCGCTCTCCCACATCGCCCAGGTCCTCACCGATCAAGGATGGAGGCCGGCGACCTTGCACCTCGACGGCTATGAGGAGTTCGCCGTGTCCGGAGGAGGCCCGCCGATCACCGGGGACGCCATGGCCTTCCTCCTGGCCGCGACCGGCCGTGGCGATTCGTCGCCTCTTGGGCTGGACCCGAGCGTCAACATCTACCGCTGATCCATCCCGATCAGCTCGACGAGACGGCCTCCGCCGACGGTGGCGAGGACCGCCGTCGCGACCCGGATCCCCGTAGCCGGTAGAGCAGCGCCTGGGCGTCGCTGTCCAGGCGCTCGGCAGCGCGATCGGGCCCCTGGGGTCGAGAACCGAGACGCTCGGTCAACACGTCGATGTTGTGCACCGCTGCCTCCAACTGGCCCCGCAAGGCGTCGCGCTCCTCGCTCACGGACTGGACCTCGGCCCGGGAACGAGCCAAGTCGCGCTGGAGGCCCTCGACCTTTCCTTCGAGCTGGTCGATCCGCCGACGCGCCCAGGCCGCCTGGTCGACGCCACCACGGCTCTCCGCAGACTCGGCGGTGACCAGCGTCCGCGTCACCCGGGCCAGCAGAGCGGCGGCCAACTCGTCGTAGTCCAAGGCGCCGTCCCCGTGAGTGTCGCTCGCACCGAGACGAGCCGGGGGACGTTCGGAGGAGACGGGCCGACTGCCCGTGGCCGAGTCGGAGGCGGCAATGCGATACGTGCGCTTTCCCCGCACCTGTCGGACCACTTCGCCTGCTTCGGCCATCAGGCTCACCACGCGGATGAATCCGGCGTCTCCGCCGGCGTAACCAACGGCGTCTTTCAATTGTGACGTGGCCCGTCCACTCGAGTCCTCGACTGGGCCGTGTTCGACGAGGTAGTCGATGACGCGTTGACGGACGGTGGTGTCTCTGGGCACGGTTGCTGGCTCCTTGCCCTGTTGCGGAGGGATAGGGGGTCCCGAATGCGAAGCGCGATCGTGGCACCACAGACGGGGATTCGTCTTCAGCCTACCGCCCGCCCGGCCTGACCAGCCACACGGCGCTGCTAGGGCCGTTGAGGACCTATCGGGCTCGCCGGGCGCGAGGTACCCGGACCTGGCGATCCGGCGAGTAGCGCTGGGTGAAGGAGACCACCACCCGGGCCACGACGATGAGGAGGACGACCAGCAAGATCAGGATCAGCGCGGCAGAGTTGGCCAGCTGGTGGGCCGAGTTGGACGGCTGGTTGTAGAAGGTGAACACCGCATAGGTCAAGTACCCGAGCGGAGAGTGGGTGAGGGAGAACGTCGGCCCGTTGCCGCTGTAGCCGGCGGTGTAGAGCAACGGTGCCGTCTCCCCCACGGCGATGGCGGCAGCGACGATCAAGCCTGTGACGATGCCGGGCAGGGCGGGTTTGAGCACCAGGCGTCGCAGCATGTACCCGCTGCGCATACCCAGGGCTTCGCCGCCTTCGCGATAGGCGGTCGGCACGTTGCGGATGGCCACCTCGGTCGTCTTGGTGATGTAGGGGATGACGAGCACCGAGAGCACGATGACGGCAGCAGCCAGCGAGAAGCCCCAATGGAACACGCCGGCCACCAACGCGATGTAGCCCACGTAGCCCAGGACGATTGATGGCACGCCGGAGAGGACCTCTGACGCACCGCGCAACAGCTGGCCGCGTTCAGGCGGGCAGAACTCGGCCAGGTACAGCCCGCCGGCGATGCCCACCACCCCCGCCACCACCAGCACCAGGGCGGTGATGAGGAATGTGCCCTGGATGGCGTTGAGCAAGCCACCTCCGTTGCCCTGCTGGTCGGTGGTGAGCACGTTCCAGTGCCAATGGGGCAACGAGTTCGCCAGCACACCTCCGATGATCCAGACCACCGGGACGACCAGCAGCACCAGCGCCAGTCCGCACGCGCCCCACAGGAAGACGTTCTTGGTCCGCCTGCGCCGAGTCCGGGCCTGGTTGCCGGCGGAACTCCGGGCCGTGGCGATGGCCACGTCAGATACCTCGGCCCACGGGCAGCGCCGTGGTCGCCACCCGCCGGACGAGCAAGCGCGCTCCCACGTTGGCGAGCAAGGTGATCACGAGAAGCACCAATGCCAACTCGGCCAGTGTGGCCACGGCCAGCCCGCTCGCGTCGGTGAAAGCGCCATCGAGCTGGCTCACGATGGTGGCGGCGATGGTGCTGAAGGCCGAGTAGAGGGAGCGGATGGGAGAGCCCACCAGGACGCCACTCACCATGGCCACGGCGATCGTCTCGCCCAGCGCCCGGCCCAGCCCCAGCATCGAGGCCCCGATCACGCCGGAACGCACCCAGGGGATGGTGACGGTGTTCGCCGCTTCGGCGTCGGTCATGCCCAGGGCCACCGCCCCCTCCACCGTCCCACGAGGCACCTGCCTGAGCAGGTCACGAGTGGTGGCAGCGATGATGGGCACGATCATCATGGCGAGGATCACACCCGACGTGAGCAGTCCCTGGCCGTTGCCGGTCGGACCGCGGAAGAACCGCAGCACCGGCACGTCGGGGACGTGGTTGGCCCACAAGGTGGCCACGTGGTGCATGAGGAACGGCCCCAGGGTCAAGAACCCCCACAGGCCGATCACGACACTGGGGACACCGGCCAGGATCTCCAGGCAGAAGCCGATGCCGTACGACAGCCGCGGAGGGAGTTTCTCGACCACCACCAGCGCCGTGCCGACGCCCACGGGGAGCGCTAGGACCATGGCGATGGCGGAGGACCCGATGGTCCCCAAGATGAGGGGCAGCGCGCCGTAGAGAGCGCCGGGGGGGTGGGCGACCCCGTGGGTGTGGAGGATCGGGGCGTAGAGATTGCCGAAGTTCCACACCGAGCGCCCGAAGAAGCCGAACCCGTTGTAGCGGATGGCCGGAATGGCCTTCCAGATCAGGGCGGCCATGATGAGGACGAGCACGATCAGCGGGAGGTGGGTGACCACCCGCAGCACCTGCGGACCGAGGCGTTCTCCCCGCCACCATTTCTCCTGCCCGGCGCCGGGGCCTGCCGGGCCACCACCGCTCGGGTCATGGGCACCGGGATCCGGACCCCCACCGCCGCCCCCCGACTGGGAGGGGGCGGCGGTGGGGAGGTCCGTATCCGTCTTGGACACGGTGGCGCCGACCGTCACCGGGAGCCGGCGGGCGTCAGGAGATCTTGCTGATCAGCTTGGACGAGATGGCCTCGATCTGGGTGGGAAGAGCCACGAAGCCGACCTGGTCCAGGAACGTCGGCGCGTTGCCTCCGTTCGGATCGATGGCCCACGCCAGCACGGCCCTGATCGCCTGGGCGGTGGTGCTGCTCGACTGCTTGGAGAGCACGATGCCGTACTCGAAGTTCACGATCGGGTAGCCGTCAGTGGCCGAGCCGTAGATCATCGAGATCGTGCCGCTGGCCGGGGTCGAGGAGGTGAACCCAGCCGCCTCGTCGCTGAAGGTCGCCTGGGTCGGCAGCTCGTAGTTCCCCGACTTGTTCTGCAGGGCCGCATAGCCCAGGCCGGCTCCCGTCGCTTCGGTCTGGTAGCTGATCCCGATGTAGGCCACGCAGCCGGGGTTCTTCTGGCACGCCTGCACCATGCCGCCGTTGCCCTGGGCCGTCACCTCTCCGGCCACGTTGGGCCACGAGATCGTCGTGCCAGGCGCAATCGTCCAACCGGTCGGGTCGCTGTCGGAGAGGAACGAGCTGAAGAGGAAGGTGTCACCCGAGCTGTCCGACCGGTGAATGGGGATGATGGTCAGGTTGGGCAGGGTGACGCCGGGGTTGAGGGCGGCGATCTTGGGGTCGTTCCAGTTGGTGATCGTCCCCTGGTAGATCTGCGCCAGCACGGAGCCGTCCAGCTTCAAGTGCGAAGTGGCGCTGATCCCCGGCACGTTGTAGTTGATCTCCTGGCCCGAGATGGCGAGGGGGATGTTCTCGATCCCCGGAGCCGCCGCCACCTGGCCAGGGGACAGGTAGGCGTCCGAGGCGCCGATGTTGACCGTGCCGTTCGAGGCGTCGGAGACGCCGGTACCCGACCCGGTCGAGGCCGTGGTGATCGTCACGTTCGAGTGGTCGGTGTGGATCTGCTCCTCCCACAGGTTGAACAGTGGGTACAGCAGGCTCGACCCGGTCTCCTGCAACGAGACTGCGGTCGTCGGCCACTTCTCCAGGCTGGAGAGCGACACCGAGGGCGTGGTGGTGGTGGTGGGCGAGCTCGAGGAACTCGAGCTACAGGCGCTCAGCAGCACGGCGGTGACGCCGAGGACGCTGAGCAGCCCCGCGCCAGCGAACCGGCGGCGGATTCTCGAGCGGTTCGTCGGTACTCCCGATTGGCGGGTGGGCATGGGTGTACTGCTCCTTTCCTGAAGAGGCTGCAGGATCAGGGGACTGTGAGAGGAATCGGGTGCGCGACCTTGGTCAGCCGATGCGTCCGCCGATATAGCTGACCGTTTCGGGTTGCTCGGGGTTGTCGAAGATCTGCGACGTCTCTCCGGCCTCCACCAGGTGGCCGTTGTACAGGAACGCCGTGGTGTTCGACACCCGCTTCGCCTGGGCCAGGTTGTGGGTGACGATGACGATGGTGACGTCGGGCACCAGGTTGCGCAGCAGGTCCTCCACGATCTCGGTGGTCACCGGGTCGAGCGAGGAGGTGGGCTCGTCGAGGAGCAGGACGTCCGGTTCCACGGCGAGAGAGCGGGCCAGGCACAGCAATTGCTGCTGGCCCCCGGAGAGCCGGAAGGGCGAGTCGCCCAGCCGATCAGCCACCGCCCCCCACAGGCTCACTTCCTTGAGGTAGCGCTCGGCCACGTCGGTCAGTTCGGAACGAGACGCCATCCCGTGGGCTCGCACGCCGGCCACGACGTTGTCGCGGATGGACATGGGGAACGGGTTGGGACGCTGGAACACCATCCCCACCCGGCGGCGCAGGCTGAGCAGGTCGGTGGAGGAGTCGGCGACGTCCTGCCCCTCGAGCTCGATGCGCCCCCGGCGCCAGTAGCCACGGATCTTGTCGTTCATGCGGTTCAGCGACCGGAGCAGGGTCGACTTCCCACAGCCGGTCGGCCCGATGAGGGCGGTGATGCTCCCCCGTTCGATGGGCAGACCGATGCCATTGAGGACGGTCTTGGGGCCGAAACCGACCGAGACGTCGTCCACACTCATGACGGGCCGGTCGAGCACGGTCCCGGCCGCGGGGCCAGCAACCGCCGGACTGGTCACCTCCGACATCGCCGCCGAAGCTATCGAGACAAGGTAAACGCCACGCGAACTGAAAATGAACGACGGGTGATCATCCGACGAAATGTCGAGCCACGGCAACGATCTGGATCGCGCCGCCACAGGGCTGAAGCGCCTAGCGGGCTCGAACCGCCTTCAGGCTGCCCGGTTCCATCGTGGCCTTGACGACCAGTCGGAACTTGGACGAGCCCTTGGGGTGGCACGTGGTCAAGGTGAGCGTGAACTGGCCGGGGGTGTTGGCCACCACCGCTGTGTCGGTGGGGAGCACGGCGAACGGCGGTTGAGTCGCCTCGTAGGTGCACGACTCGGTCCGCGTGGTCAGCTCGATCTTGTCCCCGGGGGCCACCAGGTTCAGGTTGTCGAACGGGTGCAGGAAGGTGGTGCGGTGACCGGCGATGGCCACGTCCCCGACCGTGCACGGCATCGGCGTGTTCGGGTAGTGCCCGGGTCCCTTGGCCAGCGCCGAGGCGTCGGTGCCCTGCACGACCACCATGTGCAAGCCGATGGCCGGGATGGTGATCCATCCGATGGGCGCTCCCGAGCCGGTTCCCCCACCGATCGCCGGCTGGTCGAGCTGATTGGCGAGGTCGTGCTGCTGGTGTTCGGCGTACCAGTCGGACAGCATCGGGAAGGCCAGAGCGGCCGCTGCGGCCAGGGCGAGCAGCACGGCCAGCACCGGCAGTCCCACCCGAGTCCACCGGCTTCCGGCCACACGGTGCAGGCGCCGGGGGCCTCGACGGTCCCCGCCCCCCGAAACGACCCGGCCGCCGGGGAGCTCCGGCGGCCGGGTACGGGGGGACGACGACGTGAGGGGCGTCGTCATCTCCGATCAGGCGAAACGACGAGCCACGAACCGCAGGTAACCAGCCACGAGCGCCACCGACAGGGCGCCGGCCAGGCCGAGAAGCCCCACGATCTTGATCCAGGCCGGCTCACCGGTGAAGGGAAGCGAACCGCCGTCGGCAAGCGTGGCAGGCATGGTGCTGCCGGTGCCGGACATCGGCGAGGTGGCGACGTCGACGATCGGGTCGCTCGGGTCGGACGACGGGTCGCTCAACGTGGTGCTTCCGTCGGAGCCGGTGACCGGAGCCAGGCTGCTCAACCCGGGAAGGTCACCGAGCAGGCTGGTGATCGTGCTGAGCGGGTCGCTGCCACCGAGCAGGCTGGTGATCGTGCTGAGCGGGTCGCCGCTTCCGAGCAGGTCGGTGATCGTGCTGAGGCCGCCGCTGCCGATCAGGTCGGTGATCGTGTTGAGCGAGACGCCGCTCCCGAGCAGGTCGGTGACCGTGCTGAGGTTGCCGCTCCCGATGAGGCTGGTCAGCTCGCTGAGCGGGTCACTGCCCCCGACCAAGCCGCTGAGCGGGTTGTCCCCCTCGAGCAGGTTGGTGACGGTGCTCACCGGGTCGGTCCCACCGGAACCAAGGAGGTCCGTGATGGTGCTCAGCGGGTCGGTCCCACCGGAACCAAGGAGGTCCGTGATGGTGCTGACCGGGTCGGTCCCGCCCGAGCCGAGGAGGCCGGTGACGGTGCTGACCGGGTCCGAGGAGCCGCCCACCAGACCGGTGACGGTGCTGAGCGGGTTCGAGCCGGAGCTGCCGAGCAGTCCGGTGACGGTGCTCACGACACCACTGACCGGGTCCGAGGAGCCGCTGACCAGACCGGTCACGGTGCTCACCGGGTCGGAGCTGGTCGAGCCGCTGACGAGACCGGTCACGGTGCTCACCGGGTCGGAGCTGGTCGAGCCGCCGAGCAGACCGGTGACGGTGCTCACCACACCACTGACCGGGTCGGAGCTGGTCGAGCCGCCGAGCAGACCGGTGACGGTGCTCACCGGGCTCGAGCTGGTCGAGCCGCCGAGCAGACCGGTCACGGTGCCGAGCAAGCCGCTCACGGCCGACGTGACACCGGAGGTGCTGGGCGTGGTCTGAGCCGAGGCGACCCCGGCGGCCATGGGTGCGACCACGAGAGCCGCACTTGCGCCCACAACGACACCGAGCGCCTTCCAGGAACGAACGATGGACATCTTTGAGCCCTTTCCCCACTTAGGGCCCGGACCCCCCGAACCCACCACTGTCAATGAACGAATGAGCACGGCGAGTATTCGCGAATATTTGTGGAATCGGGAAAAAACGCCTCCACCTGCACTTTTATCGCACGGGCGGCCGCCCCGGCGCTCTAGAACGGCAGAGGATCGCTCTGGAAGACCAGCCCGGGGGGCGAGTACGTCGTCTGGGGGCCGCCCACGCCGAGGGGCCCGTGCCACTGGGCGTCGGCGGTCTGCCAGTACAGCCAGAGACCGTCGCCAGGCCCTCGGGCCGCGATCATCGGCAGTCCGTCGGTCCCGACGGCGATGCTCGGAGACGAGAAGGTCGACCCTCCGGGCCCCGCCCCGTAGGGCCCGTGCCACTGGGCGTCGGCGCTCTGCCAGTACAGCCACAGACTGTCGCCCGGGCCCTCGACGGCGACGGCCGGCAAACCTTCCGGCCCGGTGGCAGCGATCGAGGGGGTGGCGAAGTCGGTGCCAGGAGCGCCTATTCCATAGGGCCCGTGCCACTGGGCGTCGGAGGTCTGCCAGTAGAACCACGTCGACTCCGCCGGGCCTTGGGCCACGACCTCGGGAAGCCCGTTCGGACCGAGGGCCAGAGCCGGCGCTGAGAACGTCGAGCCTCCCGCCGCGATCCCGTAGGGGCCGTGCCACTGGGCGTCGGGGGTCTCCCAGTAGATCCAGAGGCTCTGGCCCGGGCCCTGGGCGGCGACGAAGGGAAGGCCGTTCGATCCTTGGATGACGGCAGGCGACGAGTAGGTCGACCCCGGACCTCCGATGCCGAGGGGGCCGTGCCACTGGGCGTCGGCGGTCTCCCAATAGAGCCAGAGCGAGCCCGACGGTCCTTGGACGACGACGTCGGGTAGCCCGTCGGGCCCGGGCGCGATCGCCGGGCCTGAGAACGTCGAGCCGGCGGCGGCGACCTGCAACGGTCCGTGCCACTGGGCGTCAGCGGTCTCCCAGTACAACCACGTGGTGTTGGCCGGGCCCTCCACGGCCACGTAAGGCAGGCCGTTCGGTCCCGTCATGATCGCCGGACTGGCGAACGTCGACCCGGGACCTCCGATGCCGAGCGGGCCGTGCCACTGGGCGTCGGAGGTGCGCCAGTACAGCAACAGGCTGTGGCCCGGTCCCTCGACGGCCACATAGGGGCTGGCGAAAGGAGACGCGCTCGTCTCGCTCGACGGTGAGGAGACACCGGCGGCGTTGACGGCTTCGACGGTGAAGAAGTACGGCGTACCGTTCGTCAGACCTCCGACCGCGCAGTCGGTCGCCGGCGCCGACGCCGAGCAGCCGGCGGGCCCCGAGTAGCTCTCGCCCCCCGACGACGACGACTCGAAAACGCGATAGGAGTCCGCGCCGGCCACCGCCGTCCATGACACCGTGACCTGCTCGCTGCCGCCCTGGGCCGAGACCGAAGCAGGTGGGGACGGGAGTGAGAACGTGAACGACGCCGTGCCGGTCCCGGTCCCGAGCACGCTCGACCCTCCGACCGGCACCGACCCGCTGCCGTCGGGGACGATCACGCTGGCCTGGGTTTCCGATGCGGAGACGACTTGAGCGGGAATCCCACCGAACTCGATCGATGCATGCTCGAGCCCCAGGCCCGTCACCGTCACCGCGGAGCCGGCACTCGCCGTCGAGGGCTGCACACCGGTCACCTCGGGGCACGACAGCCCGCCGGCGATGGGGGAGCCGATGCCGGTGGCAGCGTCGTACCCGGACGTCGCCGGGAAGGCCCCGCCGTTCGTCCCGGTCATGTCGATGTTGCCCGACGTGATGTCGTTGAAGGCAGAGCCGTAGCTCCCGTCGGCGGCGAGGGCGTAGAGCCCCGGCGTCCACTGTCCCACCGTTGACGAGCACCCGGCGTTCGCGTCGGCGACCAGCCCGGCCACGAACGGCGCAGCAAAGCTCGTCCCTGCACCCGCGATCCATGCACCGTTGGCGTAGATCACCATCGGGATGCCGGCGTTGGCGGAGAGGTCGGGAAGCTCTCTGCAGTACTGGCCGCAAGACTGGGCCACGGACCAATAGAGGATGTTCGGCTGGTAGGAGGGCCGAGATTCGTACCGTGACATCCCGCCACCCCCGGCTGCCTGGCCCTCATAGTCGTTGGCGCAGGCGGTGCTCTCGTCCGATTGGCAGTAGTTCCACGCCGTCTCGTCGCCCGGCGCCACCAACGAGGTGCCGCCCACGGCCGTGACGTAGGGATCCGAGGCGGGGTAGGTCACCTCCTCCTCTGTCGACCGGTCAGCCGCGTAGCAGCCCTCGGAACCGGAGTCGCCGGTGGCGGCCAGAATGGTCTGGCCCTGGCTCGCAGCCTGCTCGAACAGGGGCGTATAGGCGCTGCTGTCCGGGAAGAACAGTGGTTCACACGTCCCCCAGCTCGTGGAGACGACCTTGACCGCACTGTTCGAGACGATCGAAGACCACGTGTCGTAGGTCCCGGTGGCGGTGTTCGGCCCTTCATAGGAGATGATCGAAGCATCCGGCGCCTGGGTCATCGCCTGTTCGATGTCGAGATCGGCCTCGGCGGTGCCTGATCCGCCGACGGTTCCTCCGCCGCCGTCGACCTGCACCGTCGACACGGAATTGGTGAGCCCGAAGCACGATTGGTACGTCGACACGTCGGTCGAGGAGTGGGAGGCGAGCTCATAGAGAGCGATCGTCTCCCCGGTCCCGTTCTGTCCGTCGGCGAGCAGGGAGTTGATGCCGTAGTCAGCTCCCAATTGGTCCAGGGTGTAGCCGCCCGCCGCAGTCGCCTCGTCCTGGGCGGCCGTGCACGGCGTCAACCCGTCGGCGTCCGGGAGGGCCGCCTCCGGCGTTGCGGTCGCCGAGGGCGCCACGGAGGTGGGGGTGAACTGCTGGAGGGTGTCGAGGCCGACGATGCCGGCGATCTGGCCCGACAGGGAGACGGGGACGAGCGGCGCCTCGTGAGGCAGGTACCCACGCACCCCTGAGGTCGTCCGGTACGACTCGAGGGGCGTGCTCAGCGCCGCCTCGACCTGACCGGCCGTGGCGCTGACGTCGAGGGCGAACCCCGAGAGCGTGCTGGGCGTGAGCCCGGCGCCACGCAGCCACGAGGTGGCCTCGGCAACCGTGGCGGCCGAGGGTCCGAATCGTGCCTGGAACTGCACGGGTGTCAGCCATCTGTGGAATTCGACCGAGCTCGGGTCGTAGAGAGCACGGAGGAGAGACTGGAGGCCCGAAGGGTCCGACGGGTCCAGGACGACCCGCAGGTGCACAGTCTGGGTGCTCGCCACGGGACCCAGGAGTGCGGACCCGGGTGGTGCACCCGCAGGAGAGAAGCGCGCCGGCCTCGTCCATCCCGTGGCGGGTCCTGCCGACGCATGGGCAGGCCCCAACGTCACGAAGGCAACGACGAGTGCTACGGCTGTCGCAACGAGAAGGGGCGTTCGTCGGCTGGGTGAGGCGACCGCCATCTGGACAGGCGATCGTAACTAGGCCGATCGCAAACTTCGCGGATCTCCCTTACGGGTGCTTCACTCCGCCGGCTCGCCTTGGTCGGCGCCGGTCACGGTGATCGGTCCGTGCTCGGCTTCATGTGCCTGGAGCCGGGCGATCAGGCCCGCCGTGCGCGTCTCGCCGTCAGCGGCGGGCCGGCCGGCGCGCTCGAGATAGGTGAGGCCGCCGAGCTCGAGCAGCAAGCTGTCGGCCCTGCGCTTGGCCTGCAACTCGGCGATCTTGGCCTGGCCCACCTGGCCCGCCTGCTGCGCCTTGTCGGCGATCTGGGTGGCCTGCGCCTTGACCTTGTCCATGATGCCCATGACCGGACCTCCCGACGTGCCAGGCCCCGATGCGGGACGGCGGTGCGAGACTAGGTCACGCGCATGGTGCGGGCATCTTGCGACTCCCCGGCCTTGGGCCCGGCACAGGGGGTGGCCGGGCCCAGAGCCGGGGTCAGGTGCCGCCGCTCCCATGGGTTGGTCGGGGAACGCCATTCGCACGGCCTCCTTGCGAGGAAGTGGAGTCGGACACTCCCGGTCAGGCGTGCAGGTACGCCTGACGGCCGTGCGCCTCGAACTGCTGGGCCAGCCGGGCGGCATCGTCGTCGGTGAACCGGCGGTAGACGAGGGTGCGCTCACCGGGCGGCCACCACCACACCGGGTCGGTCGTGTCCCACCGCTCTCGTTTGAGCGGACGCTTGTCCACTTTGCCGCTCGCCGTCAGTGGGACGTCCTCCCTCAGGCGCACCAGGCGGGGCACCCACTTGGGACCGAGGTCGGGCTGCGCGGCCAGAAACGCCGCGAACGCGTCGGGGTCGAAAGCGGCACCGTCGTCGAGCTGCAACGTGGCCATCACCTGGTCCCCGGTGCGCGGGTCCGGCACGGCGTAGACGACCGCCACCCGCACCGGGCCGTATCGCTCGAGGATCCGCTCGACCGGGGCGCCGGCGAAGTTCTCGCCGTCCACCCGTAGCCAATCGGTCGTCCGCCCGGCGAAATAGAAGTAGCCCTGCCCGTCTCGATAGCCGAGGTCCCCCGACCAGTACCACCCTCCCCGGGTGCGCTCCGCTTCGGCCGCGGGATTGGCGTAGTACCCCTCGAACGGTCCGGCTCCGCTCCGGTTCACGATCTCCCCGATGGCGTCGGAGGGATTGGACAGGCGCCCGTCGGAGTCGAATCGAGCTCGGGACCGTTCGACGCCGTTCTCGTCCACGACTGCCACGTCCGCATCGTCCACGGGCACGCCGAGGGCACCGGGGGGCATGCCGGGCACCGGCGAGATGGAGATGGCACCCTCGCTCGACCCGTATCCCTCGACCACCGGGCACCCGAAGCGGTGGCGGAAGGAGGCGATGTCCTGCGCAGAGGCGTCGGTGCCCATGGCGAAGCGCAGCGTGTTCTCGGCGTCGTCAGGTGCCGGCGGTGTGGAGAGGATGTAGGTGAGCGCCCGGCCCACGTAATTGAAGTAGGTCACCTGGAAGCGCCGGACGTCGGGCATGAACCCGCTCGCCGAGAACCGGCGGCGGAGCACGAGCGTGGCCCCCGACGCCACTGCAGGGCCCACGCAGGTGAGAAGGGCGTTGCCGTGGAACATCGGCATCGAGCAGTAGAGGACGGAAGTCCCCCCGAACCCGAACGAGCCGGCCATGCCCGCCACGATGCCGGCCATGCGCCCGTGGCTCATTCGTACCGCCTTCGGGGCCCCGGTGGACCCCGAGGTGAACAGCAGGAGGAAGAGCGCCTCGGCAGGAGGAGGCCCATGACCGGCCGGCAACGCCGGCGCGGCGGCGAGCGTCCGGTGGTACTCCTCTCCGTCCACGAGCATCACCGAAGCGCCGATGTCGAGTCCCTGGAGCAGCCCGGCCTGGGCGACGTCCGTGATCACCAGTTGGCAGTCGGTGTGGGAGATGTCACCGGCGAGCTCCGCACCCCGCCGGGTGGGGTTGACGCCGACCACGGTGGCACCGGCAAGGGCAGCGCCCCCGAGCACGAAGAGGTACTCGGGGACGTTCTCGAGGAGCACGCCGACGTGGAAGGGCCCCGGCCCACGTACGTGCTCGAGCAGAGCTGCCCGGGCCCGGCACGCCTCGACCACCTGGCGCCACGACCACCGCTCGTCCTCGAAGCGCAGCCCCACGCCGTCGTCCTCGGCGCGGGCCAGGAACAACTCGGCCATGCCGGTCACGGCCGACCCCAGACGGCGTCGCTCAGGCCAGCACCCGGCGACGGAAGTTGCGCAGCCCGATGGTGAGGAAGACGGTGGCGAATCCCACGATCACCGGGTAGATGACGTAGAGGTGCATGTGCGGGGCGGCGGTGAAGGCGGCGCGCATCCCCTCGTTCACGTAGATGAGAGGGTTGACGAGCACGAGGATCTGGAGCCAATGGACACCGTCGACCGTCACCGGCGCCAGACGGGTCCAGCCGTAATAGGTACCGCCCAGGAACGTGATGGGCAGGATGATGAAGCCGAACATGAGCCCGATGTTGCGCGGCTCGAAGCTCGTCCCGAGCACCAGGCCCAGGCCGGCCATGGCGATGCACGCCAGTGGCACCAACGTGAGGATGATGGCCCAGTGCAGGTTCAGGTGGGCGTGCACACCGGCGGCGTGGACGACGTCGGCGATGGGAAGGACGATGGCAGCCGAGAGCACGCCCTGGGCGGCGCCCGAGATGACCTTGGCCACGGCCACGAGCCATATGGGGCAGGGCACCTGGACGCGGTCCTCGATCTCCCGGGTGAAGCCGAACTCCTGGGCCATGTTGAGGGCGATGGCCTGCACGCCCTGGAACATGATCGAGATCCCCACCACCCCGGGCACCAGGATGGTGGCGAACGCCGATTCGCCCACTGGTCCCGAGCCACCCCCCACCCCCTGGCCGATCTTGGGGAAGACGTAGAGGAAGACGAAGCACAACAGGAACGGCTGGATGATCGTGCGAAGCACGAACACCCGGACGTCCTTCCAGAGCACGACCAGGTCGCGCAACAGCAAGGCGCCGAACGCCGTGTAGCTGGCGCTCACCACCGGTCGAAGCCGCGGTTTGATGATGGACCCGGCTGGTGCCGTGGTGGAGACCTGGGAAACGGCCATCAGTCGCGCAGCTCCCGTCCGGTCAGGGTGATGAACACGTTCTCCAGAGTGGGCTCGGCCACTGACAGGTCGAGGACGTCGAAGCCTCGGCGCTCGGCCACCATCACGATCTCAGCCACGGGGCGGCGGTCCCCGCTCACGTCCAGCTGCAGCGCCCCGTCGCTGGCTCTGGTGCGGGTGATGCCGTCCACCTCCTCTGCCAGCAGCGACCCGAGCGCCTCCAGGTCGCCGGTGGCGCGCACCGTGATGATGGTGTCGGCGTCGATGGAACGCTTCAAAGCGGCCGGGGTGTCGAGGGCCAGGAAGCGGCCGTGGTCCATGACGGCCACCCGGTCGCAGAGCTTGTCGGCTTCCTCCATGTAGTGGGTCGTGAGCAAGATGGTCTGCCCGTCGCGGTTGAGCTCCCCCAGGATCTCCCACAGCGCCAGGCGGCTCTGGGGGTCGAGCCCGGCCGTGGGCTCGTCCAGGAAGAGCACGGCCGGCCTGTGGAAGATGGCTCGAGCCACCATGAGGCGCTGGGCCATCCCTCCCGACAAGGCATAGACCGACGCCTTCCCCCAACGGTCCAACTGAAACTGGGCGAGCAGCTCGTCCGCCACCTTGCGCGACGTCGAGGCACCCATGCCGAAGAGACGGCCGTGGAAATAGAGGTTCTCCCACACGGTGAGCTGGCGGTCGAGGGTGTTCTGCTGGGACACGATCCCGCTCAGCTGCTTGGCCAGCGCGGGATGGGCGGCCACGTCGACGCCTCCCACGAGAGCCCGACCCGAGGTGGGCACCACCCGGGTGGTCAGGATTCCGGCCGTCGTCGTCTTGCCGGCGCCGTTGGGGCCGAGGAGCCCGAAGATCTCGCCTGGGCGCACGTCGAGGTCGAGGCGGTCCACGGCGGCGAAGTCGGTGCCCGGATAGACCTTGGTCAGCTCCTCGGTGTGGATGACCCCGAAGCCGTCACCCTCCCCGGGATGCCCGGCGTGCACCGGCTGCTCTGCCACGGCCATGATCCCGATGGTAGACGGGTCCGCCGACCCCGAAAATTGAGGCAGACTCATATGGAGGAATACTCCGCATCTTCCCGACGTTGCCACCTTCGACATGAGCTCTCCGTCGACGCTCCCCAGTGGAAAACCCGGGCCCACGGCCGAGGACCCGACCCAGGACCTGGCTGAGCTGATCAGCCGGGTCGCCCGCCGGCTGCGGCGGGGCTCGCTCGCCCACCTCGGGCCCCTCGGGCTGACGATGGCCCAGGCCAGGGCGCTGCGCAGCCTCTCTCACGGCCCGCTGCACATGACCGAGATCGCCGCCCACCTCGAGGTCGTGCCCCGCACGGTCACCCCCATGGTGGACGGGCTCGAGGCGGCCGGACTGGTCCGGCGCCGGGCCGACCCGGTGGACCGGCGGTCGGTCCTGGTGGAGACCACGCCCGGGGGCCGCCGGCTCCTCAGCCGGCTGGCCGAAGCCAGACGCGCCACCGCCGCTCAGGCCTTCTCGTCCTTGAGCGACGCCGAGCGGCGAGCGCTCAGCGAGCTGCTCGCCCGCCTTTGCGGTGACGAGTGCCGGCGCGACGAGGTGCAGCACTGATGGGCATGGGGATGGGCATGGGCCGCATGGGGGGCGGAGGTGGCGGCGGATGGGGACTGATGCGCTCCTTCCGCCGGGACTCCTCGGTCACCCAGGAGCAACTTCCGCCCGGGATCTTCAGGCGCATCCTGCGCTTCGCCGCCCCGTACAAGAAGCTGCTGTCCGTCTTCTTGGTCCTCATCGTGGTGGACGCCCTCATCAGCGCAGCCAACCCCCTCATCTACCGCCAGATCATCGACGTCGGCATCGCCAAGAAGAACACGACCGTGGTCGTCGACCTGGCCATCGTGGTCGGAGGGCTGGCCCTCGCCGATGCCGGCATCACCTTGTGGCAGCGCTACGTGTCGGCCCGGGTGGGTGAAGGCCTCATCTACGACATGCGGTCCAAGGTGTTCTCCCACCTCCAGCGCATGCCCATCGCCTTCTTCACCCGCACCCAGACCGGGGCGCTGGTGAGCAGGCTCAACAACGACGTGCTCGGTGCTCAGCAGGCATTCACCGACACGTTCTCGTCGGTCATCGGGAACTTCATCTCGGTGGCCGTGACGCTCGGCGCCATGCTGTTCCTGTCCTGGGAGATCACCCTCATCATGCTGGCGCTCCTGCCCATCTTCCTGATCCCGGCGCGCTGGGTGGGGCGGCGGCTGGCAGCCATCACCCGGGAGTCGTACAACTTGAACGCGGTCATGAACAACACCATGGCCGAGCGCTTCAACGTGTCGGGCGCCTTGTTGGTCAAGATCTTCGGGCAGACCGGACGGGAGACGTCGACCTTCGATCGGCGAGCCGGAAGGGTCCGCGACATCGGGGTCACCCAGGCCATGTACACGGCGGTGTTTATGGCCTCTCTCCTGCTCACCGCCTCACTGGCAACCGCCGTCGTGTACGGCTGGGGCGGCGTGCTGGCCGTGCACGGCGTCCTGCTCATCGGGACCGTGGTCGCCCTCACCTCCTATCTCAACCGCCTGTACGGCCCCCTGACCGCCTTGTCCAACGTGCAAGTCGACGTCATGACGGCGCTGGTGTCCTTCGACCGGGTGTTCGAGGTGCTCGATCTCCCGCCCATGATCGCCGACAAGCCCGACGCCGTGGAGCTGCCTCGAGGACCGGCCACCATCGAGTTCGACCACGTCGACTTCAGCTACCCACGGGCCGAGGAGGTCTCGCTGGCCTCGCTCGAGGCGGTGGCCGTCCTCGACCAGGCACCCAGCCAGCAGGTGCTCCACGACGTCTCCTTCCGGGCCGAGTCCGGTCAGCTGGTGGCGCTGGTGGGCCCGTCGGGTGCGGGCAAGACGACCATCAGCCATCTCGTGCCCCGGCTGTACGACGTGCGCAGCGGGGCGGTGCGCATCCACGGCATCGACGTGCGCGACGTGACCTTGGACTCCATCCATCAGGTCGTGGCCGTGGTCACCCAGGATGCGCACCTCTTCCATGAGTCCATCCGCGACAACCTGCTCTACGCCAAGCCGGACGCCACCGACAGCGAGCTCACAGAGGCGCTGCGGGCGGCACAGATCCTCCCCTTGGTCGAGAGCCTTCCCGACGGGCTCGATACCGTCGTCGGCGACCGGGGATACCGGCTCTCGGGCGGAGAGAAACAACGCGTCGCCATCGCCAGACTGCTGCTCAAGGCCCCCGACATCGTCGTGCTCGACGAAGCCACCGCCCATCTCGACTCGGAATCGGAGCTCGCCGTTCAGCAGGCCCTTCGCATCGCCCTGGCCGGGCGCACCTCGCTCGTCATCGCCCACCGGCTCTCCACCATCCGGGAGGCCGATCTCATCCTCGTCGTGGACGGCGGGCGCATCGTCGAGCGCGGCACCCACCAGCAGCTCCTCGACGCCGGAGGGCTCTACGCCGAGCTGTACATGACCCAATTCGCGGGACAGGAGGAGAACGCACAAGGCCCGAGCCAGGTGGCGATGCCGACCGGCGAGCGCTGACCGGTAGCGTGAGGCGCCCATGCCGGCGCCCACGGTCACCGCTCCGGATCCCGCCGGCGCCCTGCGGCCTCGCCCCGTCCTCCGTGGCTGGCTGCACGTCGGCGCCACGACGCTCATGGTTGTGGGCGGGCCCCTGCTCATCGTGCGGGCGCCGGGTCCGGGCGCCGTCGCCGCGCTGAGCGTCTACTGGGTGTCGATGGTGGCGCTGTTCGGGGTGAGCGCCGCCTTCCATCGATTGCGGTGGAGCCCAGCGGCGCGTCGGCGCATGCGACGCGCCGACCACAGCACCATCTTCCTCGGCATCGCCGGCACGTACACCGCTGTGGCCGTGCTCGCCCTGTCAGGGTGGGCCGAAGCCCTCGTGCTCTGCTTGGTGTGGGTGGGTGGGGGAGTCGGCGTGGCCGTGCGCCAGGTGTGGATGGACGCGCCCAAATGGGCGGTGGCAATTCCCTATGTGGTGGTGGGATGGTGCGCCCTGGCCGTCCTGCCCCAACTGCTGGCCGGTCTCGGTGCCGGTGGCTTCGCCCTGCTCGTCGCTGGGGGCGCCGCTTACAGCGCCGGCGCCGTCGTCTACGGCAGGCGGCGCCCCGACCCTGCGCCCGGAGTATTCGGGTACCACGAGGTGTTCCACACGTGCACGGTGGTCGGTGCCGCGCTGCACTACGCCGCCATCTCCGCCTTCGCCTTGGGCCGGCGCTGACTCTCTCGTCCTCGGGTTCCCGTCGCGAGGGAGCCTCATCGAAACCTGACGCCGGTGTCGGAGAACGGCGCCGTCGCGCTATCGTCGGCCGCCGGCGGGCGCCATCGAGGAGGAGGCTGCGTGGTGGACCCCGAGCTGCGGTGGTTGGTGGACCGGACCCAGATCCGGGAGCTCACCGCCCGGTACAACCGGTGCTTCGACGACGGCGACGCGGAGGGGTTCGCCGCCACGTTCACCGAGGACGGGGTCATGGAAGTCGCCGGAGGGTTCGCCGTCGAGGGCCGGGCCGCGCTCGCCGGCATGTGCCGCAGTGTCCCCTATGGGATCGTCCACGTGACCGTGGACGCGACGGTGGAGGTCGACGGCGACCGGGCCACCCAGGACGTGACGGTCATGATCCTCAACCGCCCCAAGCCCGACGCCGGGCCGGGCGAGCGCACCACCAAGCTGGACCGGAGCGGCCGCTATCACGACGAGCTGGCGCGCACCCCCGACGGGTGGCGCTTCACCCGGAGGACGGCCACGCTCGACGGCGGGATGTGAGGGTGTGACGCTGCTCACCGACCATCTCCGGGCCATGGCGGACGCCTTCCCGGACGAGGTCGGCTATCGGGTCGTCGACGGCGGCGCCATGAGCTTCTCCCAGTGGGAGGCCGAGTCCAACCGCTTGGCCCGGGCCTTGCAGCGACTCGGCGTCCACAAGGGCGACCGGGTCTCGCTGTACGTGGACGGCCCCGAGGCATTGCGGTTCATGGTCGGTTACTCGGCGGTCCACAAGGCCGGCGCCGTGGCCGTGCCCACGAACACGCGACTGTCCGAAGCGGAGCTCGAACGCCTTCTCGGGCACGCCGAGGTGACTGTGCTCCTCGCCGACCCTGGCCGCGAGCCGCTGGCCCGGCAGCTCGAGCGGGCGTTGCCGACGCTGGGTCGCATCGTCGTGTCGCCCGCCGGCGAGGGTGCCAGCGACCCGGCGTGGTCGTGGGGCGAGATGACGGCGGCGGAGTCGCCCGACACCTTCCAGGTCGACCTCGGACCCGAGGACCTGGCCGACATCCTCTACACCTCGGGCACCACCGGGCTGCCCAAAGGGGTGGCCATCCGCCACCGCACCGTGGCCCTCATCCCCGGGGCGCCCAACCCCACGTTCTCGGGGAGATGCTGGTTGCACTCGAGCCCGCTCTTCACCTTCGCCGGCATCGGGTTCGTCTACAACCCCATGCAGCTCGGGCTCTACGGGGTGTACCAGCCGCGCTTCGACGCCGGCCGCTGGCTCGCGGTCGTCGGCTCGCTGCGGCCCCAATTCGTCTTCCTCGTGCCCTCCATGGCCGAGCTCCTGGTCGCCCATCCCGACTTCACGAGCGCCGATCTGTCCTCCATCGAGCTGTGCGCGATCGGCAGCGCCCCTCTGGCGCCGGCCACGTTGCGGGCCATGCAGGAGCGCATGCCCGAGGCTGCCGTCTCCAACAGCTACGGG
This sequence comes from Acidimicrobiales bacterium, assembly GCA_030040015.1. Lineage (GTDB taxonomy): Bacteria > Actinomycetota > Acidimicrobiia > Acidimicrobiales > UBA8190 > UBA8190. Next base: position 23,662 of record JASHUM010000033.1, read on the forward strand.
ATGACCGAAGCGGGCCCGGCGTACTGCACCATGCCCAAGGGTGAGTCGCTCAAGCGCATCGGCTCGGTGGGCCAGCCCATGCCCCCGCTCGAGGTGCGCTTCGTGGACGACGACGGCAAGGACGTGCCCGAGGGCGAGGTCGGAGAGGTGCTCCTGCGCATGCCCGGCCGCCAGCGCGAGTACTACAAGGACCCTGAGGCCACGGCGGCCACCTGGCAGGACGGGTGGCTGCACACTGGCGACCTCGGACGACTGGACGCCGACGGGTACCTCTACATCGTGGGGCGCAAGAAGGACGTCATCATCCGGGGCGGCAACAACATCCATGCCGTCGACGTGGAGGCCGTCCTGCTCGACCACGCTGACGTGAGGGAGGCCGCCGTCGTGGGCGTCCCCCACCCCGTATTGGGCGAGGACGTGGCTGCCGCAGTCGTTCTCGTCCCCGGGTCACACACCACGCCGGAACAACTGCGCGAGCACGCCGCAGAGCACCTGGCCGACTACAAGGTGCCCAGGCGCATCGCAGTGGTCGACGAGCTCCCCCGCAACGCCACCGGCAAAGTGCTCAAGGCCCAGGTACGACAGATGGTGTCGCCCGAGCCCGTCAGCTGATCGAACAGCGCGATGGCGTCCTAGGCGCGACGCCCGAGATGGGCGGCCAGCTTGTCGGCGGCGGAGGCGCCTTCCGGTGCGGGCTGCACCGGCCCGAAGGGCGCTTCGCCGTCCTCGCCGCGGAACTGGTCGGGGATGGCCGCCATGGGGAGCAGCCGGGCGGCCAGCTCGTGGTCGAGGTCGGTCGGCTGTCCGGTGGCCTTGGCCAGGTCCCACCCGTGGGTGAACTGGTCGGTGACGACCATGTTCATGAGGAAGGCTCCCGGAACCTCGCCGAAGGGGAGCTTCACGTTCTTCTCCAACGCCCCGGGGTCGGCGAATGCCGCCGTCGTGCTGTTCACCGTCTCGTCGTAGGCAGCCAGGTAGTCGCCCGCCGCGTAGTCGGTGTCGTCGGGCTGCGTCTCCCCTGTCTGCAAGGCCCGCACGCCGAAGCGGGGAGCGGAGACCATGTGGTTGATGAGCTGACGCACCTTCCACGACTTGCACGGGGTGGCCGAGTCGAGCTGGTCGGGCTTCACGTTGGCGAGCACACTGCGGGTGCTGGTGAAGGCCCGGGTGAGGTTCTCGGTCGACATGACTGCTCCTCTCGCCGATGACGGCGGCAGTCTACGACCGGAGCTCGAGCAGCACCGAGGGATCCGACCAGGCGAAGCGCAACGCAAAGGCCTGCCCTCCGCCCGGGAAAGGCCCACGCAACTCTCGGCCGACGCGCCGCCCACCTCGCGCCGAGTAGAACGCCTGGGCAGCGGTGTTCTGTTCGAGCACCCAGAGGTAGAGGCCACTGTGCGGTCGTCGCTGCAGCAGCTCCCGGGCGGTCTCGGACGTGAGGCGGCCGCCAATCCCGTGGCGCTTCCGGGCGTAGTCGACGTGCAAATTGTCGAGCAGCGACCCCCAGTGCACGTCGGCGTCCAGCCGGGTGTGGGCGAAGCCGACCACGGCGCCGTCCTCCTCGGCGACGACCGTGAACGCCCCACCCGACTCGTCGGCCAGGCGCTCGGACCACGCCGTGAGGCGGTCCTCGTAGACCGCACCGTCGAGATAGGCGTCCGAATATGCGCCTCGGTAGTGCCGCCGCCAGCTCTCGGCATGAACCCTTGCCACCGCCCCGGCGTCATCGGGCGTGGCCATGCGATAGGTGGCCGTGGCGGAGCCTTCAGTCGAGGAGCAAGCCGGCCAGGCGCCGGCGCTGGAAGCCCTGGGAACCGAACAACAGGTCGTCCTGCTTGGCCCGCCGGTACAGCAGGTGGCAGTCGATGTCCCACGTGAAGCCGACCCCGCCGTGGATCTGGATGGACTCGGCGGTGACGTCGACAGCCGCTTCACCGGCGTAGCCCTTGGCCATGGCGGTAGCTCGCTCACGTTCGGGGCTGTCGGTGTCGGACGCCCAAGCCGCGTAGTGGGTACCCACTCGGGCCAGCTCGAGGTGGTGCAGCATGTCAGCTGCCTTGTGCTTGATGGCTTGAAAGGTGGCGATGGGCCGGTCGAACTGCACGCGCACCTTGGCGTACTCGACCGCCAGTTCGAGGGCGCGCTCAGCTGTGCCCACCAACTCGGCGCACAGGGCCACCCCCACGTCGTCGAGGACACGGCGCCACAGCGCGCTCTGGTCGCCGGCCGGCCCCACCCGCTGCCCTCGGCGGCCGTCCAGCTCGAGGCGGGCGAGTTTGCGGGTCACGTCGAGCCCCGGCACCGCTTCGCCGTCTGGTGCCTCCAACAAGAAGGTGGCCAGTCCGTCACCGTCGTCGGCCACCACCAGCGCCCAGTCGGCGGCCGCGCCGTCGAGCACCACCGGCTTCGATCCTGACAGCACGTACCCGTCGCCGTCGGCCTTGGCCGTCGCCCGGACGCCGAGGAGCGGGTCGCCTACACCGCTCTCCTCCACCGCCACCGTTCCCCGGCGCCCTCCTGACGCCAGGTCCGGCAACAGCTCCTCCAGGCACAGCGTCCGGGCGGCCAGTGTGGCCGCCACCGCCGAGGACACGAAGGGACCGGGGAAGGGCAGCTTGCCGAGCTCTTCTTGGAGCACCACCACGTCGAGCAGCCCGAGCCCCAACCCGCCGGCCGACTCGGGGACGAGCACGCCCAGCCATCCGAGCCCCGCCATCTTCGACCACAGCCCCGGAGTGACCCCCACCGGGTCGTCGATCATGGCGCGCACGTAAGGCGATGGTGCTTCGGCGGCGAGGGTGGTGCGCACCGCTCGGCGGAAGTCGTCCTGCTCGGTGCTGAAGGTGAAGTCCATCGTGCTGCTCAGGTCGCTGGCGGCTACGCCAGGCGCTCGATGACGGTGGCGTTGGCCTGTCCCCCACCTTCGCACATGGTCTGGAACCCGTAGCGGCCACCTGCCGCCTCGAGCTGGTTGAGCAGCGTGGTCATGATGCGGACCCCGCTGGCGCCGAGCGGATGGCCGATGGCGATGGCCCCACCACGGGGGTTGAACAGGTCGGGGTCGGGCGAGAAGGCATGCGCCCACATGAGGGCGATGGAGGCGAACGCCTCGTTGCACTCGATGGCGTCGAAGTCGTCCACCGTCATGCCCGTGCGCTCGAGGAGCTTGCGGGTGGCGGGCACGGGAGCCGACAGCACGATGGCGGCGTCCTCGGCAGCCACGGCGAACCCGGCGAAGCGGGCCCGGATGGGGAGGCCCAGCTTGTCTGCCACGGAACGCTCGGCCAGCAGCATGGCGGCGGCGCCGTCGGTCATCTGCGACGAATTGCCGGCGGTGATGTCGCTGGCCGTGTCGGGATCCCACGTCTGGGCGGGCGGCAGCGCAGCCAGCTTCTCCATGGTGCTGTCGCGCCGGATGCCCTCGTCCGTCTCGAGGAGCCCGCCCGTCTCCTTGCCCTCCTCGTCCTTCAGAGGGACGGGGATCGCCTCCTTGGCGAAGTGGCCCGAGTCCCAGGCCTCGGCCGCCCGACGATGGCTCTCGATCGAGTACGCGTCCATCTCTTCGCGGCTGATCTTCCAGCGCTCGGCGAGCACCTGCGCCACCCGGAACTGTGCCCACAGCCGGTTGTCGATGACGTCGAGGAACGACGGGGGGAACGGGCCGGTACCGCCCCGGGCGTTCGACGCCAGCGGAACCCGGCTCATCGACTCGGCCCCGCAGGCGACGGCCAGGTCGTAATGGCCCGCGGCGATGCCGGCGGCGGCGAAGTGCACGGCCTGCTGGGAGGACCCGCATTGCCGGTCGACGGTGGTGCCCGGCACCTCCTGGGGCAGACCGGCCGCCACCCAGGCGTTCCTCGCCAGGTTGGTCGACTGCTCGCCCACCTGGGTCACGCAGCCGGCGATCACGTCGTCGATGCGACCGGGGTCGACACCGGTACGGTCGACCAGGTTCTGCAAGGCGAAGGCGAGCAGGTCGACGGGATGCCAGTTGGCCAGCGCGCCGGCGCGTTTGCCGAAGGTCGTCCGCAGGGTGTCGACGATGACCGCCTCGCGACCTGCCACGGCGCCTACTTGGTTCCCCGGCGCAGGGCGCCGGGCTCCTCGAGCCAACGGTTGAGGGCCACCGTCCGTTGGTTGCGCACCGAGAAGGTGTGCACGATGGCCCGCCTGATCCTCCGCTGCTGGTCTGCAGTGATGGACACCTGGCGCAGCAGGTAGTCGGCCTGCTCGCCGTGGTCCTCCTCGGCGTAGGCATGCACCCGGAAGTTCTCGACCTCGATGCTGTAGTGCTCGCGCATGCCCTCGAACATCTTCTTGGCGTAGCCGGTCGAGGCGGCGAACCTCTCACCGGCCCATCCGAAGGCAGCCAGCCCCTCTTCGTAGGACCGGCGCATGTAGTAGAGCGTCGTGAACACGGTGCCGATGGTCTCGGGCATGGCCACGTACGACTCGAGCTCGTCGTCGGTCAGGCCCAGCTGGTGCGCCCACTCGATCTTCATGTCGACATGGTTGGAATCCCCGGTGTAGCCCGTCTCGTCGGCCAGGTTCTGCAGCCAGTGGGCGAAGTGTTCGCTCGAAGCCAGCGAGAGATCGTCGTTGTCCGGGGCGTTGGCCACCAGCGACCCGAACTCGCTCGTGTAGAACCGACCCAGGAAGTAGTACTCCTTGCAGAAACGACGCAGGTACTCCTCGGAGAGCGAGCCGTCGGCGACTGCCTCCCACACCATGTTCTTGGCCGTGCAGACCTCCGTCTGGATCGTGCCCAGCTCGGTCATGAAGTCCTCGACCGACTTGGCGACCATCGTCCGGTCCTGGCGGCGGATGTCGTGGAATTCGCGGCTCATGCGCCACCTCCCGTGTGCTTCGGTTTCACCGCCGCGCCGCCCTCCGGGTGCCGCCTGCACGCGGGAGCATCGGCCGGAGGAGCCGGAGCACCAGTGTAGTAACTTTCCTGACAGTGATGTCAGGTAACGATGCCAGGGGGGCGACGGCTGACGCCATTCCTCTCGTCGACGACGGGGACCGCGCCGCTCTGCGCAAGCTGGCCCGTGACGTGGCCGAGCGCGACATCGCCCCTCACGCCGCCGGTTGGGACGAGCGCGAGGAATTCGCCGAGGACTCCCTGACCGCTCTGCGCAAGGCCGACCTCTTCACCGTGACCGTGGGCGAGGAGTTCGGCGGCATGGGCATGGGCGACGTCGAGGCGGCCATCGTGCTCGAGGAGCTGGCCCGGGTGGACGTCTCGAGCGCCATCCTCTGCCAGCTGGTGTTCAACGGGCCGCCCCGGGCCATCGAGCACCTGGGCAACGACGACATGCGACGTCAGTGGCTGCCCCTGGCCGCCTCGGGTGAGCTGTTCTGCATCGGCATCACCGAGCCCGACGCCGGCTCGGCCGCCACCTCCATGCGGGCGCACCTCGTCCCCGACGGCGACCGATGGCGACTCGAGGCCTACAAGAACTACGTCACCGGCGGCCACAAGGCGGTGGCCTGCCTGGTGTGGTGCCGCTTTCCGGGCGGTGAAGCGGGCACGGGCAAGGGCATCGGCGCCGTGGTGGTGGATCTGTCCAAGCAGGGCGTGAGCGTGGCCGGCACCCACAAGAAGATGGGGCTGCGAGGCTGCACCGAGGCCGAGCTCGCCTTCGACGGGGTGCGCATCGACCCTGAGGACGTGCTCGTTGCCGGGAAGCCCGACGACAACTCCGGGCTCAAGACCCTGCTGGCCCACATCAACCACGAACGGTGCGGCAACGCGGCGATGTGCCTGGGAGCAGCCCAAGGGGCGCTCGAGTACGCCATGGCCTACATGCACGAACGCTCGTCGGGTCGCACCCCGCTGGCCGAACTGCAGGGACTCCAGTGGAAGGTGGCCGACATGGGCGTGGCCCTCGAAGGCGCCCGGCTTCTGCTGCAGCGGGCCCTGGTGCTGGCCGGGCGGCACGGCACGCCGCCGCCCCTCGAGTCGGCCATGGCCAAGATCGCGTGCAACCTGGCCGCCAAGCACGTGTGCGACGAGGCGCTGCAACTCCTGGGCGGCTACGGCTACTCCCGGGAGTACCCGGTGGAACGGGCCTATCGCGACGTACGGGGGCTGTGCATCGGGGCCGGCACGGTCGAGATCCAGCGCAACTTCGTGGGAACCGCCCTCCTGTCCGGCAGGACCCCGGCCGGCCCGGCGTGGAAGCCGGCGCGTCCGTGAGCGCCGACGTCCGCCCCGTCGGCGTGGTGGGGGTCGGGGTCGCCGCCCCCGCCCTGCGCCTCGCGCCCGGCGAGGTGGCCAAGGTGTGGGGCACCGGGGGAGGCCGGGGATCGCTGGCCGTGTGCGGAGCAGACGAGGACACGCTGACGCTGGCCTGGGAGGCAGCCGAGCGGGCCATGGGAGCGGCGGGCGCGGCGGGCGACGCCGTGTCGGGGCTGTGGTGGGGTACGACCCGTCCGCCCTTCGCCGAGGGCCCCAGTCACGCCTTTCTGGCCTCTGCCCTCGGTCTCTCCGTGAGCGTTCAGGGCGCGCTGTGCGCCGGGTCGCCTCACTGCGGCATGGAAGCACTGCTCGCCGCCTGGGACGCCGTCGCCGCCGGGCACGCCGACGTGGCGCTGGTGGTCGCGTCCGACGCGTTGCTTCCCGGTCTGGGCACGGCCGGCGAGACCACGACGGGCGCCGGGGCGGCAGCCCTCGTGCTGGTCGCCTCAGCCGGGGCGGACGGAAACGGGGCCGGGGCCCCGGCCCGTCTCGTGTCCAGGGCGACGCGCCGGCTTCCCGTGGTCGACCGGGTACGCGGGGACCAGGAGCCGGCGACAGGCGACGTCTACGACGGCCGGCTCTTCCGAGAAGAGGTCTTCCTCCCCCTGGTCGCCGACGTGGCCGCCACCCTCGGGACCCGGGAACGGTGGGCGCTGGCCGACCCCGACGGGAAGCTGGCGGGAGCCGCCGTCCGCCGACTGGGCGGAACGCTCGTATCCGGCGACACCCAGTCGCGCCTCGGCGACGCCGGCTCCGCCGCCGCGCTGCTCGGCGCGGCAGCGTCGTTCTCCAGCCCGGGCACGCTCGGTCTCGTCGGCTACGGCGGGGGCCGGGCCACCGCCGTGGCCGTCGAGGTGACCCGGCCCGTGCCCGGAGCGCAGATCGTGGAGGAGCTGCTCAGCGGCGGCTCGCCGGTCTCCTACACCGACGCCCTGAAGGCGCGGGGCCAGCTCCAGGCCCAGACCGATCCCATCCCGATGGGGGTGCCCCCCGGCGGCGCCGCCTTCGTGCGAGGCAACGCCGAGATGCTTCTCCTCGAGGGGGCCCGTTGCCGCGCCTGTGGGACCGTGTCGACCCCTCCTTCGATCCACCCCCACTGCATCGGGTGCGGAGGAACCGAGCTCGACGTGGTGCCCCTGGCCCGGCGGGGCACGGTACAGACCTTCGTGGTGAACCAGACCATGCCCCCGCCCTTCACCGCTCCCCTTCCGCTGGTGGTGGTCGACCTCGAGGACGGGGCGCGCCTCATGGTGCAGGGGACGTCCGCAGACGCCGCCGACCTGACCATCGGGGACCCGGTCACGCTCACCTTGCGGCGCTACGCCACCGAGCGCGCCATCCCCGTCTACGGGTACAAGGCGCTGCGGACGCCGTCACGTGCGGCGGCGGGTACGACGACATCAGGCCGGCCGGTGGAGGAGGTTGCCCGGTGAGCTGGAACAAGGTGGCCGTGGTCGGCGCAGGGCTCATCAAGATGGGTGAGCTCTTCGACCAGAGCTACGAGCAGATGGCCGCGGGCGCCTTCGCCGCCGCCATGGCATCGGTCGACCGGGGGGCGCCCGAGATCGACGCGTGCATCGTGGCCACCCAGCGCGGCTCACTGTGGGGCCAGGAGGGGATCGGTGGCAACACCGTGCCGAGCGCCTTGGGCCTGTCCGGCATCCCCTGCACCCGGGTGGAGAACGCCTGTCCCAGCGGGTCGGACGCCTTTCGCATCGGGGCCATGGTCGTCGCCAGCGGCGTCCACGACGTGGTGCTCGTGATCGGCGTGGAGAAGATGCGGGACAAGTCGACCCAGGAGGGTCTCCTGGCCCGTGCCGCGGCCGGCCACCCGCTCTACAACCGGGGCGAGACGGCGCCGGTGCTCTTCGCCCCGTTCGCCACCCGCCACATGCACGAGTTCGGCACCACTCCCGAGATGCTCGCCTCGGTGGCGGTGAAGAACCACCACAACGGCTGTCTCGACCCCTACGCCCACTTCCAGAGCGAGGTCACCGTCGAGCAGGTGCTGTCGTCGCCGCTGGTGTGCAGCCCGCTTCGCCTGCTCGACTGCTGCCCCCAGACCGACGGGGCTGCCGCCGTCGTCCTCACCACGGCCGAGCGGGCCACCGAGTTCACCGACAAGCCGGTGTACGTGGCCGGCTTCGGCGTGGCCACCGACCATCCCTACCTGCACGAGAAGTCGACCTACGTGGGCCTTCCCGCCACCACCCTGGCCTCCACCCGGGCCTACGACATGGCCGGCATCGGGCCGGCCGACGTCGACGTGGCGGAGGTGCACGACTGCTTCACCATCACCGAGATCCTCGACATCGAGGACCTGGGCTTCGTGGAGAAGGGCAAAGGCGGCCCCGCCTCCCTGGAGGGAGAGACCGCCCTCGACGGGCGCATCCCCGTCAACCCCTCGGGCGGGCTCTTGGCCAAGGGCCATCCGATCGGCGCCACGGGCATCGCCCAGATCACCGAGTGCTTCTGGCAGTTGCGGGAGGAGGCCGGGGACCGCCAGGTCACCATCCGCAACGGCTTCGCCCTCCAGCACAACGTCGGTGGGCGGGGCTCGGGGGTCTCGGTGGTGAACCTCCTCACCCGAGACCGCTGAGGGGCGGCTACTCCTTCTTCCCCAACAGCGGGTGGGCGGGCATGCCCACCGGCTGGAGGTGCTGGCCCAGCACCTCGTGGAAGTGCTCGGCCACGCCCGCCGGGGTCCACCCGCCGTCGCGCCACATGGCGGCCACCTGTCGTGGAGTCTGGAAGATCGTGTACGCGTAGCCGGTGCGCCCCAGCACCTGGCCGTTCACGTAACTGGCGCCCTCGGACGCCAGGAAGGCGACGAGCGGCGCGTTGAGGGCAGGGTCCTGGTCAGGTGGAGCGTCCCGGCCGCCGAAGAGGTTCTCGGTCATGCGGGTGAGGCCGGCCGGTGCCACGGCGTTGACGGTGATGCCGTAACGCCCCAGCTCCAGTGCCCACACGAAGGTCATGCCCATGATGGCTGCCTTGGCCGCCCCGTAGTTGGTCTGGCCGAAATTGCCGCGCAGGCCGGCTGACGACGTGATGTTGACGATCCGCCCGTACTCGGCTTCCCTCATGTGGGCCGCGGCGTGCCTGGTGCAGTTGAACGTCCCCTTCTGATGGACGGCCACGACGGCGTCGTAGTCGGAGTCGTCCATCTTGAGCAGGGTGCGGTCGCGGACGATGCCGGCGTTGTTGACCAGGATGTCGAGCTTTCCGAAGTGCTCGACGGCCTGGGCCACGATGCGCCCGGCAGCCGCGTAGTCGCTCACCGACTCGTAGTTGGGCTCGGCCTTGCCTCCTGCCTTCTCGACGAGGCTGCACGTCTCGGCGGCCGGGTCCTCGGCGGTGCCGGCGCCGTCGAGGCCGGTACCCAGGTCGTTCACCACCACCGCCGCACCCTCGCCGGCCAGGCACAGGGTGATCTCGCGCCCGATGCCCCGCCCGGCACCGGTCACCACCGCCACCCGTCCGTCGAGCAGTCCCATACCTCTCCTCCTCGCCCGCCTCAGCCGGGCGGAGCGTATCCGGCGGTCAGGTGACGCTCCATCTCGGCGCGCGCCTCGGACGGCTCGCCCTGCCACGACACCGAGCCGCGCACCAGCACCACGGCGTGCTGGGCGATGGCCAAGGCACGATCGACCTGCTGCTCGACGACCAAGAGCGCCGTTCCCTGAGCGTGGATGGCCTCCAGGCCGCGGTACACGCTGTCCACCACGGCAGGCGCGAGCCCGAGCGACAGCTCGTCGGCGACGACCAGCCGGGCCCGGGCCACCAACACGGCGGCCAGGGAGAGCATGCGCTGCTCTCCACCCGACAGCGTCCCGGCGCGTTGGTGGCGGCGAGTGGACAGCACCGGGAACGTGGCGTAGGCGCGATCGAGGGCCTGGCGCAGCGTGGCGCGTCCCACCCGGCGACGAAGCGCCAGGACCAGGTTCTCCTCCACGTCGAGGTCGCCGAAGATGCCGCGGCCCTCGGGCACGTGGGCAACACCCAGGCGGGCGATGTGATGGGCGGCCGTCTTCGTGACTTCCCGGCCTCCCACGAGCACCGTGCCGCTGGTCGCGGCGACGAGCCCGGTCGCCACCCGGGCGAGTGTCGACTTCCCGGCACCGTTCGAGCCGACGAGGGCGACGATCGCTCCGGCCGGCACCGACAGTGACACGCCGAACAGCGCCCGGTAGGTGCCGTAGCCGGCGCTCACGTCGCGCAGCTCGAGAACGGGCCCGGCTCGGCTGGCGTCGGCGGTCATGCCGTGACCCCCAGATAGGCGCGGCGCACGCCAGGATCGCCCACCACGGCGTCGAAGGGACCCTCGGCGATGACCTTGCCCGCGTCGAGCACCACGACGCGGTCGGCCACCCTGCTCACCATGCCGAGGTCGTGCTCGACGAGAAGCACGGCCGTGTGGCGCCGGTGCTGCACGCTGCGAAGGGCGGCTGCCACCGCGCTCGCTTCGTCGCCGTCGAGGCCCGAGCTCGGCTCGTCGGCCAGGAGGAGCCTGGGCTGGCACGCCAGCGCCCGGCCGAGCTCCACCAACCGGCACCGCCCCAGGCCGAGAGCGGCCACGGGCGTCTCGGCCAGCTCCCCCAGGCCGAGAAGCACCAGGATCTCCTCGACCCGGGCCGCTTCCTCGGGGCGCACCGCTGCCATGTTGAGGAGGTCGCGCCACAACGCCCCCGCACCCCGATGGGCCCGGTCGGCCACGAGGAGGTGATCGCGCACGGTCAGCTCGGGAAAGACCTCGAGACGCTGGAACGTGCGGGCCAGTCCCATACGGGCACGCCGGTAGGCCGGGACCGAGTCGAGGCGCCGCCCGTCGAAGAGCAGGGCGCCTGCGTCGGGACGCAGCCGTCCTGAGATGCAGTCGAACAGCGTCGTCTTCCCGGCGCCGTTGGGACCCACGAGGCCAACGGCTTCTCCGGCCGCCACGAACAGGCTCACGGTGTCGAGGGCGCGGACACCGCCGAAGCGGATGGAGACCTCGGCGACCTCGAGCAGCTCAGCCATGGCCGGCGTGGGCCGCCTCGCTCGTCCCGACCAGCCCCGGGCGCGCCCCCGGCGCGCCCCGACGGGCGTCGGCCGCGGCCAAGAGGCGCGACACCCGCGCCAGCCACTTGCGCTTCTGGTACTCGACGATGCCCTCGGGATGTGCGGCGTAGGTCATCGCCCCCAGGGCGAAGAGGACGGGCTCGATCCCGTCCAGGCGGCTGGGGGCGTAGGTGAGAGCCAGGGCGATCAAGGCGTATGCCATGCCGGCCTGGATGGCGCCCTCCACGCGTCGCGCCCCGGTGCTGACCACGACCACCACGAAGGCGAGCGAGTACACGTAGTCGAAGGACGGGGCCGAGACGCTGTGGTACAGCGACCCGAACATCGCCCCTCCCACACCGGCCAGCCCGGCGGACATGGCGAACACCGTGGCGCGAGCCCGTAGCAGGTTGATGCCCAAGCTGGCGGCACCGGTTTCGCTGCCGCGCATGGCGGCCAGGTAGCGCCCGGTCGTGCCCCGCTGGACGAGCAAGACGAGGCCGGCGCACAGCATCAGCACGACCAGGGCCAACATCATGAAGCTGCGGTCGGAGCCGAAGTCGATGGGACCGATCACAGGTCTCGGCACCACGACGCCGCTCAGACCGCCACCCGACCACGTGTACTGGAAGAGGAACTGATCGGCGAAGAGGGCGAACGCCAGCGTGAGCAACGTGAGGAGGAGGCCGGAGATCCGCATCGCCAAGAGCGCCAGGAAGGCGCCGGCGCCGGCGGCGATGAGCCCACCGACGACCGCCCCCACGAGCACCGAGAGACCGAGATGGGCGGCGAGCTGTCCCGCACCGAACGCTCCGATACCGGCGAAGGTGGCCTGGCACAACGAGAGCTGGCCGCTCTGACCGGTGATGAGCGTGATGGAGAGGAAGACCACCGACAAGGCCAGTCCCTCGCTCAAGGAGGTGACCCAGTACCCGGGCACCCAGGTGAGCCCCGAGACGACGAAGGCCACCACCAGCAGGCGGAACCCCCACCGCATGGGGGCCTCCAGACGGCGGTCGCGCACCGAGGTCGCCGGCGGTGCCGGTGGCGGGTCGACCCCGACGAGCGGGTCGGCCCGTCGCTCGAGCTGGCGCAGTCGGGGGCTGCCCACCAGCGTCGCCACCAGGACCACGAACGGGAAGGCGGGGATCACCGCCTGGGCCAGGACGCCTGAGGGCAGCACGGCGCGCAGCAAGCTCTCCAACACGCCCAGGGCGACGGCGGCGCCGAGGGCGCCGGTGATCGATCGCATCCCGGCGACGGCGGCGGCCGTGAGCCCGGCGACGAGCAGCGACGTGAACTGGAGGGGATCAGAGGGGACGAGCTCGGCCGTGAGCGGAAGGAGCAGCACGCCGGCCAGCCCGGCCATGGCACTGGACAAGGCCCACGCCCCGGCCGAGACCCGTGCCGCGTCGATGCCCTGGAGCTGGGCCAGGCGGCGGCTCTCCACCACGGCCCGCATCTCGAGGCCCACCGGGCTGCGGCGCAGGAAGACGACCACGGCCAGCACGACGCCCACGGTGATCACCGTCGTGGACAGCTCCCCCCCGTTCACCGGCGTGGAGAAGAGGTGGAACACGATGCGGCTCGGATCGAGCCACAGGCTGGGCGGGTCCAGCCGGGGCGTGCTGCCGAAGAGGACGGGCAGGGTCTGGGGGATGGCGATGAGCAAGCCGACAGCCGAGACGACCTTGGCCGTGGTGGAGGCGGTGGGGATGTGCCGGAAGAGCAGCCGGTCGAAGCTCCAGCCGAGCGCCGGCGACACCACGAGCACGGCGACGACGAAGGCCGCCCACACCGGGAGCCCCTGGCTGCGCACCAGGAGGTCGAAGATGAAGGCGGCGGCGAACGCCTGGGCACCGAAGGCCAGGTTGAACACGCCCGTGGTCCGGAAGGTGATGACCAACCCCACGGCCATGAGGGCGAAGTCGCACCCGTACGGGATCCCGGGGAGCGCGTAGCCGAGGAAGGTGTTCACCTCGGCGGGCCGGTCACGCGCCCGGCGTTCCCGGCGGCGGAGTCACCGGCGTGTCGCTGCCACGGTCGAAGCAGGTGAACACGCTGTCGTTCCCCTGGACGAACACGGGCACGAACTTGGCCTCCTGGACCTGCACGTAGCTGGAGCAGTAAGGGGCCACGGCTTCGGTGTGGGCCTTCGTCCAATCGACCGGGGGCATGAGCCCCCCGGCGGTGAAGTCCGTCATCTTGTTGATGGCCGCCACCAGTTTGGCCTGTGTGAGGTTGCGACCCACAGCCTGGAGGCCGGCGACGAACTGTGCCGCGTTGATCCACCCGTCCAGAGCCACCTCGTCGTACTCGGCTGCAGGTTGGTACCGCTGCATGGTCGCCAGGTAGGTGTCCATCGCCGGGTAGACGCCCGGGAAGCTCGTCGCCGCCTCGAACGGGACGTGCTGGAGGAGCACGGTGACGCCGTCGAGCAGCGACCCGTACTGCTGGAGGACGCTGCGGTCGTATCCGTTGAGCCAGACCTGATGCGCGCTCAGCCCGTTCTGGGCGATGGCTTGGGCGAAGGCCACGTTGCCCGAGACGTCCAGACAGGTGAACACCAGGTCGACGTGGTGCGCCTTCATCTGCAGGACGTCGGGAGTCGGGTCGGTCCCGATGCCGAAAGCGAGGTCCGAGAAGCCCACGGGGATCCCGAAGCTGTCGAACCCCTGGATGGCCGCCTGACAAGCGCTCGCCGACTGGCTCACTCCGTACGCCACGACGCCCACCGAGGTGGCGTGCAGCTGGGAGGCGATGTAGGCGTCGACCATGGCGCCGGTGGAGTAGTCGAGAACCGACCCATAGGCGCCGAAGAGGCTGGGGCCGTCGCTCCAGTCGGTGCTCACCTGGTAGCCGAAGGTGGGCACACCCCTGGCGGCCAGGTAGCTGGCGCCGCCGAAGAAGGGGGTGCCCACACCGACGACGGCGAAGACGTGGTCCTGCTCGACGAGCTCCTGGGCCACGGTGACGTCGGTGGTCTGGCTGCCCTGGTCGTCCTTGGCGTAGGCGAGCACCAGCTTCCTTCCGTCCACCCCGCCGCTGGCGTCGATCATGGAGAAGTAGGCCCGCACGCCGTCGACGACGGGAGCGAAGTCGGACGAGAGGATGCCGGTGACGTTGGCGATGGAACCGACCCGGATCTCCTTCGGGGTCACCCCGGGGGCGGCGGAGCTTCCCGCACTCGCGCTCGAGGTGGAATTGCCGCACGCTGCCGCCAGGAGGGCCACGGCGAGAACAGCCAGCGATGCTCGGGAGACCCGGCTCAAACCAAGATCCTCTTCAAGGTGCCACTGCTCGAAGTCGGTCCCCCACCTGTGCCCCCACGGTGCGGCGTGACAACTCACTGTAGCCTTGCCCTGCTCCAACGGCGGGGCAGGACACAGGAGGTCCGGAGGACCATGGGCGCCCGATTTGTCGAGGACGCCGCGCAGGCGGTGCTGGCGACGGCCAAGGAGCTCTTGGCCAAGGGCTTGGTGGAGGGCACGGCGGGAAACGTCTCTGCTCGTATGGCCGACGGCAACATCTGCATCACGCCGTCGTCGGTGGACTATCGGGCCATGGCCCTGGAGGATCTGGTCGTCATCGACCCCACCGGTGAGGTCGTCGAGGGAACGCGGGCCCCGTCGTCCGAGAAACAGCTGCACCTGGCGTGTTACGCAGCCTTCGACGAGGTGGGATCGGTCATCCATTCCCACCCGGTGCACGCCACCATGTTCGCCGTCGCCCGCAAGCCGATCCCGGCGTGCATCGACGAGTTCACCGTGTACGTCGGTGGCGAGGTTTCCGTCACCCAGTACGCCCAGAGCGGCACGGCAGACGTGGGCCAAGCGGCGGTCGAATGCCTGGCCGGCCGGGGAGCGGCGCTCTTGGCCAACCACGGCATGGTGGCAGTGGGCAAGTCGCCGACCGACGCCTTGCACGTCACCGCCCTGGTGGAACGAACGGCCGAGATCATCATCGGCTCGAATGCCCTCGGGGGCGCGGTGGGCCTGCCGGACAAGGTGAACAGCGACTTCGCCGGCGTCTACCAGTTCCTGCGCACGAACTGAGGCGGCGCGCCGCTAGGCGAGGAAGAGCCGCTCCGGGTCGTAGCGCCGAAGAGCCAGCACCTCGTCGGCGCTCGGCGCCACCAACTCGGACACCTCGGGCGCGACGCTCGGCGTGCAGGCACACGCGTCGACGAGCGCCTTGACCCGCTCGGCGAGGGGAGCCGGCCCGGCCGGCACGGCCGACACCACCAGCTCGCCGTCGTGGCGACGCAAGATCCCGAGATCGCTCACCACCGACACGACGTTGCGGCCGGGGCTGGTGACGTACCCCACCTCCTCGACGATGCGATCGGGCCGGGCCAAGGTGACCACGACACAGGCGTCCGCTCGGCTGGCCACGTCGTTGGCGCCCCCCGAGCCGACGAGAAACGGACCTCCTGGGATCAAGGTCGAGTTGAGGTTGCCGCGCCGGTCGACCTGGGCCGCCCCCAGGCACGCCACGGTGCGGGTCCCGCTCCCGCCCACGACCATGCCGAGCACGGTGGAGGCGTCGGCGAGCATGGGCGTGGTCGGGAAGGTGCGGTGGTTGAAGATGTAGGGATCGGCCGGCGTGGGCCGATAGCCGAGCATGCCCAGCTCCGCCGTGAGCTCGACCTCGCTCCCGTCGGCGCGGGCCGCGTCGACCGCCACCCAGGCCGCCAGGTTGGCCACGCCAGCTCCGGCCAGCACGGCATGGGCCCGGTGATCGGCTACCACGGCGCGCACCTCGCGAGCGGCGAAGGCGGCGGCGTGTTCCCAGGCACTGGTCGCCGCCGTGGTGTCGACGGGATGGGCTTCGGCATCCTCCCGCCACGATCCCGGAACACTGCGCGAGCGCAACCACACCAGCCGGTCGTCACCGAGGCGCTCCAAGTAGGCGTCGTGCGTCTCGGGCTCGAGCACCCACGTGCGGGCCCACTCGGCCAGGCCGCTGCGGGACGCCTCCCGGGCCTCGACCCAGAACGGGATGTCCTCTCCGTACGGCTCGACCGGCAACCCGGCGGCGAACAGCCCTCCAGGATGGGCACCGAAGGGAGCCTCGGCCACCGCCAGCACTCGATGGGCCGGGATCCGGACGCGCGGGCCGTACCCGCGCAGGTCGTCGACCACTCGCTCCACGGTGGCCACCACGCCGCGTCGGGCGGCCCACGCGCCCCACACGCCTTCGAGCAGCGGCTCGGACAGCACCACGTTGCCCCGGGTGTCGGCCAGCGCGCCGTGGACCAGCGTCACGTCGGGGACCAGGGGCGCCACGAGCCCCACCCGGCCCAACGGGGTGTCCACCGTGGTGAACGCGTCGTTGTCCTCCATGGACGAACCCGACAGCGACCCGGTCACCACCGCGGGCAGCCCCCGGGCGGCAGCCTCGAGGCGCTGGGCGAAGGTCAGGATCGACCAGTGCTCGATCTCGACTCCCTTGGCGTAGCCGCCCTGGAAGACGGGGTTGGGGGTGTAGGTGGGGAACGAGTCACCCGAATAAGAGGTGACCACCTTGCGCACCAAGCCGCCCTCGAAGAAGAGCGCGCCCAGCGAGCCCAGGCTCACCATGACCAGCGTGAAGCCCGGTTCCCTGCCCCAGAACTGACGGACCACCTCGCGCGCCGCCGCCGTCCACCGGCAATGCCCGCACAGGACGTGGAGGACGTCGCCGGGCCGGACGTGCCTCTCGACCGCCTCGGCCAGCGAGAGCTGCTCGGCCGTCAACGGCCGGTCCAGCGAGGGGACCGCTTCTCCGCGAACGCCGCCGGCCCTTCCTTGGCGTCCTCACTGGAGAACACCTCGGCGGCGATGGCCGACTCGATCTTGTAGGCCTCCCTCATGTCGGTGGCCAGGCCCCGCAGCACGCTCTCCTTGGTCTTGCGCACGGCCAAGGGGCCGTTGGCGGTGATGCGATGGGCGTACTCGAGCGCCTTGTCCCGCAGCAGGTCGGCGGGGACGACGGCGTTGAGCAAGCCGAAGGCCAGCGCCTGCTCGGCCGGCACCCGATCGGCGCACAGGAGGAACTCCATCGCCGCCGGGAAGGGCACCTGACGGGGCAGGCGAACGGTGGTCCCACCGCCGGCGAACAACCCGCGTTTGGGCTCCATGACCCCGAAGTAGGCCTCCGGGCACGCCACCCGGATGTCACACCCGCCCAGCATCTCCATGCCGCCCGCCACGCAGGCGCCGTTCACGGCCGCCACGATGGGCTTGTACAGCTTCACGCCTCGAAGCACGGCCCGTACCCCGTCGTCGATGCGGTAGCCGTCGATCTCCTCTACCTGCTTGGTCGTGATCTCCTTCTGCAGGCGCGTGATCTCGGGGATGTAGGTCTTGAGGTCGGCGCCCGTGCAGAAGGCGTTGCCCACGCCGGTGATGATCGCCACCCAGGCGTCCTCCTCCTCGGCGAAGCGGTCCCACGACCGACGGAGCTGGGCGAAGTGCTCCATGTCCATTGAGTTCATGGCCTGGGGACGGTCGATGGTGATCCACACCACATGATCGTCACCGAGCTCGTAGTGGACGGGCACGCTTCCTCCTCTTCGAGTCGTGCAGTCTCAGCTTGTCGCAGCCTGGCGCGCCGGACGCGGCTCTCTGGGGAGGCCGAGAATCCGTTCGCCGATGATGGTGCGCTGCACCTCCGACGTACCGCCGGCGATGCTCGCCGACTTGCTCCACAACCATTGGCGCTGCCAACGGCCCCACAGCGGCGAGTCGGCGCCGAGCACGGCCAGGGCGGTCTCGGAGAGCTTCTGGGTCATCTCCGACCACGTGAGCTTGACCCAACTCGACTCCGGTCCCGGCTGCGCCCCTCGGGAAAGGGCGGACAGGGTGCGCCAGTTGTGGGTGCGCAGGACCAGCAGGGCGACGTACGCGTCCATCAGGCCGTCCGCCACTTCGGGTTCGTCCCAGCTCCCCCTCTGCACCGCCTCGGCGCACAGGGCGGCCAGGTAGCCCTCGTGGACCACCTCCTCCTTGAACGGGAAATTCGTCCCCCGCTCGTGGGCCAAGGTCGTGGAGGCCACCCTCCAGCCGTCACCGGCTCGCCCGACGAGGTGGTCGTCGGGCACGAAGACATCAGTCAGGAACACCTCGTTGAACTCGGCGTCACCCGTGATCTGCACCAAGGGACGGATGTCCACGCCGGGATCACCCATGGGCACCACGAGCAAGGACAGTCCCCGGCTGCCGGTCGATCCCGGCTCGCTGCGGGCGAGGCACAGGCCGTAGCGAGCGAACTGGGCGTAGGAGGTCCACACTTTCTGCCCGTTGACGACCCAGCCGCCTTCGACGCGCTCGGCTCGGCTCCTCAGACTCGCCAGGTCCGACCCCGCCCCCGGCTCGCTGAACAGCTGGCACCAGATGTCCTCGGCCGTCGTGATCCGCGCCATGAAGCGGCCGCATTGCTCCTCCGTCCCGTGCGCCAGCAGGGTGGGACCGACGAGGTTGATGCCCACCCGGTTGACCAGCTGGGCGGCGCCGCTCCGGGCGTACTCGGCGTTGAAGATGGCCACCTCCACGGGAGAGGCGCCGCGCCCGCCGTATCTCGCCGGCCAGTCGATACCCACCCACCCCGCCTCGGCCAGGCGACGCTGCCACCCCCGGCCCCAGGCGATCTGCTCGGCGAGGTCGTCGTGAGCGGGCGGATATTCGACGTTCGCCTCCAGCCAGGACCGCACCTCGGCGGCGAAGCGCCGTTCGTCCTCCGTGAGCGAGAGATCCATTCGCCGCCGCTCGTCGCTGCCCGGCTACAGGTCCCAGGCGGCCGAGCGCCCGCGTTCTCTGACCACGGCGTCAGGTTACTCAGGGGCCGCGGAGGTAGCGTCTGGCGCCGTGCCGGTGCTGCGAGCCACATGGGCGCACGCACGCGCCGCCCACTATGGCCGTTCCGGGGGTCCCTGGGACCGACCACCGCTCGACCTCGCCATCGTCGGGGGCCCTCGGTCCGTCGTGGTGGACGACTCCGGCCGGCTCGAGGCAGACGCCATCGACGCTGCCGTCGGGTCGGTCGCCGGCGCGTTGCGGTCCGCCGGGGTACGGCGTCGTCAGGTGGTCGCCTGGCAACTGCCGAACTCCGTCGCCGGGGTGGTCCTGTACCGGGCCTGCTGGCGCCTGGGCGCCGTCGCCGCGCCCTTGCACCACCGGCTCGGTGAGGCCGAGGTCGACGGGGCGTTGAGCCAGGTGGAGCCGGCGCTGGTCGTGGCGGCGTCGAGCATGCCGGCGGCGGGCCGGTCCGGGGCGATCCCGGTCGGCGCCTCCGCCACCGTGGGACAGCTCCTCGACGTGTTGCCCCGCCGAAGTGGCGACGTGGCCCGTGGATCGGTCCCGGTGCAACCGGGCGAACTCGCCGTGGCCCTCTTCACTTCGGGATCGACCGGCATACCCAAGGCCGTGCTCCACACCCATCGCGGCCTGGGGTACAAGGCCATGACCATGATCGGGGTCCACGGACTCGGTGGAGGGGACGCCGTGCTGATGCCTGCGCCGCTCGCCCACGTGTCAGGTCTTCTCAACGGCGTGCTCATCCCGTCCCTCGGCGCCATCCCGAGTGTGCTCATGGCCACCTGGGACCCCGACGTCGGCCTGGAGCGCATCGAGCAGGAACGCGTCACGTTCATGGGCGCGCCGCCCGTCTTCTTCTCCCAGATGGCGGCGTCCCCAGCCTTCGCTCCTCACAAGGTGGCCTCCCTCAGGCTCGTGTCCACCGGCGGCGCGTCGGTGAGCCCGTCCTTCGTGGAGTCGACCGCCGCCGTCTTCGGATGCCGCGTGAAACGCACGTACGGGTCCACCGAAGCGCCGACGCTCACCACCTCCGGCCCGGGCGATCCATCAGAGCGGGCCCGGGACACCGACGGGCGCGTCGTCGGCGAGGCCGAGGTCGAGGTCCACGACCCCGACTCCGGCGTCCTGCTGTCATCGGGCTCCGTCGGGGAACTGTGGTTGCGCGGGCCCGAGCTCTTCGCCGGGTACGCGGACGCGGCCCAGACCCGCTCGGTACTGGCCCGACCCGGTGGGTGGTACCGAAGCGGCGACCTCGGGGCGCTCGACGCCGACGGCTGGCTCCGGGTGGTGGGCCGGATGTCGGACATCATCATCCGGGCGGGCGAGAACATCTCCGCCTCCGAGGTGGAAGCGGTGCTCGAGGCCCACCCGGCCATCCGTCACGCCGTCGCTGTGCCCGTCCCCGACGACGCACTCGGCGAGCGGGTCGCCGCCTTCGTGGAGAGCGACGGCCCTTTCGACCTGGAGGACTGCCGGGCGTGGTTCTCGGAGCGGGGCGTCACCCGGTTCAAGACTCCTGAGGTCGTGGTCAAGCTCGACGCCATCCCGGTCCTGGCTGCCGGCAAGCCCGACCGGGCCGCCCTCCGGGCCCGAGCCAGGCAGCTCGCCTCGGGGTTCCCGGGGAGCTGAACGGCTCAGAGCACGGGCAGCCCGGCTTCGGCTCTGGGCCGGAGGATCGTGGCGATCCGGTCGCGGTGAACGCCGGCGTCGCCGAGGGTCACCTGGTCGAGCTGGGCACGTTTCACGAAGAGGTGCAGGTCGTGCTCCCAGGTGAAACCGATGCCTCCATGGACCTGCAGGCCCGAGGCCATGACCCGGCGCGAGGCGTCCGAGCACCACACCTTGGCCGCCGATGCCGCCGCCGACGCGTCGGGGTCGCCGGCGCCGACGGCCCATGCCGCGTAGTAGGCGGCGGAGCGCATTCCCTCCACGTCGACGAGCATGTCCGCACACCGGTGCTTCACGGCCTGGAAGGAACCGATCGGCCGCCCGAACTGCACCCGGTCCTTGGCGTAGTCCACCGCCATCTCGAGCACGCGCTCAGCGGCACCGAGCATCTCCGCGCACAGCGCGGTGACGGCACGGTTCAAGACGTCAGCGACGGCGTCGGCATCCCCCAGGCGCAGCGCCGGTTCGTCCGAGAGGACCAGCCGGCCCAGGCTCCGCGTCCGGTCCATGGCCGGTTCCGGCTCCGGCTTGGCCGGACCGAGGGCGAAGAGGGCGAGCCCCTCTGAGGTCGTCACCGGGACGACCACCACGTCCGCCACGGGAGCGAAGACCACCGGATCGCTCCGGCCCGAGACGAGCCACCCGTCTCCCCCTCGGCGGCCGGAGAGCGCCTCCATGCGCTGCGGCCACCCCACCGCTCCGACGGCTTCGCCGGCAGCGAGACGCTCGGCCCAGGCCCCGGGCGTCACCCCATGGAGCAGCTCCTCGGCGCCGTTCGTGGCCGCCTGGTGCATAGCCCTCGCACACGCCACGGTCCCCGAGAAGGGCACGGGCGAAACGTGGCGACCGAGTGCCTGCCCGAGCACGGACACCTCGACCGCTCCGAGGCCCAAGCCACCTGCCGAAGCGGGGATCTCGATCGACGCCCATCCCTGCTCGGCCATCGCCTCCCAGAGCCGGCGGTCCAGATGTCCCGGCTCTTCGGCGACTTGGCGGACCCGGGTCACCGGGGAGAGCGCGTCGAGAAGGTCGTCCGCCGCCTTGCGCAGAGCCTGTTGGTCCTCGGAGAGCTCGAAGTCCACGCGCCGATGGTAGGCGGGACGGGGCGGACCCTGACACAGCTGTCATACGCTTTGGGTCCACTCCATGGACCTGTCGTCGACACCCGAGATGGACCACCTGCGATCGGAGGTCCGTTCCTGGCTGGAAGCCAACCTCCCCTGGGCCTATGGCGTGGGGCTGCCCCCGCGCTTCGCCGAGCTGGCCGAGGAAGTGGCGTTCGGCCGGCGCTGGCAGGCACGGCTTGCCGCAGCTGGCTGGGTGGGAGTCACCTGGCCCACCGCCTACGGCGGGCGGGGTCTGGGTCCGGCGGCGAACTTCGTGGTGCAGGAAGAGCTGGCCCGCGCCCGGGCACCCGAGCTGGTGGGCCGAATCGGCGTCAACCTGGCCGGCCCGACCCTCCTCGCCCATGGGACCGAGGCGCAGAAGACGCAGTGGCTCCCGGCCATCCTCTCGGCAGACGAGCTGTGGTGCCAGCTCTTCAGCGAGCCCGACGCCGGGTCCGACCTGGCGTCGGTACGGACCACCGCCACCAGGACCGAGGGGGGCTGGGTGCTGCAGGGCGCCAAGGTGTGGACGTCGTACGCCCAGTTCGCCGACTGGGGAGTGTGCCTGGCGCGCAGCGACCCCGATGCCCCCCGGCACCGTGGTCTCTCGTTCTTCGTGGTGGACATGCACGCACCGGAGGTCGAGGTGCGGCCGCTCGTCCAGATCACCGGTGAAGCCGAGTTCAACGAGGTCGTGCTCGACGCGGTCTTCGTGCCCGACGACCGGCTGGTGGGCGCTCCTAGTCGGGGCTGGACGGTGGCGGGATCGACCCTGTCGCACGAGCGCGGCGTCAACCCCCGACAGCTCGTCATCCATCTCCAGCATCTCGACGAGCTGCTTCGCACCGGAGCCGAGGTGGGCGCCTTCGACGACGCCCGGCTTCGGCGCCGCCTGGCCCAGGCATACGTCGAGGTTCGACTGTTCCAACTCCACAACTGGCGCTCGCTGTCCCGGCTGGAGCGGGGCCTCGAACCAGGTCCGGAAGCGAGCGTCCTCAAGCTGTACTGGAGCGAGATGAGCAAGCGCCTGCACGCCCTCGCCCTCGACGTCCTGGGACCGGCGGCACCGCTCTGGCAGGGAGCATCCGACAACCCCGGAGACGGATCGTGGCAGCGGGCCTGGCTCTACTATCAGGCGTCGTCGATCTTCGCCGGGACCAACGAGATCCAACGCAACGTGATCGGAGAGCGGGTGCTCGGCTTGCCCCGTGAGCCGTCACCCGAGCCGGCGGGCATGTCCGTGGGGCAGGGCGGCACCCGACAGAAGGAGGCTGACGGTGGCTGACGAGCCGGTGGTGCTCTACGCGGTGGAAGGGCCGGTCGCCACCATCACGATGAACCGCCCTGCGGTGGCCAACGCCCAGAACACCGCCCTCATCGACGCCCTCGATGCTGCCTTCGACCGAGCCGGTGCGGACGACGACGTGCGGGTGGTCGTCCTGGCCGGGGCCGGCCGGCACTTCAGCGCCGGGCACGACCTCAAGGCCATCGTGGGCGACGAGGAGCCCGACGAGTGGGTGGCCATGCGCCAGACCCCGGAAGGCAAGTTCCGCCACGAGCAAGTCATGTACGTCGAGCGGTGCCGCAAGATCCACGACTTCCGGAAGCCGACGATCGCTGCGGTGCAAGGCAAGTGCGTGGCGGCAGGGCTGATGCTGGCCTGCATGTGCGACATCATCGTCGCCGCCGACGACGCGTTGTTCTCCAACCCCGTGCTCCGCATGACCGGGGCCGGGGTCGAACTGCTGGTCGAGCCGTGGGAGCTCGGTATCCGTCAGGCCAAGGAGTTCCTCCTCGCCGCTGAGGAACTGGACGCCGGGGAGGCACTGCGCCTGGGCCTGGTCAACAGAGTGGTTCCCCGGGACGAACTGGCGCAGCGCGCCCGGGAACTGGCCGAGCGCATCGCCCTCGTCCCCCCCGTGACGGCCCAGGTGGTGAAGGACTCGATCAACAACGTCGCCGAGCTGATGGGGCAGAGCGCGTCGTGGCGGTACCACTTCATGGCCCACCACTGGATGCACAACACCGCCACCGCCCTCAGCGCCCTGGAGGAGCGCAAGAAGCTCGGCTCCATGAAGGACGTGTTCGCCGCCCGCGACCGCGGCGACGCCCCTTCCTCCTCAGAGAGCTGAATCGAGCGCCGTGGCCGGACCGCTCGAGGGCCTCCGCGTGCTCGACCTGGGCACGCGCATCGGCGCACCGTTTTGCGCCGGGATCCTCGGCGAGTGGGGCGCCGAGGTCATCAAGATCGAACAACCGGGAACGGGTGACTTCATGCGCGGCATCGGCCCCTTCGTCGATACCGACGACGATCCCGAGGTGTACTCGCTCTTCTGGGCGGTGGAGGGAAGGGGGCGCAAGAGCGCCACCTGCGACCTGCGCCGCCCGGAAGGCCAGGAGCTGCTGCGCCGATTGGCCGAGACGGCCGACGTCGTGTGCGAGAACTTCCGTCCCGGCACGCTCGAGGCATGGGGGATCGGCCCGGCTCGGCTCCCTGATCGTCTCGTGACCGTGCGCGTCAGCGCCTTCGGTCAGGACGGCCCCTATGCGGCCCGTCCCGGGCTCGACCGCCTGGGCGTCGCCTATGGGGGGCTCATGCACCTGACCGGTGAGCCGGACCGGCCACCGGTGCGCCCCGGGGTGACGGTCGCCGACTACCTCACCGGCGTGTTCGCCGCCGAGGCTGCATTGGTGGCGCTGTACCGGCGCGACGCCCGGGGCACAGGACGGGGGGCGGTCGTCGACGCCTCGCTGTACGGATCGGTGCTGCGCATCCTCGAATGGACCATCCCCGCCTACGAACGCCTGGGACTCGTCCGCTCCCGAGAGGGGAACCGATTGTCGAACTCGGCACCTCTCGACAACTTCCTCAGCAAGGACGGGCGTTACGTGTGCATCGTCGCAGGGTCGGACGCAAACTTCGCCCGGCTGTGCAGGGCCATGGAGCGCCCCGAGCTGGTGGACGACCCCCGCTACACGTCGTTGGCCGAGCGGGCCCGGCACGGGGACGAGATCAACGCCGTGGTGGCGGCTTGGGCGGCGACACTGAGCGCCGAGCAGCTCGAGGAACGTTGCGTGGACCATGACGTGCCCGTCGCCACCGCCTACAGCGCCAGAGAGATCGTCTCGGATCCCCACTTCGAAGTGCGCCGGGACCTCGTCGAGGTGGCCGACCCCGTCGCCGGCCCCCTGCGCCAGCAGGCGCCCTACCCCCGGCTGGTGGGCGAGGACCGGCCCGTGCCGTCCGGGGCGCCCCGGCTGGGAGCCGACAACGTCGAGGTGTGGCACGACCTGGTGGGACTCTCCGGCGCCGAGCTGGAGGAACTCATCGCCAAGGGAGTGATATGAGCGAGGGCGCCGGCCGATCGGCGCTCGTCACCGGGACGTCCCCGGGGATCGGCCCGGCAACGACCCCCCGCTGTACCGTGGCCCGCTCACCCGAGACCGCCCGACAGTGGAAGGAGCATGGATGAAGGCGCTCGTCTTCGGCGCCCCCCCCGAGCCAGGCGAGCCGCGGCCCGTCCCCGCCGACGAAGCCGAGGCCAGGCTGCTGGCGAACCCCTTCGGGCTCCGCCAAGTGCCGGACGCCCGGCTGGTCCGGCCCGACTGGGTGATGACCAGGCCGATCCTCTCCGGCGTGTGCGGGTCCGACGCCAAGCTGGTGCTGGGCGACTTCGACGAGGGCGACATCGACAACCCGATGTCGGCCTTCTCGTCCATCCCGCACGTGCCCGGGCACGAGGTGGTTGCCGAGGTGGTGGCGCTCGGGCCTGAAGCCGAGGGGGTGGAGGTCGGCCAACGGGTCGTGCTCAACCCGTGGCTCACGTGCGGGCCACGGGGCATCGACCCGCCCTGTCCCGCCTGCCGAGCCGGCGATTTGAGCTTGTGCTGGAGCTTCACCAAGGGTGACCTCGGCCCCGGGCTCCACCTGGGCGTGGTCACCGACGCCCCCGGGGCGTGGGCCGAGTTGCTCGCCGCCCACGACTCCATGCTCATCCCCGTGCCCGAGGACGTCCCCGACGAGCTCGCCGTCCTGGCCGACCCCTTCGCCGTCTCCATGCACGCCGTGGTGCGCCACCCGCCCCGTCCGGGCGGCAAGGCGGTGGTGTACGGGGCCGGCGCGCTCGGGACGACGGCGCTGGCGTCCCTGCGGGCCCTCTACCCCGACGTCGAGGTCGCCGTGGTGGCGCGATTCACTGCCCAGGCGGAGCTGGCCGCCAAGCTGGGAGCGTCCCTCGTCGTCGACCACGAGC
Organism: Acidimicrobiales bacterium; assembly: GCA_030040015.1. Classification (GTDB taxonomy): domain Bacteria; phylum Actinomycetota; class Acidimicrobiia; order Acidimicrobiales; family UBA8190; genus UBA8190. The sequence goes on from JASHUM010000033.1 coordinate 49,769, forward strand.
CCCGCCTGGGAGTGGTCGAGGCATTGGCCGAGTGGTCGGGGGGCGTGTTGCACCAACCCTTCGACGGCCTGCCCGTCGCCCACCCGGGTGGGATCGACGTGGTCTACGACACCGTGGCGAAGCCCGAGACCTTCGAGGTGGGCGTGCGGGTGCTCGCTGAGCGAGGCACCCTGGTCCAGAGCGGGGTGTCCACCCCGGGTCGCTGGGAGTGGACGCCGGTGTACTTCAAGGAGCTGACCATCGCCGGGTCGAACGCCTTCGGTGTCGAGGAGGTGGACGGGGTGCGCAAGCACGCCATCGCCCATTACCTCGACCTGACCGCGGCGGGGCGGGTCGACCTGAGCGGCATGGTCACGCACCGGTTCCAGCTCGAGGAGTGGTGGGACGCCATGAAGGCGCTGGCCCGTCAAGACGTGAGTGGGGCGGTGAAGGTGGCCTTCGAGCCGAACCCCCGAGGTGCCTGACGTGCAACCCGCCACGGCGCCCAGGCGGGCGCGCCCGGCCAAGGCTGCGGTCGCCGGAGAGCCGGCGAGCAAACGAGCCTTGCGCACCCAGGGTCGCAAGACCATGCGCAAGCTGCTCGACGCCGCCATGGTCGTGTTCGCCCGGCGCGGGTACCACGCGGCACGCGTGGACGACATCGTCAAAGTGGCACGCACCTCGCACGGAACCTTCTACCTGTACTTCTCCAACAAGGAGGATCTGCTCCGGGCCCTGGTCGCCGAGGCGGGCGAGGTCGTCGGCGCGCTCGACTCCGCCCTGGGCACCGTGACGCCGGACGCCGAAGGATGGGCCGAGCTACGCCAGTGGATGGGCCAATTCTCCGAGGCCTGGCAACGCTACGCCCCCGTGTTGCGGGCATGGACCGACTTGGTCATGAGCGACACCGAGCTCAGCGCCCAGGCCCATGCCGCGGCAGGCGGAGTCGCCCGCTCCCTCGCCATGCGCATCGCCGAGAGCGGCCCGCCCGCGGGCATCGACCCCAACGCCGCCGCCGAGGCGGTCGTGGCCATGATCGACCGCTTCCACCAACTGCGTCAGTTCTCGGGCGAGCCGATCGACGAGGACGCCTTGGACACGCTCACCACGATGGTGCACCGCGCGCTTTTCGCCGGCTAGGGCCGTCGATCTCAGCCCGGCGAGGCACCCGAACGGCGGGTGCTTCGGGCCGGAGCCTTGGCCGAACCCCTCTTCTCGGTGGCGGCACGGTTCTTCTTGGCCGCACCGGACGCCGGCGAACCGGTCTCGGCCTCGGCGCCGTCGGGCACCGGGGCCATGCGACGGCCTCGTTCCCAGCCCCGCCGGGCCCAGGGGAGCGCCTCGACCACGTTCAGCAGGCCGAAGGCAGGCTCGGTGAGCACGATGCTCCCGGCGATCTCCTCCCACGTGGCCCCCACCTCTGCGGCCAGCATGGCGTGACGGGCCACTCCGGGAGGGTTGCGCCTGATGACCGTGCACACCATGCGGATGAGCTCGTGGGTCTTGCGGTCGGGAGCCCGCAGCGAGTCGATCTGCGACATCCACGCGCTCTGGGCGTCGTGCAGCCCGGGCGACACCGCGTGCAGCTCGGCTTCGAAGGGGAAGTTCCAGTCCTCGGGCTCCGGCTCCCGATCCCGGTCGACACGGCCGTGCTGCTTGGGGCTCACGATGCACCTCCGGAGACCCAGCATGGCAGAGGGTCCGGGCTCGGCCAACCCGCCCCTCGTGACCGGACTCAGCAGCTGGGGCTCAGCTGGCGGAACCGCTCGTAGCGCTCCCCGGCCGCTTCCTGCCAGCGCCGCTCGGGGTCGAATCGCTCGCCGACCTCGGCCCACCTGGCCGCGTCGTTGAGGGAGGACTCGAGCCCGGCGGCCATGCGGGCGATGAACGCCGCGCCCAGGGCGGACCCCTCGTGGACGGCGACCACGTCGACGGGCAGTCCCGACGCGTCGGCCATGGCCTGCATCCAAGGCACCACCCGGGTGCCACCCCCACTGGCCACGATGCGCCGCGCCGTGATGCCGGCTCGATCCAGCATGGCCCGCACCACGAATCCACTGGCTTCGTAGGCGGCCCGCTCTACGCACGGGGCGTCGTGCGTGATGTCGAGGTCGTGGATGCCGGCCCGCAGCGACGGGTCGTGGAACGGGGCGCGCTCGCCCCGCAGGTAGGGAAGCCACACCGGGACCCGTCTCGGGTCTCCGGTTCGTTCGAACTGCTCGGCATCCGCCCGGGTCCGGCCGGCGGACGGGGCACGGCGAAAGCCTCCGTGGAGCAGGGAGCGGGCCCAGTCGACGAACAGGGCACCGGCATTGCTCGGCCCGCCCACCATCACCTTTCCCGGCGCCAGGCTCGGGACCGTCCACAAGCCGGGCGCCTCGATCCACTCGTCCACCACCGCCCACACCACCAGGGTGGCGCCGCAGATCACCAGCACGTCGCCGCACTGCTCGGCTCCGGCCACGATCTGGTCGCACAGGGCGTCGACCGTCCCGGGCGCCAGCACGGCGTCCGTGCCCCGGACCGTCCCGGCAGGCTCGCACATGGGGACGACCTTGGGCAGCTGCGATGGCGCCACCCCGATCTCCTTCAAGAGGTCGAGGTTCCACTCTTGGCCGGCGAGGAGCTCTCCCAGGGACATGGCCATGGCGGTGTCGATGGCGGGCTCCCCGGCCAGGGCGTAGCCGGCCACCGCCTGAGCCGGCCAGTAGCCGGCGGCGCCCGGGACTTCGTGGGCGACCCAGCGGAGGAACCCGATGGCGTCGGGCATCGTCGTGGACACATCGGCCCGGCCGTTCGCCGAGACGGGTCCGGCCGTCTGTCCCCGGGCGTCGCCATAGAGGAGGCCGGGACCGACGGGTCGCCCCCGGGCGTCGACGGCGCACATGGAGGGCACCATGCTGGCGATGCACACGCCCGCCGGCTCGGGAGCGCCGGCGGCCAGCTCGGCCAGGGCCTTCATGGGGCCTTGGCGCCATGCCCGGGCGGCGTCGTGCTCCAGGTGGTCGGGCTGGGGGGCTCGCAGGCGGTGGGCGACGCGCGACCTGGCCACCACCCGGCCGTTCTCGTCGGCGGCCACCGCCTTGGTGGCGGTGGTGCCGATGTCGATCCCCACGGTCACGGAACCTGACACGGTCGTCATCTTTGGGTCATTATGAACGACTTCACCAATCCGAGGAGGGTCGAATGCCCCAGGCGCAGCGCCGGGCACTGGTCACCGCCCCAGTACGGGGCCCGGGGCTCGACACCCTGAAGCAACTGGCCGACCTGGTCGTCGACCCGTGGATCGACCACGACCCGCTGCGGATCTACGACGCGGACACGCTGGCCGAGCGGGTGGCGGCCGAGAAGGCGGACATCGTCGTCGTCGAGGCCGACCGCTGTGCCGGCCCGCTCTTCGAGCTGCCCCTCGTGGCCGTGGCCAGCTGCCGGGGCGACCCCAACAACGTCGACATCGCCGCCGCCACCGCCGCCGGAGTGCCGGTCCTGCGAGCCCCGGCCCGTAACGCCGATGCCGTCGCCGAGCTGGCCGTGGCCCTCCTCCTCGCCTGTAGCCGGGGAGTGGTCGCCGCCGACCGGGACGTGCGGGCGGACGAGATCTACAAGAAGGGGACCATTCCCTACCAGCGGTTCCGGGCCTGGCAGCTGGCGGGACGGACCGCAGGGTTGGTGGGGCTGGGGGCGGTGGGCCGGGCGCTTCGCTGGCGCCTCCAGGGCCTGGGCATGCACGTGGTGGCGTACGACCCCTACGCGCCTGACGCCACCCACACGCTCGAGCAGCTGCTCGAGGTCTCCGACGTCGTCTCGCTGCACGCCCCGGTGACCGCGGAGACGTCCGGCATGATCGGGGCCGCCCAGTTCGCCGCCATGAAGGACGGAGTGGTCTTCTTGAACACGGCGCGCGCCCAACTCCACGACACCGAGGCACTGGTCGCCGCCTTGGGCTCGGGGAAGGTGGGAGCGGCCGGGCTGGACCATTTCGTGGGAGAGCACCTGGCCTCCGACCACCCCCTCACCACCTTCGACAACGTGGTCCTCACGCCCCACATCGGTGGCGCCAGCTACGACACCGAGGCCAACCACACCAGGGTCATCGCCGACGACCTGTGCCGCCTGCTGGCCGGGGCACGGCCCGAGAACGTCGTCAACCCCGAGGTCCTCGACCGCCGCTGAGGCGGCCGGAGCTCGCCGAGCCGGAGGTACGCCATGGACTTCGCGCTCCTCCCCGAGGACGAGGCATTCCGCCAGGAGCTGCGCACCTGGCTGGACGAGCACCTGCCCCCCTTCGTGGCCGCCGGGGAGATCGGGGAGGAGCACGACCCCGACCGCCGCACCATGCTCCGGCGCCAGGCCTGGCAGCGGGAGCTCCACGAAGGGCGGTGGGCCGCCATCAACTGGCCCCGGGAGTGGGGCGGGCGCGAAGCGACGGTGTCGCAGAACGCCATCTACGCCGAGGAGATGGCCAAGGCCAGGACACCGGGCATCTACAACGCCAACGGCATCTGGCAGATCGGTCCCATGATCCTGCGCTGGGGGACCGAGGAGCAACAGCAGAGATGGCTGCCGGGGATCCTCGACGCCAGCGTCCACTGGTGCCAGGGCTTCACCGAACCCGAGGCGGGATCCGACCTCGGGAACCTGCGCACCATGGCGATGCGCGACGGAGACGACTACGTCGTGACCGGCCGCAAGATCTGGATCTCCACCGCCCACCTGGCCAAGTGGGGGCTGTTCCTCGTGCGCACCGACCCCACGGCGTTCGAGCGGGGCGCCAAGCACGACGGCATCACCGCTCTCATCGTCGACATGGAGCTGTCCGGCATCGACGTCCAGGTCATCCGGGACATCACCGGTGGCGAGCTGTTCTGCGAGGTGACCTTCGACGGGGCCCGCGTCCCGGTCGACAACCGCCTCGGGGACGAGAACCAGGGCTGGCAGGTGGCCATGGGCACGTTGGGCCACGAGCGAGTCGGGACGGCCGGCATGTCGGTGTCCATGCGCATCGAGCTCGACAACCTGATCGAGACGGCACGCCGGCACAACCCCGAGGCGCTCCAGGACCCCGCCTTGCGCGAGCGGGTGGCCCGGGTGTGGACCCAGCTCGAGCTGACCCGCCTGCTCAACGCCCGGGCCCTGTCGAAGATCCTGAAGGGCCAGCCCAACTGGCCCGAGGTCCCACTGGCCAAACTGCAGTGGAGCTACCTGTCCCAAACCATCGCCGAGCTGGGGGTGGACATGCTCGGGCCGTTCGGCGTTCTGGCCAAAGGCGGGGCCGATTCCGTCGACAAGGGACATTGGGCTCACAACTACGTGTGGCAGCGCTTCACCTCGATCGGTGCGGGCACGACCGAGGTGCAGAAGAACATCATCGCCGACCGCGCCATCAAGATGCCGCGGCGCTGAGGCGCCCCGTGCCCGACACGGCGCCGCCCCTGCTGCCCCAGCCGCGTGCGCTCGATCTCGATCGCCGGTCACGCGTGCGCGTGTCGGAGCCGGACCGGCGCACCGAGGCCCCCCGGCTCCCTGCTCAGGGATACCGCCTGACCATTCCCGGTGACGGGGGGGTGCGTGTCGAGGCGGCCGACGACGCCGGCTGGTTCTACGCCTTGCAGACACTGGGCCAGCTGCGCCGGCTCTCCCCCGACGGCGCCGTGCCCTGCGGCGTGATCGAGGACTGGCCCGACCTGCCGGTGCGCGGCGTCATGCTGGACGTGTCACGGTGCAAGGTCCCGACGATGGCGACGCTCCTCGCTCTGGTCGACCGCATGGCCTCCTGGAAGCTGAACCAGCTCCAGCTCTACACCGAGCACACCTTCGCCTACCCCGGCCACGAAGAGGTTTGGACGGGCTCCGATCCCTACGACGCCGAGGACCTGGCCCGCCTCGCCGAGCACTGCACCGACCGACACGTCGAGCTGGTGGCCAACCAGAACACTCTCGGGCACATGGAGCGCTGGCTGGTGCACGACCGCTACGCGTCTCTCGGCATCGCCCGCGGCGTGGTGCGGGGACCGTTGGGCATGCCCATGCCCGCCTCGACCCTCGATCCTGCCGATCCCGGCGCCCTGGCCCTGGCGAGCGAGATGCTCGACACGTTGACCAGCGCACTTCCCGGAAGCCGCTTCCACCTGGGCCTGGACGAACCCTGGGACCTCCCCCCATCCCGTTGGGGCGAATGGGGCGAGTGGCTGAGGCAGCTCCGCGCTCTTCGGCCCCTCGCCGATCGCCAGCTGCTCGTGTGGGGGGACATGCCCGCCGCCCACCCCGAGCTCCTCGACGCCCTCCCCGACGGGGTGACCGTGTGCGAGTGGGGCTACGAGGCCAACCATCCCTTTGGCGCCCGGGTCGCCGCCCTGGCCAGGGCGGAAGTGCCGTACTGGGTCTGCCCCGGCACGTCCAGCTGGCTGTCACTGGTGGGGAGGACCTCCAACGCCGTGGAGAACTGCCGCCGGGCCGCCGAGGCCGGCGCGGCGGGCGCCGGCGGACTCCTCGTCACGGACTGGGGGGACATGGGCCACTTGCAGCACCTTCCCGTCTCCGACGCCGGCCTGGCGACGGCAGCGGCCGTGTCGTGGTGCCGGTCGAGCAACGGAATGGGAACGGGAACGGAGGAGCTGGCACGCCTTCTCGATGCCCACTGCTACGGCGACTCCGCCGGGCGGCTGGGGAAGGCGTTGGTGCGGCTCGGCGACCTGCACCTGCTCCAGCCGCTGCGCGTGCCCAACGTCTCCGCCCTCGTGCTCCCGCTCTACTTCCCCCAACTGCCGGTGGGCCACCCCTTGCACGGCGACCTGGCGCCTTCCCACCTGCACGCCGTCACCGACGGCATCGACCAGGCACTCGACGATCTGGCCAAGGCCGAGCCCCGGTCGGAGCACGGGCGCCTGGCCGTCGACGAGCTCTCCGCCTCCGCCGAGCTGGTCCGGCTGTGCTGTCTCGACGCAGCAGCCCGCCTGGCCGGAGACGGGACGCTGGCATCGGTGCCCGACACGACCCGGGCCCAGCTGTCGCAGTCCCTGGGCGGGTGCATCGAGACCCACCGCCAACGCTGGCTGGCTCGCAACCGGGCCGGGGGACTCGAGGAGTCGTGTGCGTGGCTCGAGCACCTGCGCCACTGCTACGACGAGGGCGGTGCAGACGACGACTGGGCCGGACCGCTCGTGGCCAGGCTGCGGGCCCGCGACCGCCGAGCGACCCCGTGACCGGTGAGGGCCCGAAGGGGGCGGGGACCGTGCTCCACCTCGGCCCCCACCCCGACGACGAGCTCATCGGCGCACCCGCCACGCTCATGGCCCTGCGCGACGGGGGGTGGACCGTGGTGAACGTGGCGTGCAGCCTCGGTGCCGACTCGGACCGTGCACGGCGGAGGGCCGAGCTCGCCACGGCCTGCGCCAGGGCGGGCTTCGTCTGCGAGACGCTCGAACCGCTCCCCGACCCTCTGCCCCCGGGCGACGGCGCCCCCTCTGGCCGTCGGCTCGTCCCGGCGTTGACGGCGATCGCCGACGAGTACCGGCCTGCCATCGTGGTGGCCCCCAGCCCGCACGACCGCCACCGCGGCCACGAGGCCGTCGGCCGTGCCGCCCTGGAGGTGTGTGCCGGCTCGGGCACACACAGGCCCGAGCGGCTCTGGCTGTGGGGACTGTGGGCCGACCTCCCCTTCCCCTCCCTGGCCGTCGGGTTCGACGACGCACGTCTGGAGGAGATCCTCTCCGCCCTTGGCGCCCACGCCGGGGAGCTGGCCCGGAACGACTACCGCCGCCTGGTCCGGGGGCGGGCGGAGATGAACGCCGTCCTCGGCGCCGAGCGGGTGTTCGGCTTCGGATCCGTGGGGGCGACGGCGCCCTACGTCGAGGTGCTGAGCGAACTGGGCCGGAACGACGGGCGATGGCAATTGGGTGTCCCCCGGTGGCTCGACGTCACCGGCCCGATCGGCGGGCTCGGGACGGTCGTGCTCGACGACTGGCTGTCGGGCCCCAGCCTGACCGACCGCTTCGGGCCGCCCGGCTGACCGGGGATCGGTGTTTCACCGAGCCTTACAATCGGCTCGCAGCGGACCATGGACATCTACCTCGTCGACGGCACCTACGAGTTGTTCCGGCACCACTTCGGTCAGCCTTCCCGGCTGTCGTCGGAGGGAACCGAGATCGCCGCCACCCGCGGCGTGCTCTCGAGCGTGCTCGGCATGTTCGAAGCAGGGGCCACTCACCTGGGAGTGGCGACCGACCATGTCGTCGAGTCCTTCCGCAACGATCTGTGGCCGGGCTACAAGACGAGCGCCGGAATGCCGCCGGAGTTGCTTGCGCAGTTCCCTCTCGTCGAAGAGGCGCTCGTCGCCCTGGGCGTGACGCTGTGGCCCATGACCGAATTGGAGGCGGACGACGCCTTGGCGTCGGCGGCCGCCGTCGCCTCCGACGACGGTCGCGTCGACCAGGTGCGCATCTGCACCCCCGACAAGGACCTGGCTCAGTGCGTCCGCGACTCCCGGGTGGTGCAATTCGACCGGCGAGCCGACGTCACCCTGGACGAGAAGGGCGTGTGGCAGAAGTTCGGCGTCGCCCCTCCGTCGATCCCCGGCTGGCTGGCGCTCGTGGGCGACAGCGCCGACGGCTTTCCCGGGCTCGCCGGCTGGGGCAAGCGGTCCGCATCCGTTGTCCTGGCCCGCTACGGGACGATCGAAGACATCCCCGACAAGGTGGCCGACTGGGACACCGACGTGCGGGCCCAGGTCCGGAACGCGGCGGGCCTGGCCGACCGTCTGGCTTCCGAGCGTGAGCTCGCCATGCTGTTCTGCCGGCTGGCGACGTTGCAGGTGGAGCGCGACCTCCTCGGCGACGTCGACGAGCTGGCCTGGTCCGGACCCACGCCGGCCTTCATGGAGATGGCCGAGTTGTTGCGCGACCACCGCCTGGCCGATCGTGCCACCACCCTGGCGGCGCAGCTGGGAGACGGGGCTTCGGGCTGACCGACGTCCCCGGCCCCGCCGTCAGCGCTGCAGGACGACCACCCCGGCGTTCGCTCCCCGGCCCACGGTGTGCGACAGCGCGGTCCGGGCGCCGGGCACCTGACGCGATCCGCACTCGTCGCGCAGCTGCCGCACGAGCTCCACGACCTGTCCCAGGGCCGAAGCTCCGAGCGGTTCCCCCTTCGACAGGAGCCCGCCGCTGGGGTTGACGGGGAGCCGGCCGCCGAGCGTGGTGGCGCCCGACTCGAGCAACTCGGCCGAACCCCCGGCGGGACACAGGCCCAGCTCTTCGTAGCTGAGCAGCTCGCGCGCCGCGTCGGTGTCCTGGCATTCGACGACGTCGAGGTCCTCGGGACCGAGGCCCGACTCCTGAAAGGCGTCACGAGCCGCCAAGGTGGTGGGGGGGACCACGGCATCGTCGGTCAGGCCCGACATCGGCGTCGACTCACTCAACACCGACCCGGGCAGGTGTGAGCGCAGCACCGCCGAGGCCAGTCGCACACCGGTGCCGGTGCCGGCTCGGAGCACGACGGCGGCAGCACCCTCGTTGGGGCTGCACAGCATCCACAGGTGCAGCGGTTCACACACCAGGCGCGACTCGAGCACCTCGGCGGCAGTCACCTCGGAGCGGAACATGGCGTCGGGGTTCTCGGCACCGTGCCGGCGGTTCTTCACCACCACAGCGGCGAGGTGATCCTTGGTCACCCCCGAGGTGTGCATGAGGCGCATGGCCCGCAGAGCGAAGTAGCCCGGGGTGGCAGCCAGTCCGGCTTCCTCCTGCCAGGGGTCGAAGAACGACGAGCGGATGATGCCCCGGGGCATCTTCTCCACGCCGAACACGACCACGCAGTCGTGCTGACCGGACGAGATGGCCGACGCCGCCAACTGGAGCGCCGCTCCACCACTGGCGCACCCCGCCTCCACGTCGACGATGGGCATCCCCGTCATGCCCAGGGCCCCCAGCACCTTGTGCCCGCAAGCCACGCCGCCGTAGGCGGTACCGCAGAAGGCGGCCTGGAAACCCCCTCGGCCCACTTCGGCCTCGGCCAGGGCGGCGCGCACCGCCACGACGCCCATGTCGGTGGTGGAGGTGTCGGGGTGCCGCCCGAAGGGGTGCATGCCCACGCCGGCCACCTCGACGACGCCCACGCCCGTTCAGCTCCCCGGGGCGAAGGCGTACGTCACGACCGACCGTCCCAGCTCGTCGGTGTGCAGCGCCACCACGACGAGCTCCATCGACTCGTCCAGGGACAGGGCGGCCGGGTCGGACTCGGTGATCCTCGCCACCACGCGCACACCTTCAGGCAGCTCGACCACGCCGAAGCCGTACGGCACGTCCCCTGCGTACCCCGGGGGCGGGGCGGTCACGGCGGTGAAGGCCCACAGCGTGCCGGGTCCCCGAACGTGCACCTCGTCGACGGTGTCGGCCGAGCAATAGGGGCAGAGGAGGGCGCGAGGGAAGTGCACCTTTGCGCACGTGCCGCACCGTCCGCACACGAGCGCCGGTGGCGGGCCCTCGACGAACAGGCCGTGGCGCACCGGCACCGACGTGCCGGTGGACGGGTCAGCAGGCGGCAAGCTCGGTCGCCGCCTCCTGGCGCTCGTCGAGGAAGGCCCACCAGGCGTCGGCGGCAGCCCGGCCGTTGCGACCGACGACGTCCTCGTCGGGGTCGAGGGCGGTCAACGCCTCGAGCGCCCAGGTGCCATGGGCACGGTCCATGACGGCGTGCACGTCCCAGAACCGGGTACCGGAGTCGGTCAGGCCGTAACGGGCTCGGAGCCCGTCCGCCTTGGAACGGGCGATGGACGCCGCCTGGACCTCGTACGCGGCCAACGCCGCCAGCACGGCCACGGGGCCGCGACGTGCCGACTCCCGGTAGCACTCGATCAACGCCGACGTCGCCGGCGTCGGCTCGTCCTCACCGGCCCCCACAGCCCGGGCGAAGCGGTCGAACAGCTCGAGATGAGGAGCCGGCACTCCGAGCTCGTCCTCCAAGTTCCCCTCCACCAATTTCCGAGCCTCACCGTCGGGGAGCGCGTCACGCGCTCCGGCCAGCATCTCGGGCAGCACGGCTTCGAAGTACCGGTACTGCGCGGCGTAGGCGGCCAGCTCACCGCGGACCAGCTCGCCAGCCTCCCAGCGGCGATAGAAGGGGTGGGACAGAAGACGACGGTCGGCGAGGACCTCGTCCATCACGTGGTCGAGCGAGTCTCGGAGCATGGCGGCGCATCGTAGCCCTCGCCACCCGGCATGCTCCTGCCCGGATCCTCCTGTGCTCGTGTCGCCGCCTGCGGTGGTGGGGGGAGCCGATCCAGTGCTCGCCTCCCTCCCGGGATGGCAGCCACCACGGCGAACACCGTGTCGCGCAGGTGCAGGATCACCGTGTCGAGATGCTCGAGCCTGTCCCGGATCTCGGTCAGGGCCACGGCTACGTCCTCGAGCGAACCCGACAGCGGGGCGGTGACGTCCTCCACCGACCGCACCACGCGGTCGAGCTGGACAGGGAGCTCCCCCAGCCCGTCGAGCAGCTCCCGAGCCCGCGACAACGTGGCCGGAGAGCGGGCCAGCTCCTCCCCCAGTGCCAGGAACCAGCGCAGCAGTGCAACGGGAGAGGGAATGCGCAGACCCGGCGAGTCGTCGGTCACGGCGCTCATCATGGCCCGAGGGCCTCGGCCCCGCCCGTCTCAAGGGCTGTCGCCGACCCAGCTGAGGTCGCCTGCGCCCACCGACAGGACGCCGTCGATGCTCTCCAGCGCGGCCACGAGGTCGTGAAAGTTGCCTCGTCCCCGGAGCTCCATAGACACCCGCACCCCGCGCCGGGTGCCTTCTTGGTCCTCGTGGTCGACCGTCAGCTCGGCAATGAGGAAGCCGGCCGCGGTGCACTGCTCCAGGGCGCTGCGCAAGGCCCCGCTTCCGTCGCGGTAGCGGAGCCAAAGGGTATTGCGGCCTCGGGACTGGGGAAGCACCCGGACTATGGGGGTATAGCCGTAGACGACGAGGAAGTGGGCGGCCGTGACCCCGGCGGCCAGTGCCAGTAGCCCGGCGCCAGCGGCAGCGCCCACGGCGGCAGTGAGCCAGACGGCGGCGGCTGTCGTCAGCCCCCGCACCACGTCCCGTCGGACGAAGATGAGCCCGCCCCCGATGAACCCGATGCCCGTCACGATCTGGGCGGCGACCCGCGATGGGTCGAGTACGACACGACCCGGGCTGAGCACGTCGGAGAAGCCGTACTTGGAGATGAGCATGAAAAGCGCCGCGCCGAGGCCCACCAATGTGTGGGTGCGCAAGCCTGCCGACCTCTGGCGCAGCTCTCGCTCCACGCCGATGCAGCTCGAGAGCAGCAGCGCCACGGCCAGGTCCACTGCCTGGGCCGCTCCCGATCCAGTGTCCACCGTGCCCCCCTACCCCGGGGAGGGGAAGCGAAATCCCTGGTGATGGGCTACAAGCCGTAGAAGGCCCGGGCGTTGGCCCCGGCCACACGGGCCAACGACTCCTCCGAGAGCCGGCCTCGGGCGTGCTCGACGAGCTCGGTGGTGGCGCGTGGCCAGGCCCCGTCCCAGTGGGGGTAGTCACTGGCGAACATGACGCAGCGATCACCGAGCGCTTGGACGAAGGACGGCAACGTCCCCTCGTCGGGCTCGCAGGTGATCCACACGTTGCCCACCTCCACGTACTGCGCCGGAGGACGCCGCCACCCATTCGGGATCCAGTCCCCCCGCGACTCGTAGTGCTCGCCGAGACGCTCGACGAACCACGGCAGCCAGCCCGCCCCTGCTTCGAGGAAGGCGACGCGCAGCCGGGGGTGGCGATCGAACACCCCGCCGCTCACGAGTGCGGTCATCGCCGTCATCTGGTCGAAGGGGAAGCTGATGCAGTGGACCTGGATGTAGTTGGTGAACCGGTCCACGCCGATCTTGGGGAGGTGGATCCCGGGCGCGCCGTGGATGCCGAGGGCCATGTCGAGGTCCTCGGCCGCCGAGTACAGCGGCTCGAGGTCGGGATGGTCGAGGTTGCGGTCGCGCAGCGCCGGCGGCAGCACCGTGCACACCAGGCCGAGCTCCTTGGCCTCGCCCATGACCGAGACCGCCGTGTCCACCGACTCGACCGGCACCACGGCGGCGGCGTGCAGGCGGCCCTGTCCCTTGGCGCAGAACTCCGAGACCCAGCGGTTGTAGGCGCGGGCGATCCCCTCGCCCAGGACCGGGTCCTGCACGGCCGGAACACACAGGCCGAAGCTCGGGAACAGCACCATGACGTCTATGCCGTCGGTGTCGGCGTTGGCCAGCACCCCGTCCACGCTGTGCGGGTTGACACCCGCCGCCGTCGTGATGCCGTGGTCGGGCGGGCACCCTGCCCCCGGGCCCTCGAAGAAGGGAACCGGGCGGCCCTCGACCTGCACTCCCAGCTTGGTGTCGCTCCGCACGGCCATCTGGTCGGGGAAGCGCTGGAACAGCTCGCCGAAGAACTCGACCGACTCGGCCACGTGCCCGTCGGCGTCGACCACCTCCAGGCCCTGGGGTTTGGTCATGGCTCTGCCTCCTCCCCATCGAAGACGATCACGCTGCGGGCCACTGTTCCAGCCTCCATGGCGTCGAACGCCTCGTTCACCTCGTCCAGGGCGATGCGCTGGGTCACCAGGCTGGTGGCGTCCACTGCTCCGGTGCGCACCAGCTCCACCAGGGCGGGAAAGTCACGGTCGGGGTCGGTCGACCCGTACACACACCCGGTGACGGTCTTCCCGTCCACGAAGAGCTCCATGGCATCGAAGGTGACCTGCTCCTGGGGAGAGCCGGCGCCGACGAGCACCGTCGTTCCGCCCCGTCTCGTGGCGGCGAAGGCCGCTCGGATGGTGGTGGCCCGGCCCACCACCTCGAACACCGTGTCCGCCCCACGGCCATCTGTGGCCTGGCGCACCCCGGCCACGGTGTCACCGGCGGCGTCGACGGTCACCGTGGCGCCGAGGGCCTTGGCCATGTCGAGCTTGGTCGGCACCGGGTCGGCGGCCACGATCAGTCCCGCCCCGGCCAGCCGCGCCCCTTGGATCACGGACAGCCCCACCCCTCCGCAGCCGATGACGGCCACCGACGTGCCCGGGCGCACCTGGGCGGTGCGCCACACGGCACCGATCCCCGTCGACAGTGCGCACCCGACCAGAGCGGCGAGCTCGAGCGGCACCGACCGGTCGATGGGGACCGCTTCGCCCTCGGGGACCAAGGTGCGCTCGGCGAAGGTGGCTGTTCCGAGCCCACGGATCAGTTTCTGGCCGTCGAGGGTCGCGTACTCGCCGCCCAGCGCCTCGGACAGCCCGTTCTCGCACAGCATGGGTTGGCCGGCCAGGCACCAGTAGCAACGCCGGCACGGCGGCATCCACGTGAGCACCACGTGGTCACCGGGCGCCACGCGGCTCACCGCCTCACCGACCGACTCCACCACGCCGGCTCCCTCGTGGCCGAGCACGGTGGGGAACATGAAGGGAATGGACCCGTTCTTCACCGACAGGTCCGAGTGGCACACCCCACTCGCCGCCAGGCGCACGACGACGTCGCGGGGGCCGGGGTCGGCGAGCTCGATCTCCTCCACGGTGAGCGGCTCGCCCACCTGGCGGGCGACCGCCGCCCGGGCGACGGTCACGCCGCTTTCCCGCCCGGGACCGTCACGGTCTCGGTGTCGGCACCCGACCGCAGGACCGCTCCCGGCACCTCCCCGGTGAAGGCGCCGTCGACGACGATGTCGGTGCCGTTCACGAGGACCCGGGCGACGCCGACGGCCTCGGCGTAGAGCCGGCTGGCGCCGCCGGGAAGGTCGTCGCGGGTGCGCTCGGTCCCGTGCCCGACGCGGGTGGGATCGAAGAGGACGAGATCAGCGAAGTACCCCTCGGCGACCCGCCCCCTGTGGCGCAGTCCGTAGAGGCGGGCGGGCACGTCGGTGAGCTGGTGCACCGCCTCCTCCCAGCTGAGCAGCTGGCGCTTGCGGACACCGTCCCCGAGCAGCGACGTCGAGTAGATGGCGCCGCACATGACGTCGAGGTGGGCGCCGGCGTCGGACCCACCCACGATGGTGCGGGGATCGCGCCACACCTCGGCCCGCAGGTCCCAGTCGGCCTCGGTCTCGGGGATGGGAGGACGGAGCCCGGTGCGCAAACGGTCGGCGACGACGACGTCCAGCAGGGCGTCGAACGGCTCCTTTCCCGCGTCGGCCGCCACTTCGCCGACCGAGCGCCCCTCGAGGGCGCGGTTCTCGGGGCTGAACGTCTCCTCGATGCGCAGGTTCTTCCAGTTGGCCAGCGCCCCGAGGATGCCCGCCTCCTTGGACGACGCGCCCTGGCGCAGGCGGTGGCGCTCCTCGGGATCGCGAAGGCGAGCCATTCGTTCCTCGTCGCTGACGGCGAAGAGCTCGCGCCAGCCGGGGAGGCCGTCGAGGATGGCACCGTGCTCGAAGGAGAGCCGGATCTTCATGGTGTGGGGCAACGTGAGCGCCACCACCTTGGCGCCGCGCTCTTCCGCCGCCGTCGACGCCTCCAACTGGCGCCAGCACCCGGCCGGGTTCATGGCCGAGACCCCGAGCACGTTCCAGTTGGCCGGGCGGTTGGCCAGGAGAGAGAGCGTCGCCATGAGCTCGACCTCTTCTTCGCTGAAGCCGTTCAGACACCCGGGAACGATGAGCTCGAGGGTGGTGCCCCGACAGCCGGCCAGTGCCGTGCACAGCGCCTCGAGCTCGCCACGGGCCGCCGAGCGCGACGGCACCGGCTGGCCGTCGCCGTCGTTGTGGGTGTGCGCCTTCGACGTGGACAGGCCGAGGGCTCCTTCCGCCGTGCAGCGGCGCAACAGCTCGGCCATGGCCTGCACCTGCGCAGGCGTCGCCTCGCTGCCCACGGCGTCGTCGCCCATGACCGAGCGGCGCAGGGCCGAGTGCCCGGCCAGGAACCCGGCGTTGACGGCGATGGCGCCGTCCAGACGACCCAACCACTCCCCGAAGCTGGTCCACTTCCAGTCGAGGAACTCGAGTGCCTGGATGGGCATGCCCTCGACCCGGGCCATCATGCGTGCCAGGTAGTCGGCATGCGCCTCGCCGGCGGGGGCGAGGGAAAAGCCGCAATTCCCGCCGATCACCGTGGTGACACCGTGCAGCGGAGAAGGACTGGCGGTCGGGTCCCAGAACAGCTGGGCGTCGTAGTGGGTGTGGATGTCGACGAAACCGGGGGCGACGACGAGCCCGGTGGCGTCGATCTCCCGGGCGCCGCTCTCCTTCACGTCGCCGAGCGCCACGACTCGGCCGTCGGTGACACCGACGTCGTCTCGGCGCGCCGGTGCGCCCGTCCCGTCGACGACGGTTCCCCCTCGGATGACCAGATCGAGCATCAGCGCACCTCCGAAGCCGCGAATTCGAGGATGGTCCTGGGCCGGGTGAACGCCAGCATCCCCTCGGGACCGAGCTCGACCCCGAAGCCGGAGTGCTTCCAGCCGCCGAAGGGGGCCCGATGGTCCATGGCCGAGGTGCCGTGCGCGTTCACGAAGACGGTGCCCGCTTCGAGCTGCCGGCTCAGGCGTCCAGCCAGCTCCATGTCCCCGGTCCACACCGAGGCGCACAACCCGTAGCTGGTGTCGTTGGCCCGGGCCAGCGCCTCGTCCACGTCCCGGTATCCGAGGACAGGCAGGGCCGGCCCGAACTGCTCCTCGGCCACGATGGACGCGTCGTCGGGCGCGCCCTCGACCACAGCCGGGGAGACGAAGTAGCCGCCGCTCGAGGCGGCCTCGTCGCGCAAGCGGGCAGGGCGGTGCACGGTGGCGCCGCGCCCGGCGGCGTCCTCGAGCATCGCTTCGATCCGCCGTCGGTCGGGCTCGCGGTGCACCGGTCCCATGGTCACCTCGGGCTCGAGGCCGTTGCCGACCACCTCGCGCCCGATCCGCGCCACGAGCGCCTCGACCATGGCCGGCACCTTGGCCTCGGGCACGTACAGCCGCTTGATGGCCATGCACACCTGACCCGTGGTGAGGAACGTGGCCCCGAAGACCTTCTCGGCCAATGCGTCGTCGATCTCGACGTCGGGGGCGACGAGTGAGGGGTCGTTTCCTCCCAGCTCGAGCACGACCGGGGTGAGGGCGCCGGCCGCCCCCTGCATCACCGCCCGCCCCGTCGGCACCCCGCCCGTGAACGACACCATGTCCACACCCGGGTGCGCCACCAGCGCCGAGCCCAGCTCTGGGCCAGGTGCGTTGAGGGCGTTCACCACGCCGGCCGGCAGCATCTCGGCCATGGCCGCGGTCACGGCCAGCACCGCACCGGGGCAGCTCGGCGGGGTCTTCACCACCACGGCGTTGCCCATGAGCAGCGCCGGCAGGATCTTGTTGCCGAGCACCGACACGGGCCAGTTGAACGGGAGGATGGCGGCAACGACGCCGTGGGGCTCGGGGACGACACGAGTGGTGCGGCCTTGTCCCGGAAGCGTGCGCCCGGCGAGCACCTCGGCGGCCAGGGGGGCGAAGGCGGAGGCCATGCCGGCGACCGTCCCGGCGTCGAACTGCGCCTCCCACAGCACCTTGCCGTGCTCACGGGTGAGCAGCCGGGCCAGGTCCATCTCCTCGACGGCGGCACCTGCCGCTGTCGCCGCCTTGCGCACCAGGTCGAAACGCTCCTCGGCGTCCATGGCCCCCCACGCCGGCTGGGCCCGACGCGCCGCCTCCACGGCGGCGTCGAGCTGCGACGACGAAGCGGCCGGTGCCTCGAGCACGACCTCGTGCGGGTCGGCCGGGTTGCGCACCTCGTAGGTGCCTGCTTCCCCGGCCACCACGGCCCCGTCGACGACCAGACCGATCGGCTGTCCCATCGTGCTTCCCCCTCCGGCCAATTGGAGAACGGCGTTCTCCGGCATGATAGTTTGCGGCGGCGTGACCCTCCAGGTCGATGGGAGCCGGGCGACGGCGCCGACGGACACGGCCGGGCGCCTCGTCGAAGCGGCTCGAGCCCTCATGTGGGAGGCCGGCGGTCCGGGGTTCACCGTGAGCCAGTTGGTGGCGACGGCGGGGAGCTCGCTCAAGAGCTTCTACCGCTGCTTCGCCTCCAAGGACGAACTGCTCGTCG
>JASHUM010000034.1 GCA_030040015.1 Acidimicrobiales bacterium
TGGTCGACGTCCATGTCCGAGAAACGACGCTCGAAGTCTGGTGCGGCAACGAGCTCTTGAAGACGGTGGCCAGGACCTCGAAGGGGGAGGTGAGAAAGAAGAGGGCTGAGAGGCAGCCCAAACGGACTAGAAAATGACCCGGAGGCTGTTACAGCTCAACCGTTACTGATTCGAGACACATCAGCCGTTACCGAACAGGCGCACCACTTAGCTGTATGACCACCACTTAGCCTTGACCCCGTTAGCCGAGCCACTTGCACCACTTGCGCTGTATGACCACTTGCGCACCACTTGCGGCGCACCACTTGCGAATTTCGCCTCGGCTGATCTTGGTTAGCTGGCTCGACTTACAGCCCGCCCAACAAGCCCGTCACCGTGTGCAACAGTCCGCCCACCAAGCCGCCATCGCTCTCCTGAGCAGTGGTCGCCGTGGTCACCGGCTTCGAGGTTCCCGAACCCGACGAGCTCGTGGACCCGGACCCTGAGCCCGTCGACGATCCCGAACCCGACGAGCTCGTGGATCCCGAACCCGAACTCGAGCTCGTGGACCCCGAGCCGGACGAGCTCGTGGACCCGGACCCCGAGCCCGTCGACGATCCCGAACCCGACGTGCTGCTCGAGCCGCCAGACGCGCTCCCCCCGGTCGACGTGCTCCCACTTCCGGTCCCGTCGGAGCCCGGCTGGGTGGTCTGCGACGAGCCGCTGCTCGATCCACCACCTTGCCCACCCGTCTGCCCGGTCGACGTCGTCGTCCCGGTGGACGACCCGCCCGAGACGCCCGAGGTCGACTCCGACGTGCCCGACCCTGGCGCGCCGACGGCAGCCGTCAAGGTCGGGCCCGACGACCGAGCACCAGCCGGAGCTCCGGTGACCGCCGACCCGGGCACGGAGTTGCTCGAGGACGACGCCACGCTCCCCCCGACCCCCGACGCCGCGGCCGTGGGCGGGTTGCTCGGCTTGTTGGAAACGCCCGAGCCGAGCTGGCCCTGGATGGCGCTGTTCCCTGCGGCCTGGATGGCGGTGGTCCCGGAGCCCTGCATCGTGTAGGCCAACACACCCACCAGCAGGGCGGCGGCAACACCGGCCCAGACGGCTACTGCCCGGCGATGGTGATTGTCACCCCTGGCCAGAGCCGTCCCCCCGGAACGGGCGGCGCGCCCACCGGCGGAGCCCTTCCGGCTCAGGAGGCTCGTGCGGCGAGACTGGTCCAACTCGGTGACGCCGGCCGCCATGGCCAGACCGCCGGCGCCGGCCATGAGCAGCGCAGGTTGCGGCAAGAAGGACGCCGACACCCAGGCGGCAACGTCCCGGCAGATCATGGCGAACGGGTAGGTGAGCTGCTTGAAGAAGATCACCACCCACTTGAGCGGGTTGAGGTCCCGCCGATCGCGCAACGGGAACGACTGATCGGTGATGCCCGTGGCCGGGTACTCGTTGACACCCCAGTAATAGGTGCCGGCCATGAAGTCCCACCAGGGGAAGACGGTGCCGAAGTTTCGCTCGTAGTACTGGGGCTCGATGGAGTGATGCACCCGGTGGGCCTGGGGGCCCATGAAGAGGTAGCGGAACGGGCCCAGATTGGTCCGGACATTGCTGTGGAGCATGGCCGAGTAGTAGATCCCGATGAAGGCCAGTCCCATCGAGGTAGCGGCGTTGAGGCCGAGGAGCTGCGACGGGACGAAGACGATCAATGCCGCGAACACCACCTCGCCCACGTGCGTTCGGTTGTCCGACAGGGCATTGAGGCGCTGCTGAGAATGATGCACGGCGTGAAAGCGCCACAGGGTCCGCACCTTGTGGTGGCACCAGTGCGACAGCCATGCCAGGCCATCTGTGGCGACGAAGGCGAAAATGGCCAGGCCCCAGAATCCGACCAGTGGCTGCAGGTTGAGCGACCACGTCCCGAGCAGCTCGGCGTAGGCGACCGTGACGGCGCCGAGCGTCACGGCCACGACGGTGAACTGCATGGCATTGCCCATCACGAACCACACCGCGTCGACCGCCATCTCCACCGAGAAGTTGTTGCGCTGGTCACGTTGGGCCGGCCACAGCCACTGACAGAGGGTCAGGAAGGCGACAAAGGCCCAGTAGTTCGGGTCGAGGGTGGTGAGACGCAGGCCGCGCCAGATGGCGGCGCGCACCGCATGCAGAGTCGCCGGTGCCTGGAACGACGCCTGCGTGAACGCCGTCGCCCCCTTGGCGCCGGCCATGACCAGCCCCACGATGGTGAGCACGGCCGTGGCCCCCAGGACGACCCCAACCACGATCGAGGCTCGCCGCATCCTCCGCTTGGTCGGTGCCGCGGCGCGCGAAGAATACAGATCCGTCACTACCCCCACCCCCCTGTATCCGTTCGACGACCACCAACAGTCGCCTTCACGGAGTGCGGCTTATTGTTCGCTGACAGCGCTGGCGTGTCAACGGTTAGCCACTAATTGAGGGGGAAATGCCCACAATTCACACTATGAGCGGCAAAATCACGCTTGGGGATTTGGTTGGGTCACCACGAAAAGTGATGGGCGGCCTGCCGGAACGGGCTGGCCGGGGCGCCTGAACGCGGGCGGTGGTCTCGGTGGCTGTCCGCCCACTCCGGCGGGCCGGGCAAACTCAGATGTAGATGATGAAGGCCCAACCCGTGGTGAGGGTGGTCGCCTCCCAGTGCCAGGGCACGGCGGCGTTCTCGAGGTACGACGAGCCTCCGCCGCC
>JASHUM010000035.1 GCA_030040015.1 Acidimicrobiales bacterium
TGTGGCCCCCCCGGCCAGCACCACGGCGTCGAACTCGGCCACGACGTCCTGGGCCGGGACGACCCGCACGTCCGGGGCGCAGGCCTCACCCGGGCCGCGCCCTGCGCCCGGCTCGGCCGCGGCCGCCTCGGGGTCGGCGGACGACCCCACGGCCGTGGCGCACCGGAACTCCACGCCTTCGGCCCGCATCTGGGCCAGGTGCCGGTCCAGCACCGCCTTCTCCATCTTGAACTCGGGGATCCCGTAGCGGAGCAGGCCACCCGGGCGCTCGGCCCGCTCGAAGACCACCACCCGGTGCCCGGCCCGCACCAGCTGCTGGGCGCAGGCCAATCCGGCCGGCCCTGAGCCCACCACGGCCACCGACCGTCCGGTGGAGGCCTCCGGCGTCTGCGGGGAGACCCACCCCTCGGCCCAGGCCCGCTCGGCGATCTCGTACTCGACCCGCTCGATGGCGACCGGCTCGGCGTTGATGCCGAGCACACAGGAGCCCTCGCACGGCGCCGGGCACAGCCGGCCGGTGAACTCGGGGAAGTTGTTGGTGGCGTGGAGCCGCTCGGCGGCGTCGTACCAGTCCCCCCGGTAGACGAGGTCGTTCCACTCGGGGATGAGGTTCCCGAGCGGGCAGCCCTCGTGGCAGAACGGGATGCCGCAGTCCATGCACCGCGCCGCCTGGGCCCTGGCGTCCTCCTCGGGGAACGGCTCGTAGACCTCGCGCCAGTCCCGGACGCGCACAGGCACGGGACGGCGTGGCGGCAGGCGCCGGGGGAACTCGAGGAAGCCGGTGATCTTTCCCATGACCGGGCCCCTAGCCGTGGGCAGCGGCCATGACCGCCTCGTCCACCGACGTGCCCTCCTCGACGGCCCGCCGGGTCGCCTCGAGCACCCGGCGGTAGTCGCGGGGCATCACCTTCACGAAGTCGTCCAAGGCCCGGCCCCAGCCGTCCAGCAGCCTTCCGGCCACCGCCGAGCCCGTCTCGGCTCGGTGGCGCTCGACGACGTCGAGCAGCCAGCGACGGTCCTCCTCGTCGAGCGGTTCGAGCTCCACCATCTCGGGGTTGGCCATGGGACCGAAGCGGCGCTGAGGGTCGTGCACGTAGGCCACCCCACCCGACATGCCAGCGCCGAAGTTGCGCCCCGTGGGGCCGAGCACCACCACCCGGCCACCGGTCATGTACTCACAGCCGTGGTCGCCCACGCCTTCCACCACGGCGGTGGCTCCCGAGTTGCGCACGCAGAACCGCTCACCCACCTGGCCCCTGATGAACGCCTCACCGGCGGTGGCGCCGTAGAGGATGACGTTGCCGGCGATGATCTGGTCCTCGGCGACGAAGGTGGACCCCTCGGGCGGGCGCACCACCACCCGGCCGCCCGACAACCCCTTGGCCAGGTAGTCGTTGGCGTCGCCGTACAGCCGCAGGGTCACCCCGGCGGGGACGAAGGCGCCGAAGCTCTGCCCCGCCGAGCCCCGGAACGTGAGCTGCACGGTGCCGTCGGGGAGCCCGGCACCGGCGCGGCGCCTGGTGATCTCGTAGCCGAGCAGCGTGCCGACGGTGCGGTCCCGGTTCGAGATGTCCATCTCCATCGACACCGTCGTCCCGTCCTCGATGGCCTCGAGGCAGGCGTCGAGGAAGCGGTGGTCCAGGGCCTTCTCGAGCCCGTGGTCCTGGGCCCGGCAGCAGTGGCGGTCGGTGGGCGGGCCCTGCTCGGGCACGGCCAGCACGGGCGTGAGGTCGAGGCCGGCGGCCTTGGCGTGCTCGATGGCCGGCACCACGTCGAGGAGGTCGACGCGGCCGATGGCCTCTTCGATGGAGCGGAGCCCCAGCGCCGCCAGGTACTCGCGCACCTCCTCGGCCACGAACTCGAAGAACTGCTCGACGAACTCGGGCTTGCCGGTGAAGCGCTTGCGCAGCTCGGGGTTCTGGGTGGCGATCCCGACCGGGCAGGTGTCGAGATGGCAGACACGCATCATCACGCACCCCGACACCACGAGTGGCGCCGTGGCGAACCCGAACTCCTCGGCCCCGAGCAGGGCGGCGACCACCACGTCGCGCCCGGTCTTGAGCTGGCCGTCCACCTGCACCACGATGCGGTCGCGCAGGCCGTTTCGCACCAGCGTCTGCTGAGTCTCGGCCAGCCCCAGCTCCCAGGGCACCCCGGCGTGCTTGATCGAGGTGAGGGGGCTGGCGCCGGTCCCCCCGTCGTGGCCGGAGATGAGCACCACGTCGGACTTGGCCTTCGCCACCCCGGCTGCGACCGTTCCCACGCCCACCTCGGCCACGAGCTTCACGTGCACCCGGGCTCGGGGGTTGGCCGATTTCAGGTCGTGGATGAGCTGGGCGATGTCCTCGATGGAGTAGATGTCGTGGTGCGGGGGCGGCGAGATGAGGCCCACCCCCGGAGTCGAGTACCGGGTCTTGGCGATCCACGGGTACACCTTGTGGCCCGGCAACTGGCCACCCTCACCGGGCTTCGCCCCCTGGGCGATCTTGATCTGCAGGTCGTCCGCGTTGACCAGGTACTCGCTCGTCACCCCGAAGCGTCCCGACGCCACCTGCTTGATGGCGCTTCGGCGCAGGTCCCCGTTCTCGTCGGGGACGAAGCGCTCGGCGTCCTCTCCACCCTCTCCGGTGTTGGACTTGCCGCCCAGGCGGTTCATGGCGATGGCCAGGGTCTCGTGCGCCTCGGCTGAGATGGACCCGTAGGACATGGCCCCGGTGGCGAACCGCTTCACGATCGAGGCGACCGGTTCCACGTCGTCGACCGGCACGGGAGCGAGCACGCCCTCCTTGAGACGGAACAGCCCGCGCAACGTGGACAAGGCGGTGGACTGGTCGTCGACCAGCCGGGTGTACTCCTTGTAGACGTCGTAGCGCTTGGCCCGGGTGGCGTGCTGAAGCTTGAACACGGTCTTCGGGTTGAAGAGATGGATCTCGCCTTCTCGGCGCCACTGGTACTCGCCGCCAACCTCCAGCTCGCGATGGGCACGGCTGGTCGGCCGCGGCTCGTGAGCGGCGCCGTGGCGGGCCACCACCTCGGCAGCCAGGGCGTCGAGCCCGGCACCGTCGATGCGGCTCACCGTCCCGGTGAAGTACTCGTCGACCACGGAGCTGTCGAGGCCCACCGCCTCGAAGATCTGCGCCCCGGTGTAGGAGGCGACGGTGGACACTCCCATCTTGGACATGATCTTGACGACGCCCTTGGTCAGGGCCTTGATGTAGTTCTTGCGGGCCTGGCGGGGCGTGACGCCGGTCAGGGTGCCCGAGGCGATCATGTCGTCGATGGTGTCGAAGGCGAGGTAGGGGTTGACGGCCGAGGCGCCGAATCCGACCAGCAGGGCGACGTGGTGCACTTCTCGGGCGTCGCCCGCCTCCACCACCAGTCCCACCCGGGTCCGTGTCTTCTCCCGCACGAGGTGCTCGTGCACGGCCGCCGTGAGCAGGAGCGACGGGATGGGGGCCATGGTGCCGTTCGAGTTCCGGTCGGACAGCACGATGACGTTGGCGCCCAGGGCGATGGCGGTGGAGATCCGGGAGCGCACGTCGTCGATGGCCCGAGCCAGCGCCTCGCCACCCCCTGCCGCCTCGAACAGACCGTCGATGGCGAATCCCTTGAAGCCGGGGGTCTCGCCGTGCTCGTTGACGTAGAGCAGCTTGGCCAGGTCGTCGTTGTCGAGCACCGGTGAGGGCAGGACGATCTGCCGGCACGACTCGGCGGCCGGCTCGAGCAGGTTCTGCTCCGGTCCCACTTTCGACAGGCTGGAGGTGACCAACTCCTCGCGGATGGCGTCGAGCGGTGGGTTGGTCACCTGGGCGAAGAGCTGGGTGAAGTAGTCGAAGAGCAGGCGCGGCTTGTTGGACAGCACGGCGATGGCGGCGTCGTGCCCCATGGACCCGAGCGGCTCGGCGCCGTTCTCGGCCATGGGGACGAGGATGATGCGCAGCTCCTCGGTGGTGTAGCCGAACAGGCGCTGGTGGGTCACGACCGAGGCGTGCTGGGGGGTGAGCATGGTGCGAGGGGGCAGGTCCTCGAGGGTGAGCTGCTGTTCCTCCAGCCACCGCCCGTAGGGGTGCTCGGCGGCGAGCGCCGCTTTGATCTCGTCGTCCTCCACGATGCGGCCCTGGGCCGTGTCGACGAGGAACATCCGTCCCGGCTGCAGCCGGCCCTTGCGCACGACGGTGGCGGGGTCGATGTCGAGCACGCCCACTTCCGAAGCCAGCACCACCAGGCCGTCCTCGGTCACCCAGTAGCGAGCGGGGCGCAGGCCGTTGCGGTCCAGGACGCCCCCCGCCACCGTCCCGTCGGTGAACACCACGGCGGCGGGCCCGTCCCACGGCTCCATGAGCGAGGCGTGGTAGCGGTAGAAGGCACGGCGAGCCGGGTCCATCTGCCCATGGTTCTCCCATGCCTCGGGGATCATCATGAGCACGGCGTGGGGCAAGGGACGCCCCCCCAGGTGGAGCAGCTCGAGTGCCTCGTCGAAGGAAGCCGAGTCGCTTCCCTGAGGATCGCAGATGGGGAACAACCGCTCCAGGTCGCCGGGGATCAACTCGCTCTCGAGCAAGGCCTCCCGGGCTCGCATCCAGTTGCGGTTGCCCCGCAAGGTGTTGATCTCGCCGTTGTGGGCGAGGTACCGGTACGGGTGCGCCAGTGGCCACGACGGGAAGGTGTTGGTCGAGAACCGGCTGTGCACCAGGGCGAGCCCGGTCTCGAACCGATCGTCGGAGAGGTCGGGGTAGAACGCCCGGAGCTGGTGGCTGGTGAGCATTCCCTTGTACACGAGGGTGCGGGCGGACAACGACGGCAGATAGACGCCGGGAACCTCGTGCTCGACGCGGTTGCGCAGCGCGTAGCTCATTCGGTCCACGGCCAAGGCGTCGGGCAGCCCGTCGGGACCGACCAGGGCCGTGGGTGGGTGCACCACCACCTGCCACACGGCCGGCATCGCCCGTCGGGCGCTGTCACCGAGGTCCGACGGATCGACGGGGACCTCGCGCCACGCCGCCACGTCCAGGCCCTCGGCGGCGGCCAGCTGCTCGATGTGCCGGCGGGCCTTGGCCGCCTCGTCGGGCTCGGTCGGCAGGAACACCAGCCCGACGGCGTACGCCCCCGGCTCGGGGAGCTCGACACCGACGTGGGCCCGCAGGAAGCGGTCCGGGACCTGTACCAGGATGCCGGCGCCGTCCCCCGTGGAGGGCTCCGCCCCCCGCGCCCCGCGGTGGTCGAGGTGCTCGAGGGCGCTGAGCGCCCGGTCCACCATGGCGTGGCTGCGCCGCCCGTGGAGATCGGCGACGAGCGCGATGCCGCAGGCGTCGTGCTCGAAGGAGGGGTCGTAGAGATCCCGGCGGCGGCCGTCGCCGTCCGAGGTGGGCTGGGACGTGGTCATCGGTCTCCGTGGTCGTCGGCGCGCCCCCTGCGCACCGGTGAGCCGCCGGGACGACACTGGCCCAGCTGCAGCTCCCCAAGGATACCCCCCGTACCATTGCTGGGGTGCACACCGCTGGGATGCACTCCACCGGCGAGTCACGCAGGGCAGATGTCGTGGTGGTGGGTGCCGGCGTCATCGGGTTGTCCGTGGCGTGGCGCGCCGCCCGAGCCGGCATGTCCGTCGTCGTGGCCGACCCCGAGCCGGCGCGGGGCGCGTCCTGGGTGGCAGCCGGAATGCTGGCACCGGTCACCGAGGTGCAGTACGGAGAGGAAGCCCTGCTCACCCTGACCCTGGCCGCGGCCCGCCGGTGGGACGCCTTCGCCACCGAGCTCGCCGCGGCCGCAGCGCCGGTCGGCTACCGGCGCACGGGGACGCTCCTGGTGGCCATGGACGAGGGGGACCGGGCGTGGACCGAGGCGCTCTACGCCTACGAGCGCGAGCTCGGGCTCGAGGTGCAGTGGCTGACCGGACGGCACGCCCGGGCCATGGAACCTGCCCTGTCCCCGGGGGTGCGCTGCGGGTTGTGGGCGCCCGGGGACCACCAGGTGCACAACCGCCAGCTCCTCGGTTCGCTCCTGGCGGCGACGGGGAGCTCCGGTGTCGTCCTCCTCGAGGAAGCCGTCGACGCCGTGGAGCTGGCCGCGGGCGCGGTGTCCGGCGTCCGCCTGGCTTCGGGGGATTGTGTGCGCTCCCCGGCCGTCGTCCTGGCCGCCGGATGCCGCTCGGCTCTGATCGGCGGGCTCCCGGCCGGCGCCCTCCCCGCCGTGCGCCCGGTCAAGGGCCAGATCCTGCGCCTCGGGCCCCGTGGGGGCGTCTCTCCGGGGCCCGGCCCGACCCGGTCGGTGCGGGCCATCGTGGAGGGCGCCTCGGTCTACGTCGTGCCGAGGGAAGACGGCACGGTGGTGGTCGGCGCCACCGTCGAGGAGCAAGGCTTCGACACCTCGGTGACCGCCGGCGCCGTCTACGAGCTGCTGCGCGACGCCCGGCGCGCCCTACCCGCCCTGTCCGAGATGGCCCTCGAGGAGGCCGTCGCCGGGCTGCGTCCGGGCTCGCCCGACAACGGTCCGGTCGTGGGCCCCAGCCCCGACGTCGAGGGGCTCGTGCTCGCCACGGGCCACTACCGCAACGGCATCCTCCTGGCACCGCTCACCGCCGATGCGGTCGTGTCCGCCATCGAGGGAAGGCCGCAACCACCCGAGCTCGAACCGTTCGGGCCGGGCCGGTTCACGGTGCCGGCGCGTCCAGCGAGCTTCGGTGCGCAATGATCGACGTGACCGTGAACGGCAACCAGGAGCACCTGAGCGCCACGACCACCGTCGCCGACGTCGTGGTCCGCTTCTGCCCGTCACCCGACGGCGTGGCCGTGGCCCGCAACGGTGACGTCGTGCCCAAGAGCGCCTGGCCGTCGACGGCGGTGCGCAGCGGTGACCGGCTCGAGATCGTCACGGCGGCGGCCGGTGGCTGAACGCCGGCTGCCGGCGTCCCGGCGCGGCCCGCTGGTCGTGGCTGGCCGGGAACTGGGGTCGCGCCTGGTGGTCGGCACGGGGGGCATCCCCAGCCTGGACGTCCTCGACCAGGTGCTCGAGGCGTCCGGCGCCGCCCTGGCCACGGTGGCGCTGCGGCGGGTGGACCCGACGAGCCGGGGATCGATCCTCGACGTCCTGGGCCGGCGCCAGGTGGCGGTGCTGCCCAACACGGCGGGGTGCTTCACCGCCGCCGAGGCGGTGCTCACGTCCAAGCTGGCCCGGGAGGCGTTCGGTACCGACTGGGTGAAGCTGGAGGTCATCGGCGACGAGCGCACGCTCCTGCCCGACGTGGCCGAGCTCCTCGACGCCGCCGAGCAGCTGTGCGACGACGGCTTCGTCGTCCTTCCCTACACCTCGGACGACCCGGTGGCGGCCCGGCGCCTGGAGCAGGTGGGCTGTGCGGCGGTCATGCCGCTCGGCGCGCCCATCGGCAGCGGGCTCGGCATCCGCAATCCCCACAACATCGCCCTCATCGCCGAGACGTGTTCGGTGCCCGTCATCGTGGACGCCGGCATCGGCACCCCGTCGGACGCCACGGTGGCGCTCGAGCTCGGCTGCGACGGGGTCATGGTGGCGACGGCCATCACCCGCGCCCGGCGCCCGGTGCAGATGGCAGCCGCGTTCCGCCATGCCGTCGAGGCGGGGGCCTTGGCCAAAGAGGCAGGAAGGATCCCGAAGCGCTTCTACGCCCAGGCCTCGAGCCCGGCCGAGGGCGCGGCAGAACTCGACGTCAGCCCCGACTGACGCTCAGCCCAGACGGGCGCTCAGCCCAGCTCGGCCTCATCCCCGTGCATGGCGGAGTCGCCACGACCGTTCGCCTCGTGCAGCACCGGGGTCGGCACCGCCGGCGGCCCGCTCAGGATGTTGGACACCCGCTGGTGGGTGACACCGAAGACGCGGGCGATGGCCGGGATGCTCGTGCCTTCGGCCCGCATGGTGCGGGCCAGTGCCCGCCTGGTGTTCCCGCTCGCCTCCATGAGCCGGGCCA
>JASHUM010000036.1 GCA_030040015.1 Acidimicrobiales bacterium
AAGCGATCCACCCCCATCCTTCGGACTGGGCGTAGGAGATCACGTTGGCCATGTAGGTCCCGTCGTCGGGGTTGGGCCATCCGAACTCGGTGATCTCGACCGGCAGCGAGGCCGAAAGCCCCACCCATTGCCCGAGGATGGAGGCCGGGTCATAGGTCTGGGGCTCCCCGGCCTGGCACTGGGCGACCGTGGTGCAGGTGTAGGAATGGATGGCGTAGACGATGTTCGTCCCCGAGACGAGCTCAGCGGGCACGGTGTTGGCCCAGTTGTTGCCGCTGATGAAGACCAGGTTCTGGGCCCCGGTGTCTCGCACCGAGTCGTAGAGCTGCTGCATGCCGGCGGCCACGTAGGTCTGGTTGGGGGCGTAGTAGTCGGTGGTCGTCCCCCCGTTCAGCCAGATCTGGTCCGAGATGTTGTGGGGCTCGTTGTAGAGGTCGAAGGCCACCAGGGGGTTCGAGGCGTACTGGGCCGCCACCTGGCTCCAGAACGTGGGCGCCTGGGCCTCGTCGGCCATGTTGTGGGGCCCGCCCGTCTCGCACCCGCCCACGGTGTTGTAGTGCAGGTCCAGAAGCGCCACCATGCCCAGAGACGTGATCCAGTTCACGACCTGGCTCACCGTCGACTGGTAGCTCGGGGAATAGTCGCAGTTCGACGACAGCCAGAATTGCTCTCCGAGGGGGACCCGCACGATGTTGGCCCCCCAGGCCTTGGCCTCGATCACGGCCTGCTCGGTGACGGTCGAGGGGTCAGGGCTGGACTCCAAGCCGTCCAGCACGACGCCGCGCAGGGTCACTGGCTGCCCGTTCGACTGAAGGATCTGGTTCCCCGACGTCGACAGCGGACCCACCACGGCCGGAGTGGCGGCGGCCGCCGTCTGCTCGATCCAGGCATCGTCGAAATCGACGGTACTCCCCGAGCCCGCGTTGTCGACGATGAGACCGAGAACGACGTAGGCGGTACCGGGCGGAGCGATCGCCACCACCGGTGCCAGCGGAACCCACTGGCTCGTTCCGACGCTCGTCCCAGGGCCGAAGAATCCGTTCAGCACCGACCCGGTGCTCGTATAGAAGATGAGGACAGGTCCGATCTCTTCCGAACCTGTCGGGGCTTCCGCTGAGATCGAACCCGAGTAGATCGACCCTGGCCTTGCAGCCGTGAGGCCGCCGTTCCCGGGCGTGCCGGAGACGATGATCATTTCCGCCCCCGTGGCCGTGGCAACGAGTGCATTGGAGCCCGCCTCTCCGGCGCCGGCTCCCAACTCGAGGCTGGCATTGCTGTAGTTGCTCCACGTGCCAGTCGACGTGGAGAAAGTGGCATCGTTGCCAACGAGGAGATTGGTCGAGCTCACGGAAGCCGTCGTCACAGAGGCGCCAGCGGAACCAACCTTTCCGGAGGCCGCGGACGTGGTGGACACGGCGAAGCCCACGGCTGCCATGCAACAGACAACGCACGCTAAAGGCCGGAGAGCATTGACCATGCGACGCGGCGGCCGGTCCCCTGTCGCGGGAGCACCCCTTCTCCTCACGAAGGCCACATCGGCACCCAGAAGGGACCGCTTTAACTCAATGTGACGGATGGACCGATTTCTGCTCCCCGAGATTCACCTGTATTGCCCCCCCACGAGCGACCGAAACCACAGCCGGGCCCGAGTGGAGGTGATGACTGCCAACTCCGCCAAGTCGATCGTGAAGACTGGGCCAAGGAGCTTGAGCCGCTGGCGTCTGCCCCCGGCCACGGGGTGCGCATGGAGTCGGTACCAGGTATATGGTGCCATCCCGGCCGCACCCACAGAGATCGCCAAGATTCGGCGACTGGCGATCCCCCAGGCAATCAACACGAGGGCCCCGGCAGCAAGCACAGCCGGACGGTGGGCGCCACGCCACGATCGACCGATGCCGAAGCGAGCACGCAAGTGCGGATAGCGCCCGACCAACAAAACGACGCCTGCCCAACGTCTCGTGTTTCGCAGCTCCCGTCTCCACGAGAACGGGTCGACATCGTGGTACACGAGAGCATCGGCGGAGAATGTGGTCGACGCCCCGGCAAGCTTGGCCCTCCAGGCCAAGTCGGCGTCCTCACCGGCGCGTCGGAAAGTGGGGTCGAATCCGTCCAACCCCTCCAGCCAAGACCTGCGGTAGGAGATGTTGCAGGTCTCGTAGAGCCCGTTTTCGTCCACAACCGCGATGGACCGTGCCAGCGGGCCGGCACCGTGGGCCTGAGCCGGGTCAGGTGCCACTCGACCCTGTGCGATGTCGACGCCCCCCAGTGCTTCCAGGTGCAGGGCCAGCCAACCCGGCGTCGGTACGCAGTCGTCGTCGGTGAAGGCGACAAATGGGGCGATGGCCGATCGCCAAGCCAGATTTCGGGCCGACGCGGGGCCGCCGCGTTCCTCGTTCCGCACGACCCGAACGTGAAGGGGTGATCGTCCACTCAGCTCCCGAAGCACCTCCTGGGTGTCATCCGTGGAGGCGTCGTCGGCGATCACGACCTCGAACCTGCTTGGATCGAGCGATTGCTGCTCCAGAGCGGCGATGAGCCTTGGCAGAAGACGGGCGCGGTTGCAAGTAGCAACGCAGACCGAGATGTCGGGTACCAGATCGATGCTGGTCATCTCGGGTTCCATCAACCTTTCTCCGGAGTGCCGTCTTCCATTTTAGGTCTTGGGGACGATGCCATCGTCACTGAGTGGGGAGAAATCCCACTGATACCCTCTCGCCATGAGAGTCGTGCTCGACGCCCGGGCCATTTCATGGACGGGTATAGGCCGATACACGCGACGCCTCCTCGAGCACTTGGCACTCTTTGATGCCGACACCGAGTACGTCGTGCTGCTGCGCGGCGAGGATGAAACGACCTGGATCCCGCCCGGTCCAAACTTTCGCCCTCTGGTGTCCGACGCCAGGCCGTACCGGTTGGACGAACAGACTCTCCTCCCTCGGCAGATCCGCCGTGTTCGCCCCGACCTTGTGCACTTCCCCCATTTCAACGTTCCCGTGGGTTACCGAGAGAAGTTCGTCGTCACCATTCAGGACACGACGATGCTCAGGTTCTCCAGCCACTGCGACACGTCTGTCTGGAAGCAACCTGTGCGTCTCTCCAAGAGGACGCTCGCTCGGCTCACCATGGCCAGCGCCGTACGACGTGCCCACAAGGTGCTCGCGCCGTCGCAGTACACGGCGGACGATCTCGAGAGGATGTTCAAGGCCGATCCCGGACGGACCGTGGTCATCAGGTATGCAGTCGATCCTCCCGCTACCGATCCAGAACCTGTTCCCGGCGTCTCCGGAGAGCCCTATCTCCTCTATGTGGGCAACGCCTACCCGCACAAGAATCTCGGGACCCTGATCGGAGCGACGGAAGACCTGGTCAAGGACCATCATCAATTGCGCTTGGTGATCGCCGGGCCCCCTGACGAGTGTTCTCATCGTCTCCGATCGACGGTGCAGACAAGCGCTGTCGGCGACCACGTCATGTTCGTCGGCCAGGTGACCGATCGCCAACTGTCATGGCTCTACCGTCACGCGGCCCTTTTCGTCCTGCCCTCCTTCTCCGAGGGTTTCGGGTTCACCGGGCTCGAAGCGATGGCCCACGAGACGCCCGTCGTAGCGGCGCGGGCCACCTGCTTGCCTGAGATCTACGGCGAAGCAGCCCAGTACTTCGATCCCCATGTGAAGGCAGAGCTGGTCACGGCGGTCGACACGCTGCTTCGTGACGAGGGCCGCCGAGCGTCGCTGGCATCGGCGGGGATCACGCAAGCCGGTACGTATTCATGGGACGCCATGGCCCGCGCCACGCTCGAGGCATACCGGGCCTAACATCGAGCCAGCAGAGCGCTTCCGGCATTTGACCAGGGGCAGGGGGGCTTCCCAGTGGCCGCTTTGGACGACCGAGATCGTGACCGGACCGACTCGCTATCTGTCTATGACGTGTGCCAAGACACGGATTGGCCCCTTCGACGAAGCACCCTCCCCCGGCATCTGGTCAACATCGTCCGCTACCGCCTCGCCGAATGGCTGCTGGCCGGTCCTGTCCGGGCTCGCTCCTACTCCTACTTTCGGAGCTCGGTAAAGGCGAACATCATCTCCGAGAGCACGCAGATCGTCATCGAGGGATACCCGCGATCTGCCAACAGCTATGCCCTCGCCGCGTTTCACATCTCGAATGGCAAGGACATCCCTGTCGCCCACCACCTTCACTCAGCTGTCAACGTCGAAATCGGAGTGAGGCGTGGAATGCCAGTCCTGGTATTGCTCCGTGAACCCCTTGATGCAGCGAGCTCCCTCCTGCTGAGGGTGCCCTCAATGCCGGCGAAGCTCGCCCTGGAGCGCTACATCCGCTTCTACAAGCGGATCGTCCCCTTGACCAGTTCAGTGGTCATCGCGCCATACGATATCGTGGTTTCGGACTTCGGCACCGTTCTCCATGAGGTGAACCACCGGTTTGGAACCAGTTTCAAGATCTATGAACCCTCTGCCGACAACGAAGCCCGTGCCCGCGAGGAGATCGAATGGACCCAGTTCGTACACGATCGATACACGGTCATGAACGAACTCGCCGTTTCTCGACCGTCGTCGGAGCGAACCGAGCTGAAATCGTTGGCCCAGGCCGCCCTCAACAGATACGCGACAGATCTTGCTTTCGCACGCCAGCTCTATACAACGCTCTTGGCTCATGCCCGTTGGCCGACTTTGCCTGGGACGGAGAGCCGCGTGACCGAACACAAGTCCTGAAGCTCCGAAATGCTCTTTCGCAAGTGCAATACACCTGTTGGACCGAGGAGGCGACGTAACTACCTGGCACGATGATTCCGATCCGAGCTCTACCGGTCGACTGATCCATGCAGAGACCGGGGAGACTCGGCATGTTCCCTCGTCTAGGAACTTGAGGACGGCGCGCGAAGCCTGGGCGGCGGTTGGACATCAACCCCTTCGGGCCGTGGTCGTCGGCCTCATTCTCGGGCTTGCTCTCGCCGGCGTCGGCGACCTGGCGGTCTTGTCGGGAAAGACCGTGTACACGAGCTCCGCCCTGATGCTCATCGACGATCCCTACGAGTTGGCCACCTCCGGCCAGGCCACCGAATTCGCCAATCTCGACGCCCTTCGCTACAAGTACGCCGCTCTCGTGGGGACCGACGCCATTGCCGGTCCGGTTGCGGCGCAACTCGGTCTGCCCGTCGGTGACGTCATCGGAGCGCTTTCGACCAACCTCCCCGGCTACTCCTTGCTCATGTACGTCACAGCGACGTGGACGACTCCGGCCGAAGCGCAGATGCTGGCCCAAGCCACGGCGGACGAAGTCACCACCTTCATCAGCAACGAGGACAATACCTACGACATCCCGGCTCCTTACCGCTTCACCTTCGATTTGGTGGATCCTGCCCCTGCAGCCACGCCGCACGGTCCTTCTAAGAGCAAGGCAGTGAGTCTCGCCATCGGGCTTGCAGTACTTGGCTTTGGACTCGGCTTCGCAGCAACTCAGTTACTGCACTTCCTCCGCCCACGCTGATCGGTAAATGGGCACCATAGGGGACATTCTCCTCAGTCTGGTTGCGATCGCGCTGGTCGTCGCGCTTTCCCTCGAGGTGGCGTTCGAGGCTCTCGTCGCCGTGTGGTTGCTTGTGCCATCCAACCTCAGCGTGCCCCACGCCCCTCATATCCTCCTCGTTCACACCGTCGTTCTCTACGCATTCGTCTTCCGGCTCTTGGCTCGTCGTGGCCCGGGCGAGCCCTCCTCTGAGGCTTATTCGCCGACATTCGTGCATGGAGCCCTTGGCGCATTCGTGTTGGTGGGGTTCTTCGGCGGTGTGATCTTCACGCCCCGGGGCAACTCCCTAGCCGGTGACCTCCACTCCTGGTTGAGCGACCTCAACCTCTTCATCCTTCTCGTCGTCGTCCTGGCTGTCGTACGGACGATCACAGCGTGGCGAGCCGTAGCAATCGTCGCAGTGGTCGTCTGCGCGGTGGTGGCCATAGGCTTCTGGGAACACTTCACCCACCGCGGATGGTCGAACTTTTTCTTCGAGCACCTCCCAGCCAGTTACCTAGCAGCAGGCGTCGGCCCGTTACAGACGAGGGGCGGCCACGTCCGATCGCAGGGGGCCGCGCAATTCGCCCTCGAATACGGTTGGGTCCTGGTCATGCTCATGCCGTTGTTGCTCGTGTCCGTCGTGCACTGGTCGCATGGTCGAATTCGCCTGGCGAGGCTGGCAAACGTGATTCCCCTCCTTGCGGGAGTGGCAGTCGTGTTCACCGGCTCACGGAGTGCCACCATCGCCTTTGTCGCAGCCCTTGTCCTCCTCGTCGTCCTCACCGGACGGGACCAACGCATGCTTGTCTGGGGTGCGCTGGCAGTCATGGCCGGCGCCATCACAACTGTCGCCCACCCCTCGCTGATCACCTCGGTCTTCTCGGCGGGAAAATCCGATCCGGCCTCCGTTCGGTTGAACCGATTGCAGCCTCTGTTCGCCCTCGTCGTCCACCACCCGTTCACCGGTCTCGGCCTCACCGGCCTCACGTCTACCTTCGCCTTCAGCGGACTCGACGATGGATATGCCGTCCTCTACGGCACGTTGGGAGTAGTCGGCGTCCTTGCGTGGCTGTCGGTCCTGTCGGCGAGCGCAGCGACCGCCGGACATGGGCTGAAAGCGCCGCCGGGCACCATCGAGAGGCGGTTGGGGGCCGCCTGCCTGGTAGGTGTCCTCGCCGCTGCTGTGGCGGCTGCGGCGTATGACTTCACCAACACCTCTCAATCAAGCTGGACGCTGGTCATCCTGGCCGCCCTGGGGGTGGCTGCGGTGGAAGGGGCGAACGTCCGCGTCGTGCGGCGGCACTGGTCATCCATGAGGTTGCTTCTTCCCACCGGCGGCGTCCTCGTCGGCCTGAGCGTTTTGGCCATTGCTCCCGTCTCGTCATCGTTGACTCTGACCGTGATCACCGACGCCCCAGGGATCTTGGCCACCGAGACCGCCTACTACCCCAATCAGGGGACCGAGATGGTGAACACCCTTTGTCCTGTAGTGACCAACCCCGATACCGTCATCGCCGGAACGACTGTGGGTTGTCTCCAGTATGCACAGATCTTTCCTGACTTCCCGGGACTAGCCGTCGTTCAAGTGCGAGGTCCGACCCCGCAATTCGTGACCCGGGAGGTGAACTCCGCCTTGACGCCCATCTCCCGCCAGATGCCTCTCGAAGTCGCGCCGGAAGGTGCGATCGCCACCGGTAAGCCATCGTGGGCGATCACTGCTCCCCTGTCGGGTGGAGTTGCCGGTCTGCTCGGAATGCTCCTCCTCCCTTCGCTCTCCCGCAAACGTCCACTTGTCAACCCGGGCTCACGAAATGGCCCTTGACGACCGCCATCCTCCGCGCCTTGGCCACGCCCCGGGTTGCGCCCGCCAGCATGGCCAATTCCGAGAGCGAGCCCATGGCATATCTGTTCCGTATGTTGCGGGCAACGCCCTCGAAGCCGTGACGCCAAATCACCTCACGTCCGGCCCTCCGGGCAACCATCCTTTCCGAGAGCCGGTCCCCGTCGGCGTCCTCCATCCGCCAGCGTTTGACCGCGAGAGCGCCGGCACCCACGCCGTATCCCTGATACACCCGCAACTGCTCCACCCTTCC
>JASHUM010000037.1 GCA_030040015.1 Acidimicrobiales bacterium
ACGGCGCCTTGTCGCAGCCCCGAGGCGAATTTGCCCCAGGTCCTCAGTTTCCGTTCGGGCGGTGCCGAAAACCTGAGGCGGGAAGACCCTGCCCCTGACGACGAGCCCAGAGAAGGACCGCTGGTGATGTTCCCCTCCCGCACTCCGCCGAGAGGATCCCGACTCTCCCGTCCGGCCCTCGCGGGCGCGTTGGCCCTCGTGGCCATGTGCACCGTCACGCAATGGACGAGCGGTGTGCCGGCTGCGGTCGCGGGCGGGTCGACGTCGGCGTCGATCGCGCCGGCGGCCGGGACTCCGGTCATCGCAACCCGCGGGCCTTCGAACAGCCTGTGGGTCTACTGGGAGGCGGCCAACGCCCATTGGTACGGCCCGCTCGGTGTCGGGAACCCGGGGTCGGCGTACTCGTCCCCGTCGGTGGCCACCAACGCCCAAGGGCTGTCGACGATCGCCGTCGAGGGCCCCAACGGGACGGTGTGGCTGTACTGGGAGGCGGCCAACGCCCAGTGGTACGGGCCACTCGGTGTCGGCGCCCCCGCAGCGGCGAGCTCTCCGCCCGCCGTCGCCTACACGTCAGCCGGTCTGCCCGTCGTCGCCGTCGAGGGACCGGACTACAGCCTCTACATCTACTGGGAGGCAGCCAACGCCCAGTGGTACGGGCCGCTCGGCATCGGCCCGGTCGGCTCCACCTACTCGGCGCCGTCGATCACCATGGGGGCGTCGGGTCTGCCCGTCATCGCCGCCCAGGGCCCGGACAACTCGCTGTGGGTCTATTCGGAGAGCACCTCGGCCCAATGGTCGACCACGATGGGCGTGGGCTCCGTGGGGTCCACGTACTCGTCTCCGTCCATGGCGTCGGGCCCTTCGGGTCAGCCGACGATCGCCGTCGAGGGACCGGGCAACAGCCTGTGGATCTTCTGGGAGGCCGGAGACAATTGGTATGGCCCTCTCGGCGTGGGGGCGCCGGGCTCGACCAACGCCGAACCGTCGATCGTGGTCAACCACTCGGGCCTGCCCACGGTGGCCGTGCAGGGCCCGGGCGACACGCTCTACACCTACTGGGAGGCGGCCAACGCCCAGTGGTACGGGCCGCTCGGCGTGGGGGGACCCCAGTCGACCAATGCCGGCCCGGCGCTCACGTTGTACGGCTCGGGGCTCCCGGTCGTCGCCACCGAGTCCCAGGGCAACGGGCTCTGGGTGTACTGGGAGGCGGCCAACGCCCAGTGGTACGGGCCGCTCGGCGTCGGCGGCCCCCAGTCCAACAATCCGTCGGTCGACCCAGGGACGCTGAACCCGCCCCCCGCGCCCCAGACGGCAGCCGGTGACGTGGCGTCCGAGGTCGCCACGGGCAAGATCGGCGTCTCCGACACGCCCTCGAGCACGAGCTTCTCCTTCGACTGCAATCCCTTCACCCACCTCGACTACGGCACGACCACGGCGGGATGCGGTGTCGACCCGACGTTCTCCGTGCAGAACGCCAGTGAGGAGTGGTGCTCGGACTTCGCCAAATGGGTGTGGGCGCAGACCGGGGTGAGCTCGGGCCTGCTCACCCCGAGCGCGGCCAGCTTCGTGTCCTTCGCCGAGTCGCAGGGGGAGCCCGTCGTCCCCTTCTCGGGCACTCCCCAGGTGGGTGATGCCGTCGTCTTCTTCCCGCCCGGCCCCATCGGGAGCTTCGCCGACCACGTGGGCATCGTCTCGGCGGTGAACCTCGACGGCACCGTCGACCTCGTGAACGGCGACTTCCTCGACGGGTCCAACATCCAGGTCGAGCAGGACGACGACGTCGTGCTGGGGACGTACGCGTCCGACATCTGGAGCCCCGGCGAGCAGTGGGTGTTCGTCGCCCCGTAGGCCGTTGCACGAGGCATCCCAGCAGGCCGTCCCTGGACTGCGGACAACACCTCGACAACCCGAGGTGAGTCACTCAGGGTGACCATCTGGGGGCCGATACCTGGCTCATGCGTTTGCGGCTCGGCTCTTTCGCCCGTCCCCTCACGCTCACGGCGGCACTTCTGGCGGGTTCGGCGACCGGGCTGTGGACGACCTCGGTCACCGTCGTCTCCAGCCTGGCAGGCCGGAGCGCTACGCCGGCTGTGCCACGCGCCGGCGTCGTCCCGGCGCCGGTGACCGGGACCCAGGGGACGGTCCCGCCCAACAACCCGCCGGCGAACATCCCACCCAACCCGAACTTCCTCGACTCCTGCTCGGGGTCGACCTACGACAACTCGACCGGGTGCACCAATGCCGTCCTCGAGGCGATCGCCAACGCCCGCGCCCAAGAGGGACTGCCGGGCATGACGCTCCCCTCCACCTGGTACTCGCTCACACCGGCGCAGCAGCTCTTCGTCATCACCGACCTCGAACGCTCGGCCCGGGGACTGCCCATCCTCCCGGCCATGGCCACCGCCCTGGACCAGTCGGCACTCCAGGGCGCGCAGGACAGCGAGGACCCCGAGCCTCCGAACGGCTTCCCGTGGAGCTCGTGGGGGAGCAACTGGGCCGGTGCGGTGGGCAACCCGCTCGAGGCCATGTACTACTGGATGTACGACGACGGCGAGGGCTCGAACAACATCGACTGCACACCGTCGAACACGAGCGGCTGCTGGGGACACCGTGACAACGTCCTCATGAGCTTGAAGTGCCAGCCGTGCGTCATGGGGACCGGGTACTCCGGCACCGGGTACGAGGGGTACCCGAGCTGGGCCGAGATCCTCGTCGACACGACCGGCAGCCCCCAGCTCGACTCCACCTACGCCCAGCTGACCGGCGACCCACAGACGTCCTCGTCGCCGCCCGCCGCGCCCGTCGGCCGGCCCAGCATCGCCATCGGGCCGAGCGGCCTGCCCACCGTGGCCGTCGAAGGTCCCGGTGGTGAGATCTGGGTGTACTGGGAGGCGTCCAACGCCCAGTGGTACGGGCCACTCGGCGTGGGTACCGGCTACGGCGCGCCGAGCATCTCCATCAGCCCGACCACGGGGCTTCCCACCGTCGCCGTACAGGGAGCGAACAACCAGATCTGGGTGTACTGGGAGGCGTCCAACGCCCAGTGGTACGGCCCGTACGGCGTGGGGACCGGCTACGGCGCGCCGAGCATCTCCATCGGCGCCAGCGGTCTTCCCACCGTCGCCGTGCAGGGAGCGAACGACCAGATCTGGGTGTACTGGGAGGCGTCCAACGCCCA
>JASHUM010000038.1 GCA_030040015.1 Acidimicrobiales bacterium
CCGTGCTTGGCGGCGAAGGCCTCGCCGCGAGATCGGTCTCGGGCGGCAACGGCCGTCACCGTGACGTCTCCCAGGCGACGGCTGGGCCGGATGACCGCCGCCGGGGCGATGCGGGCCGCGCCGAGGATGCCCAGGCGGATCGGTTCCATGGGC
This sequence comes from Acidimicrobiales bacterium, assembly GCA_030040015.1. Taxonomy (GTDB): domain Bacteria; phylum Actinomycetota; class Acidimicrobiia; order Acidimicrobiales; family UBA8190; genus UBA8190. The sequence goes on from JASHUM010000038.1 coordinate 154, forward strand.
CCGCAGGTTGCCACAGGTTCCGGGCGACCGCCTGGCCGGATCGAGGACGAAAGGGCGGGGAGTGGCGGACGTTCCACAGGTAGGCAGCCGGCCACTCGGCACCGAGGGAGGACAACGTGGCGCTCGTGATGGCGGCGATCGCCGCCGAGATGACGATGGTGACCGGCCTCGTGTTCCTGCGCCTGCGGGTGCGCGGTTCGGCGCAGCGCCAAGCCGAGCGATTCCGTGCCGCCGCCGAGGAGGCCAGGCGGCTCGCCTACAACGCCAGGATCGTGGACGCCAGCATGGCCGAGCTCTCCGAGCTCGTCGTGGAGCAGTGCCTGGCCGAAGCCGGCATGGGAGCGCCCTGGGCACACTGAGCGCGGGCGGGCGCCACGAGCTCGGCCATATGCTCGGGACATGGAGCGCTTAGGCGGGCTCGACGCCGCCTTTCTCTACTTCGAGACGCCGAGCATGCACATGCACGTGTGCGGGCTGCTCGTCCTCGATCCCTCCACGATGCCCGGCGGTTACCGCTTCGACCGCATTCGGCAGATGCTCGTCGAGCGCCATCCCCTCATGCCGGCCATGAGCCGAAAGCTGGTCTTCCCACCTTTCAACTTCGGCCGGCCGTACTGGGTGAAGGACCCCGACTTCGACATCGACTACCACCTGCGTCGCATCGGCGTCCCTTCCCCGGGCCAAGATCGCGAGCTGGCCGAAGTGGCCGGAGCGATCGCCAGCCGGCCGCTCGACCGATCCCGGCCGCTCTGGGAGATGTGGGTGATCGAAGGACTGGCCGGCGGCCGCGTGGCCCTGTTCGCCAAGATGCACCACGCCACCATCGACGGGATCTCCGGGGCCAACCTGATGGTGCACCTGTTCGACTTGGAGCCAGAGCCCAGCAATCCTGTCGCCGTTCCCGAGGAAGCGGGCAACGAGCGGATCCCGAGCGACATCGAGCTGTTCGCCCGGGGAGCGGTCGAGACCTTCACCCGGCCCTTCGAAGTGGCCCGGCTGGTCCCCGGGACCGTGGTCCGCCTCGGTGGTGCCGCCATCCGCGCCGGTCGGCGGCGACGGCCGGGGCTGGCCGCTCCCTTCACCGCCCCACGCACGTCCTTCAACGCCGCCATCACGCCTCATCGCACCATCGCCTTCACCGAAGTTCCCTTGGAGCAGGTGAAGCAGGTCAAGGAGGCGCTCGGGGTCAAGGTCAACGACGTGGTCATGGCGGTTGTCAGCGGGGCCCTGCGCAGGTACCTGGCGGCGCGCCAGGAGCTGCCCGAGAAACCGCTCATCGCCGCCGTACCGGTGTCGGTGCACGGCGAAGTCGCCGAAGTCGAGGGCACCACCAAGATCTCCGTCATGTTCTCCAGCCTGATGACCGACGTGGCAGACCCAGTCGAGCGGCTCCGGCTCATCGCAGAGAGCAACGCCGAAGCGAAAGAGCTGTACCGCATGGTGGGGGCGGACACGCTCATGCAGTGGGCCGAGCACGCCGCCCCCAACACCTTCTCGTTGGCGGCCCGGCTGTACTCGAGCCTGCGACTCTCCGAGCGCCACCCCGTGGTGCACAACCTGATCTTGTCCAACGTCCCCGGCCCCCCCATCCCGCTGTACATGGCCGGGGCCAGACTGGCGGGCCTCTACCCACTGGGCCCGATCATGGACGGCGCCGGGCTCAACGTCACCGTGCTGTCGAACGAGGACCGCATCGGCTTCGGCTTCATCGCCTGCCGGGAGCTCGTGGCGCGGTTGTGGGACCTGGCTGACGCCGTGCCCGAAGCGCTGGACGAGCTGGCCCAGAAGCTGGGCACGGGAAAGCCCGGCGCCTCGTCGCGCTCCCAGCCGTCCCCGATGGCGAAGGTGGGGAAGCCGACACCGTCAAGCGGCACCGAGAAGGCCTGATTCCACCAGGGCGTCGGGGACGAACTGCCTGACGGCACCCGACCAATAGAACCCGACGTGGCCGCCGCCGTAGGTGGCGAGCTTGGGCCGGTCCCAGTGCAACCACAGCCGATGGGCGTGGCCGAAGGTGGCCATGCGGTCGCCGAGCCCCCCGAAGACGAATCGTCCAGCGGGAGCGACCCGACAAGTGTGGGCGAGCGGCGACACCACCCGGTGGACGTCGTCGGCCGCCGAGCCGAGGACGCCATGGGCCTCGGCTCGTCGGGCGATGGAGGGCGGGCTGTGGCGCCGGAACAAGTCGGGCAGATCCACGACCGGGATTCCGGCGATGACACAGGACAGATCGTCCTCGAGCCCGGCCACCAGCGAGGCCACCTGCCCACCCAGGGAGTGCCCGAACACGCCCACCAATTCGGCGCCCTGGGCGTGGCGGAGCCACGCCACGACGCGGCGTGCGTCCCATGCGGCTTGGGCCAAGCCGTGCATGGAGTCGACCAGATCGATGGACATGAGGCCCTCCCCCGCCACCCGGCCGTTCGACCGGCGTCCGTGCATGGGGAGGACGACCACTGCCACGTTCAGCCTCCGCCTCGTCA
>JASHUM010000039.1 GCA_030040015.1 Acidimicrobiales bacterium
TGCCGGACGCCACCAGGACCTCGGCCAGGGTGAAGCCCTCCTCGTCGTGGTCTGCCCACGACGTCACAGGGGGCACCCGGTTGAACTGGTCGGCACGTTCGACAGCTGCGCGTTCGGGGTCATGAGCACGGTGCCTTCGGACACCGACCCGCCTTGCCAGGTCACCGTGACCAGGACCCCGTATCCGGCCGGGTTGGTCGGCTTCGTGCTGTAGGTCCCCCATGGACCGACGGTGCCGTTCTCGGCACACCACCCGACCGACTGGGACATCTTGTAGACGGTCTGCCCGACCGTCTGCGACGCCGTGACCGCAGGGAGGGTGGGGGCCAAGGGGCCCGTGGTCCAGGTCTCGGCATCGACCACGTCCCGGTCCTCTTCCAGCTGTGAGCTGGCCAGGTTGACGGCCACCGTCTTGGACCGGTTGGTGGTGATCAGCGAGGTGGAGGACGACAGCAGGTAGGCGGTCGGCACCAGGATGATGATGAGGATGACCGTGGCCACCACGACCTCGACCAGGGTGAACCCCTCCTGTGGCGACAACGGCTCGTGCCGTCCGTGTGCCGTCGTCGTCCACGCCATCGCCGTCCTGCTCCTGGGAGGGACGCCGGCGCGCCACATCTCCCGAATAGGACTATCGGCAGGTCAGAGCCCGACATTTACGGGAGAGGCGGCTCGTTCCCCTGTGCAAAAGCCCAGCTCAGAGGCCTGAGTACCGTCGGGCGTCGGAAAGTCCGCCACTGGCCTCCCGCCGAACCGTCCTGGGCGCCCCCGGGGGCGCCCAGGCTAGAGGTCGGGGCTGTAGCCGGCCGGGAGCGAGATCGACTTCTGCTCGAGGAACAGCTCGAGCCCCTCCGGCCCGAACTCTCGGCCCAGCCCGGACTCCTTGTAGCCCCCGAAGGGGGTGGCGAAGTCGATGGGGATGGGGCTGTTGAGCATGTAGGTGCCGGTGCGCACCTGGCGGGCCACCCTGAGGCCCCGGTCGGGGTCCGACGTCCACACCGACCCGCACAACCCGTAGTTCGAGTCGTTGGCCACGGCCACCGCGGCGTCCTCGCCTTCGTAGGGGATCACGGCGAGCACGGGGCCGAAGATCTCCTCCTGGGCGATGCGCATCGAGTTGTCGACGTCGACGAACAGGGTGGGCTCCACGAACCAGCCCTTGTCCAGCCCGGCCGGCCGGCCGCCACCGATGGCCACCTTGGCGCCCTCTTCCTGGCCGATCTTGATGTAACCCTCGACCCGGTCGCGCTGGCGTTCGGCCACGAGCGGGCCCACCTCGACCGTCGGGTCGAGCGGGTCGCCCACCTTCATGGCCGCCATCCGCTCGCTCAGGGCGTCGACGACTTCCTGGTAGCGGTCCCGCGGAGCGAGGATCCGGGTCTGGGCGATGCACGCCTGTCCGTTGTTCATGAGGGCGTTGGGCAGGAGCATGGGCAGGGTCTCCTCGAGGTTGGCGTCGTCGAGGATGATGGCTGCCGACTTGCCGCCGAGCTCGAGGCTGAAACGCTTGAGCTGCTCGCCGCAGATGGCGCCGATCTTCTTTCCCGCCACCGTCGAACCGGTGAACGACACCTTGTCGACCTTGGGGTGGCGGACCAGGTACTCCCCCACCTCACGCCCGGCCGGCACCACGCTCAGCACGCCCTTGGGCAGCCCGGCCTCTTCGAAGAGCTCGGCCAGCCGGAAGGCGTCGAGCGGGGTCTCCGGCGGCGGCTTGAACACCACCGTGCACCCGGCCACCAGTGCCGGCGCCAGCTTGGCGGCGGCGACGAACAACGGCACGTTCCACGGCGTGATGGCAGCCACGACGCCGACCGGCTCGCTGGTCACCAGGATCTGGCCCAAGAGCCCGGCACGCACCTCGTCGAAGGCATAGCTGGAGGCGAGCCCGGCGTAGTAGTCGAAGATCATCGTCGGGGCGAGGACCTGCCCCATGGTCCCCCAGCTCACCGGGGACCCCATCTCGGTCGAGATGAGCTCGGCCATGCCCTGCATGTCCGCCTTGATGGCGTCGGACACCTTGGTGAGCACGGCGGCGCGCTCGGTCGGCGACAGGCGCGGCCACGGCCCCTCGTCGAAGGCGCGGCGAGCCGCCTCGACGGCACGGTCGACGTCGGCTTCGGTGGCGTCGGGCACCCGCCCGGCCGGCTCCTCGGTGGTCGGGTTGACCACGTCGACCGTTCCGTTCCCCGCTGGGGCCACCCACTCGCCCCCGATGAAGAAGCGCTCGTAGACCTTCACGTCCCCTCCCTCGACTGAAACCTGTTCTCGTCAGAGACTAGTCGGAACTCAGCCCGAGCCCAGAGGGCTGGTCGTGATGTCCGAGGGCGGGGGGAGCTGCAGCGCAGGGCCGTGGTCGACGTTGCTGAGGGCCAGGTTCACCGTACGGCGCTGGGTGGCGTTCTCGACCGTGATCTGGGCCACGCTCAGGAATTCCCCGGCCACGGTGGCCTCGTAGCTGGTGGTCCCGGAGACGAGCTCCGAGCCGAACAACCGGGCCAAGAGCAGGCGCTCGTCGCCGGGGGTGAACGCGTAGATCGAGCCGTGCTGGGCGACGCCGGACGCCTGGGCGACGGCCTGGATCGGCAGCAGCAGCTGAGATGCGGCCAGCTGACCTGTGGTGCTGGTGGACGTGGAGACGCCGGAGATCGGGAACCACTTGCCGGTCCCGATGCGCTCGTAGGCGTGCGTGCCCACCCACAGGACCGTCCCCACCTGGTTCCCGGCGTGCACGCTCTCTTCGACGCGGTCCGGCGACTGGTAGGCGAACACCGCCTGCTGGCGGGTGGTGGTGGAGCTCGCGGCAGCAGTGGGAGGACCCGTCGTCACCGTGTCGGTGAGGACGAAGCTCGTCGCTCCGGCGGTGTTGCCCGCCGCCGTGCGCAGCTGGGACTGGGCGTTGGGCGGGGCCGTGTCGAGGGACAGCACGATGGCCCCGAGTGAGAGCAGGGTCAGGGCACCCAGCATCACGTGCGGAGACGCCCGGTTGGCGGTCTGCATGGGCGTCAGTATGGTCGCCACGACTGACGGCGGTCAGATCGAGCTCGGGGTGCGGGGCACGGCGTGGGTGCGGAGGCGCTCGGCGATCCACGAGACGCTGTTGGGCCTGGCCATGACGTCCTCCCAACCTCGAAGCACTTCTTCCATGGTGTCGCGCTGGGGGATCCAGCCCACCACGGCCACGGTGATCTCGCCGACAGGCACGTTGGAGCGGTAGAGGTCGCCAAAGGGGTCCTCGGTCATGGGAACCGTGGGCTCTCGCATCACGTACAGCTCCCCGGTGTCGGCCACCCACGACAGCTCGTAGCGGGCCCCGTCGGTGTCGTGCCATTCGGTGCCGAGCTCGATCTCCTCGGATTGCCGCCGGCGTTCGTCCTCGTCGTAGAACCCTTCGATGTCCATCGTCGCCTCCCGCCCCCGGAGAAGTCCCGAACAGTAGTCGTCTACCTCTCTCCGCTCGCCGATGCCGGCTTGCGCCACAGCGCATCGGCGTCGACGAAGTCAGTGGTACAGGAAGGGCCGGGCGAGTAGCGCACACGCGGGAAGGCCTGCCCGGCCGGGACCAACACCATGCCGGCCCATCGCGTCCCGTAACGGTCGGTGTGGACGCAGGCCGCCTCCGTCGCGGCAGGACGGACGAACTCGCCGGCACAGGCCCGGCTCGGCTCGTCTTGCGCCGCAGGCTCGGGCACCTCGTGGTCGCGCAAGACCTCTTCCAGATGCTGCTCGAGGACGTCGGCAGAGACGTGGTTCACGTCGCCCACCAACTCTCGTACCCGCTCGACCTTCGGGGACGGGGCGCCAGGCGGGCGGTTCTCCAGGATGTGCACACCGGGCGCCAGCGCGGTCGCTTCGGGGACCGGCCCCCCGGCGTTGTCGATGGCGAAGAGGTCACGTCGGTCGCCAACGAGGATCCAAGACGGGTTGTACTCCGCCGGCCTGACGTTCGAGACGAACCACTTCACGGCCTCGGAGGCAGAGACGTGGCGAGCCAGGGCCAGCGGGAGCTCGCCCCGGGACTTCTTCGTCGGGTCCCGGCCTTCGGTGGTGGGGCGGTTGGTGAGCCCGGCGAAGACTCCCGTTTCGTTCACGGCCAGCCAAGTCCCGCCACCTTGCTCGTCCCTCCCCCCGAGGATGCGCGGCCCAGTCGTCTGGAGGACGGTCATGGGCACGGCGGGCCGGTCGTAGAGCTCGTCGCGATTGGCCGCCACCACGAGCGGGAACTCGGCATGCGTCCGCGACAAGACCACCAGCAGGCACACGGGCGGACCCTACCTCTCGTAACCGACTCGTCATCGAAGCGAAGCCTGGCCGAAACCCTGGCGCCGTACCTTGCCGGAAAGGGTGGACGA
>JASHUM010000040.1 GCA_030040015.1 Acidimicrobiales bacterium
CAGCACCTCTGCGACCATGCCGATCTCCAGGAGCAGCTTCGCACCGAGCGTCACCGGATCCCCAACTTCGTGGAGGAGATGTTGCGTTACGAAGGGCCGGTGAAGGGCGATTTCCGCCTGGCCCGTCGGGCCACCGTGGTGGGCGGGGTGGACATCCCGGCGGGAACGACGGTGATGGTGCTCAACGCGGCCGCCAACCGTGACCCCCGCAAGTTCGACCACCCCGAGGTGTTCGACCCCGATCGCGAGAACGCCCGGCAGCACGTGGCCTTCGGTCACGGCGTCCACGTCTGCCCGGGAGCCCCGCTGGCCCGTACCGAGGGCCGGGTCAGCCTGGAGAAGCTTCTCGACCGGATGGCTGAGATCCGGGTCTCGGAGGAGGTCCACGGTCCGCCCGGTGCCCGGCGCTACTCCTACGTGCCCACCTACATCCTGCGGGGTCTCACCCGGCTCCATCTCGAGTTCACGGCGGTGGATCGATAGCTAGATTGCCGGGATGCGCTTCGGACTCGACGTTGCCCAGCAGCGGATGTCGTGGGACGAGTTCGTCCGCCGGGTGCGGCTGGCCGAGGATCTCGGCTTCGACGGCATGTGGGGCTTCGACCACATGCAGCCCATGTACGGCGAGGGCCCGGGCGAGACCTTCGAGGGCCTGACGACGCTGGCGGCTCTGTCGGGTCTGACGTCGCGCATCCGCCTCGGCCTGCTCGTCACCGGTGTGACGTATCGGCACCCGTCGATGCTGGCCCTGCAGGCCAACACCGTCGACCACGCCTCTCACGGCCGGCTCGAGCTGGCCATCGGCGCCGCCTGGTTCGACAAGGAGCACCACGAGCTGGGAATCCCCTTCCCGCCGACCGCCGAGCGGTTCGACCTGCTGGAGGACGCTCTCGAGATCCTCGTCCGGCTCTTCTCGGGCGAGAAGGTCTCCTACGAGGGCAAGAGGGTGTCGTTGCGCGACGCCCAGATGCAGCCGCCGCCGGTCCAGCGGCCCCATCCTCCGATCTGGATCGGAGGGACAGGACCCAAACGGACGCTGCCACTCGTCGCCCGCTACGCCGACGTGTGGCACGCCTGGGGCTCCCCCAATTCCCTGAAGGACGCCAATGCCCGCATCGACGAGTTAGCCACCGAAGCGGGCCGGCATCCCTCGGGCATCGTGCGCGCCGGCTCGCTGTCGCTCGACGACCTCGACACGGCCGCCAAGCACGCCGGCAAGTTCCAAGATGCGGGCTACGGCTACCTGGTGTGCGGCTGGCCGGGAGCCGGCGACGCCCAGGTCGAAGCCTTCGCTCGCCAGGTGATGCCGGCGCTCGTCCACTAGGGCTGGGCCGGCGGCGGAGAGGGCCGACATGACCGGGCTGTTCGAGCTCACCGGCAAGGTGGCGGTGGTGACGGGTGGGAGCCGGGGCATCGGCCGAGCCGTGGCCGAGGGCCTGGCACGGGCAGGTGCCGACGTCGTGGTGGCCAGCCGCAAGGTCGATGCCTGTCGGGCGGCGGCCGACGAGATCCACGCCGCCACCGGTCGTCGCGCCCTGCCCGTGGCCTGCCACGTGGGCCGGTGGGCCGACTGCGACGCCTTGGTCGACGCCGTCTACGCCGAGTTCGGACGCTGCGACGTGCTGGTCAACAACGCCGGGATGTCGCCGCTCTACGAAGGGCTGCCCTCGGTGACCGAGGATCTCTACGACAAGGTGCACGCCGTCAACGCCCGGGGACCGTTTCGCCTCAGCGCCCTTGTCGGTGCCCGGATGGCCGACGGCGACGGGGGCTCGATCATCAACGTCTCCACCGCCGGGTCGCTCCGCCCCGACGCCACCGACCTGCCCTACGCCATGGCCAAGGCGGCCCTCAACGCCCTCACCCTGGGCCTGGCCGGCGCCTGGGCACCCAAGGTCCGGGCGAACGTCGTGCTGCCCGGTGCGTTCGACACCGACATCACCAAGGCCTGGGGCCCCGAGCGCAAGGCCAGAGCCGGCCAGGTCAACCCCATGAAGCGGATCGGGACGCCGCCGGACATGGTCGGGGCGTGCGTCTTCCTGGCCAGCGACGCCGCCTCCTACGTCAACGGCGCACAGATCCTCGTCGACGGGGGCATGTACCGCTCCCTGTGAGCGGAGTTGCTCGGCAGGGTCAGACCGGGAGACTCAACAGTCGCCGAACCAGGCGCACGAGCTCGCTTCGCAGGATGTCGTCTTTCTGATGGGCGACCAGTGGGTGGATGACAGCGCCGCTGATCGCCGCGGTGAGCATGGCAGTCTCCAGAGCGGATCCTGGGCCGGCGTCGGGGCCCATGACCAGCTGATCGAGTCGGCCGAGCACCCGAAGGAGTCGCTCGTCCTTCGAGTACATCCGTGCGATGACGGGATCGTTGAGCAACGTGCCGACCTGCCGCCGGCGTTCCACTGCGAGGTCGACGACCCCGATGATGACCGCATCACGCTTTCGGGCCGCGTCCCCTTCCGCGTCGGCCTCGTCCAGCACCATCTCGAGCCGGTCGAGCTCGGCCTCGGCCACGGCCCGGATGATCTCCGCCTTGGTGTTGTACTGGTGGTAGACGGCCGCCTTCGTGACGCCGATCCGCTCGGCGATCATCTGGAGCGACGTGCCCCCGACGCCGTGCTCGGCGAACAGCACGAGAGCGGCCTCGATGACACGCGATCGCGCCCGGCTGGGTGACTTCGAGCCGGCTCGACGCAGGGCCAGGTCCGAGCTCGCTCCCGGCTCGATCCTGTTCCCGGCCTCAGCCGGCAGGTTCGTCCGGGCGGGCGGTCGGGCCGGCGTACTCCGGGTCTGACTCGTCACGGATGGACAACCGCCATCGACAGCAGACGTCGTCCTTGCTCACACGCGGCGGGATGGCCAGGATCTCGACTTTCATGTTCGGGTTGTACAGCTTGGCGGTCTCGATGATCGAGGCCGGACAGGTCACGTGGGAAGCCTTCTCGGCGATGTCGGGGCGTCCCATGGATTCCCATTGGTCGACCGAGATGCACTTGTTGAACGTCATGATCCCGACGTCGGGCTCGGGCATCTCGAACGTCAGCTCGAAGGCCTTGCCGGGAAACGACGACGCGTCGACCTGAATGTCCTTCATGAACGCCTCGACCGTCCCGTCCCCGACCTTCATCCACCGTCCCTTGAGGTCCCGCACCGCCGGCAGCACCTTTTCGCTCCACAGGTCCCACTGGATGGCGAACATGGCGTCGAGGCCGTATCGGATCACGATGATGGCGGCCCAGGACTCGATGGCGGTGAGCAGGTATTCGTGGCTGCCGAGGGCCCATCTCACGAGCCTCTCCTTCGGGTGGTCGACGGGGACCGACTCGGCCCTGAAGGGGTTGATGGTGACGACTCCGCCATCGCCCTGGCGGGCAGCGACCTCGTCCGTCACCGCAGCGACGAGGATCTCGGCTCGGTCTGCCGGGATCTCCATCCACTCCTCGAGCATGTGACCCAGCTGGGGCAGGAGGACGGTCCGCCACGCCTCGGCTTGGATCTCGCCCATCACGTCCTGCCCGTAGCGCTTGGCGACCTCTTCGGCCCACGCCTCCACACACACTCGGTAGTACTCCTCGCTCATTGCGATCATGTTCAGAAGAGCCGGGTTGGAGAAGTCCGAGAACCGCAGGTCAGCTTTGAACGGGCCGCTGTAGTCGGGGAGCTCGAGGCTGGAGTCGGTGCTGATCTGGGCCCGCGTGTCGGGGCCTGACGGCTTGTGCGTGCCGGGCGGATCGACAACCGGGAACTTCTTGAAGTTGTGAAGGTCGACGGGGATGTCCAGCGGGGCTGCCTGCTGGTGCTCCTCGTAATCGGCGCCGACCTTCCGGACGTCGAGGACCTTCTGGATGGTTTCGTCTGGCTCGGTCATGACGGGCTCCTCGAGAGGCCGCCATGACCCTAGCCGATCGGCTAGTCGACCGCGGAGGGTCTTCGGGGAAGAGGGGTCCGCGCACCACGACAGGCTCGGGCCACTCGGATACCCTGTATCCGAAAAGTGAAAGCGTCATTCTCAGCACGGAGGGCGGTGCCATGCCTCGGATCGGGCTGATGGTCGGCCCCGAGCGCGGCCGGTACGCGGCCAAGGTCGAACGGATGCGGGCCGATGCCCGATGGGCCGACGAGGCCGGGCTCGACACCGTGTGGATCCCGCAGATCCCCGACGAGTTCGACGCGTTGACCGCAGCCGCCCTCGTCGGTGACGCCACCTCTCGCATCGAGATCGGCACCGCCGTGGTACCCGTCCAGCCTCGCCACCCGGTCGCCCTGGCCCAGCAGGTGTTGTCGGTGCAGGCAGCGTGCCGAGGCCGGTTGTCGCTGGGACTGGGCGTCTCGCACCACTGGATCATCGACGAGATGATGGGCCTGCCCTACGAGCACCTCGTGACCACGATGGGCGCCTATCTCGACGTGCTCGACCAGGCGCTGACCGGCCCGGGCACCGTCGAGGTCGAGAACGACCTGTTCCGCATCCACCAACCGCTCGACGTGACCGACGTGGCTCCCACGCCGGTGCTCCTCGCCGCACTGGGGCCGCGCATGCTCGAGCTGTGCGGCACCCGCACCGCCGGCACCATCCTGTGGATGGCCGACGAACGGGCCGTGGCCACACACGTCGTACCGGCCCTCGCCCGCGCCGCCGAGGCGGCGGGGCGGGCGATGCCCCGGGTCGTGGCCGGTGTCCCGATCTGCCTCTGCCTCGACGAGGAGATCCCCGCCGCCGTGCAGCGCACCAACCGGATCCTGGCCGAGGCCGAGGTGTCGCCCAACTACCAGAAACTCCTCGAGCACGGCGACGCCCGCGCCGTCGGCGACATCCTCGCTGCCGGGAGCGAGACGACCATCGAGAAGCGGCTGCAGGGATTTGCCGACGCAGGCGTCACCGACGTCTCGGTGAGGGTGGTCCCCATCGGCACTGGTCGCGACGAGCTCATCGCCTCCTCGACGCGCACCCGGGACTTCCTGGCGTCGCTCGTGACTCGCCGAGGCGGTCGCCCGTAGCGCTCGAGGACGACGGGTCCGGCGTCGTCAGGTGAGCCCGGCAGGGAGCGCAGCGGTGATGCTCGGATCGGTCGAGACGGTCGGCGACCCGGTCGAGACGAAGGGGACGCCACCAAACTCGTTGACGTAGATGTACTCGGCGGTCTTGGTGGCCAGCGCCTGACAGGTGACGGTGGGGTTCGACCCGCCCAGGGCGTTGGCCAACGCCGAGTTGTCGGCGATGTAGAGGCCATCGACCCATCGGGACTGTGCGTTCTCGTCGAGGACCGAGTCGGCGTCCGACACCCCCATTCGCATGGTGGACTGCACATGGAGGATGAGCGGTGGCCAGTCGAGCCGGACGACCTTGGTTGCTCCGGCCCCGCGCAGGAGCTCACCGGCCCGGCGGGCCATGAACTCGCGGTTGGAGATGGTGCGAGCGCTCCGTTGGCCCCGGGGGAACGAGACCTTGGCCACCGGCCCGTTCTCGTCGGCGTTCAAGGCGGACAGCGTGACCGTGTTGACCGCCTGCACGTCGTCGTCGGTGATGACCAGGACGTTGACGAGCTGGTCGATGTTCTGCAGCATCGACTTGAGCTCGAGGCCCACGGTCCTGCCTGTGGGCCCGTCCCAGGCCGGGTCGGTGAGCGCCCCCCCGTCGAAGTCCTCGGCGCTGGCGTCGTTGTTGTAGTAGCCGCGCATCCCGCTGTTCGAGAACATCAGGCTGAAGGCCTGAAGCGCCGGGGGTATCCCCACCTGCTCCAGGCCCCCTCGGCCCGGCCAGTCGACCCGTGCCGACGAGCCCACGCCTCGAGAGCTGAAGGTGTCGGACTCGAACACGCCGACGAGCCAGTCGAAGTAGTGATCGGTGTAGCCCTGCCCCACCCAGCCGTTCGGGTTGGGCAAACCGCTGTTGAGCCACAGGCGCGGAGTCTCGGTGCACCCGCCGGCCAGGACCACGACGGTGGCCTCCTCGGTGCTGTACTCGCCGGTGGCGGTGTCCCGCCACGTGACGGCACAGGCCCGCAAGTTCCCGCCCACCGTGGTCGTCTCCACCTGAGTGGCGAAGGCGTTGGGGACGAGCGTGACCGCCTTGCCGCTCGGCGCCCACGAGCCGGCCACGCCGGCGGTGAGCGCCATGGGGACGTAGGACACCAAGGTGGTGCGCTTGGCCTTCAAGTTGAAGGGCGAACCGTAGGGCTCCTTGCACCCTTGGAAGCAGTAGCCGCAGAACGTGCATCCGGTGGCACCGGGCCACTCCGTCGTGCCTTGCGGGACGGTCTCGTGCCCGGCGGTTCCTCCTGGCTGCAAGATGGCGTTCTCCTGTGCCCGGTACGACGGGACCGACACCGTCTTGTTGGTGTTGTGCGGGATGGTGAGCCCTGTGGCCGGATCCACGAGGGTGGCCGCCCCGCTGAAGAACACCTCCTCCTTGGTCCCCTCGGCGGCGGTCTGCACCGGCAGCGTGGCCTCGACCCATTCGTAGTAGGGGATCAGGTCTTCGTAGGTGAAGGGGAAGACGGCGGTGTCGTAGGCACCGGCGTCGGCTCCGTCGTAGCCGACGAACACTCCGGGCATGGCCCGCGGACAGTTCCCGTAGTAGTGGAGGGTCGTTCCCCCTACCCCGGCCAGCTGCCACAAGAACGAGTTCTGCGGGGTCTCCCGGTACCACGCCGGCTGTGAGCGGTCGGCCGGGCCGAAGCGGAAGTAGCCGGTGAGGGGATTGTTGGCGTCGTTCTCGAGGTGGGTCCAGTCGGCCTCGAGGTTGGTGTAGAAGGGGCCGGCTTCGAGCAGCAGCACGTCGAGGCCCTGGGCGGCGAGTTCCTTGGCGACGACAGGCCCGCCTCCACCTGCCCCGACCACGATCACGTCCCGGGCCACGTTTGCTCCTTGCTTCGCACCGCGCTGGTCATGGACCCGCCGCGCTCGTCTCGCCGTCGAGATAGCCCTTGAGCTCGTCCCAGCCCTCCACCGGGCGCTGGCCGGGAGCCAGTACCAGGTAGTTCGAGAGCGTCCATCCCACCGGTGTGGCCGTGATCGAGGCGGTCGTCGGGTCGAAGACGCCGAACTCGCTGAAACTCCCGAAGGCAGGGAACTCCATCAGCGCCCCGGCCAGGAATTCCAACAACCCGGAGAGCGAGTCCTTGGCCGGCTCCGAGAGGTTCGAGTCGATCATGGCCGCCACGTCGGACGCTTCGCCCTCGAGAAGGGCGAAGCACTGTGTCTTCTCGGCGAAGGTGAGGCGGGAGAAGGGCGAGACGAAGTCGCCGTTCAGTGCCGCCGGTTGGACGAGGGTGGCGAGGAAGTTGAGCAGCAGGGCCACCATCAGCGACAGCGGGACCGTGCCCTGGCCGGCCAGAAGGATGGTCAGGGCGGCATCGAGCTCCTCGGCCAGCCCCGGCACCAGGGGGAGCCCGGGGAGCTCGGGCAGGTTGGCGTTGAGACCGGTGGTGAGCGCCTGCACGAGCAGGCGCAGCGGTTCCTGGGGGACGGGATAGAAGTTGTCGAGGGCGTTGAGCATGAAGGCGGTACCGTCGGCGTCGATCCCACCGGGCGCAGTGTCCGAGACGCCCTGGGCAACGGAGTAGGCGTCGGGCCCGGGCACCACGAAGGCGACCAAGCCATTGATGGTGTCGGTGGCCAGCTCGTCGAAGATCGGCGCCAGGTCGCTCAGCGACAAGCTCGTGGTGTCGGAGAGCGCCGTTCCCTCCAGGCCGATCCGGTCGGCGAGGAGGATCGCCGCGCCCACGATCCCGGCGCGCACCAGGAACTCTCGTCTGCCCAAACGACGAGCCGCGGCCGAGAGCTCCACCCGCGTTCCCCCAGCTGTCTGCGTGACCCCCCGGAGCCCCTCGGTCCCGCGCCACGGACATTTTGCTCGGTGGTCTCGAGGTCGGCAAGTGGATCGCCGACGTGAAAAGCGTCGTCTACAGGATCAGCCGTGTTACGCCCGGGCCTTCGAGACGAAGACGACTTGCCGGCGAACCTCCGCTCCGATGTCCACCGTGACCGCGTCCATGGGCACGAGTCTGTCCGTGGTGGGCGGGTACTACAACGGGATCGGTGATGGCAGGCGCCGGCGTGCGAGCACGTCGCGCCCGAGCTCGGCGGTGAGCGAGCGGGACGACCCGAGGAGCTCGTCGAGCACCAGCACCCGCCGCACGTAGCGGTGCAGCGGGTGCTCGGTGGTGAAGCCGATGCCGGCGAGGACCTGCTGACAGTGGCGAGCGGCGGCGCGAGCCGCGCCTCCCGACACCGCCTTGGCCATGGCTGCCGTTTCGGCTCTGGAGTCGTCCCAGGCCTCGTCGAGGAGCGCACGGGCTGACTCGATCGCCACCAGCGTGTCGGCGAGCCGGTGGCGCACCGCCTGGAAGGCGGCGATGGTACGACCGAATTGCACCCGGTCCAGGGCGTGGCGCCGGGCCAGTTCGAGCATGGCCGCCGAGGCGCCCACCAGCTGGTGACCGACGGCCAGACGGCCACGGGACACCGCCTCGCTCCATGCCCCCGGGCGCAGCGATGACGGCGGGGACGCCGAGGTGGCGGTGCCGGCCACCTCGGCCAGCTCGAGCCCGGGGTCCATTCCCAGAACCGGCCGCACCCGCAGTCCGGCCGTCTTCACCGTGGTGCCCACGTCGCCGCCGGGCCCACGTGCCACGACGAGGGCGGTCCCGGCCCGAAGGAGCCGGGCCGTGCCCAGGCCCTTCACGACCAGGCGGCCGCCGTCCTCGTCGGCGGGCGGCTCGGCGCGGCCCAGGGCCGGGTACACCATGGCCACGTCCGCCCCGACCCCGGCACCGAGCGCGTCGGCCAGGACGTCGTCGAGGGCGGTGCTGGTGCTGGCCGTCCGGCCCAGATGCTCGAAGAGGACCGACACCGCCGCTCGCGGGTCGTCGGTCAGGGCGTCGCGCCAGCCGAGCTCGAGGAGAGCGGCGTCGAGGGCGGCACCGGAGCGTTCCTCGGTGGCGGCGCCGAGTGTGCGGGCGAAGAGGGCGCGTTCGGCCGGCTCCATCATCGGTCGTCCCCGAGATCGAGAAGGCGTCTGGCGATGATGTTGCGCTGGATCTCCTCAGTCCCGCCGTAGATGGTCGCCGCCCGGGAGAACAGGTACTCGCTGCGCCACCGGGACGCGGCGGCGTCCTCCTCGAGGAGCACGTCGGAAGCGAGCCCGGCCTCGACCAAGTCGAACACGGCCTGTTCGGCTCGTGCCACCAGGACCTTGTCCACGGACGTCTCGGGCCCCAGGCGCTCGCCGGCGGCCAACCGGTGCGCTGTGGCGCGCGACCGGGCCCGGAAGGCGGCCAGGAGCTGAACCGTCTCGCCCACCTGCACCGGGTCGAGCGCATGGTCGGCGACGGCTTCGACCAGGTCCCCGAGACGCCGCTGGAGGTAGGCCGCCTTGTGCCACAGCGCCGTGCTCCTCTCGTAGGGCAAAAGGTCCATGGCCACCGACCAGCCTTGGCCTTCGTGTCCCAACATGCGCCCGGCCGGCACGGCCACGTCGTCGAAGAACACCTCGCAGAACTCAGGCGCTCCGTGCATGGTCTCGATGGGGCGCACGGCGATGCCCGGGCTCTCCATGTCCACGAAGAGGGCCGTGATGCCCCGGTGGGCGACGTCGAGAGGTCCGGTCCGGACCAAGAGCACGCAACGCTGGGCGTATTGGGCCAGGCTCGTCCATACCTTCTGCCCGGTCACCCTCCAGCCGTCGCCGTCTTCCACGGCCCGGCACGCCAGGGCGGCGAGGTTGCTCCCGGTCCCCGGTTCGGAGAAGCCCTGGCACCACGTCTCGTCGCCGCTGAGCAGCCGGGGGACCATGGCGGCGGCCAGCGCCGGCGAGGCGTGGTCGATCATGGTGGGGGCGAGCGTCTCGGTCATCGAGTAGATACCGGGCTCGACGAGGTCGCGGGCGGTCAGCGCTTCACCGAGATACGCCCGCAAGAGCGGCGACCCCCCCAGCCCGCCGACGCGTTCGGGCCACCCGAAGCGCATGAAGCCGGCGTCGTAGGCGAGGCGCTTCACCTTGGCCAGTTGCGCCATGTGCTCGTCGAGCGTGCCCAGCGACCTGTCGGGCGCCAAATCGGCGGCGTGCTCGTCGAGCCAGCGATCGAGCGTGGCCCGGAATTCGGGGAGCTCCATGCTCAGCTCGAGGGAAGTGGCCTGTTCGGGTCGTGCGGCCGGCCGCTGTCGCGGTCCCCGGTCCTTCGGATGAAGGTCATCGAACGGGTGTGCAGCCGCCAGCCTCCAGCGGTGCGCCGATAGCTGTCGGTGTACCAGCCGATGCGCATGTCGTGGGTCTTGTCCTCGACGAAGCACAGCGGCTGCCGGCCGGTGCCCGAGTCCCCGTCGAGCTCCAGGACCGGGGGGCCGACCAGGAACAGGCCCTTGGGGGCGGCGGCAACCAGCGCCGGGAAGTCGGCCAGGGGGTAGGTGTCGCCGAATGCGCTGTAGGTGCCGTCGGTGGTGAACGTCGCCATCACCGCCTCGATGTCGTCCTGGGTCATGCCCAGCGCATAGCGGGCCAGCAGCTGTTCGATCTCGATGACGTCGTCGACGGCTGGCCGTCCCATCTCAGTCCTCGAAGCCGTAGGCCACGCGCACGGTCGGCGTGGTCGGCACCGACTGGCACGTGAGTATCCAACCCTCCGCCACTTCCTCGGGGGTGAGGGCGTTGTTCACGAACATGGAGACCGATCCGTCGAGGAGCCTGGCCATGCAGGTGGCACAGCTCCCCGACTCGCAGGAGAACGGGGGAGACATGCCCATCTGCCGGGCCGTCTGGAGGATGGTGGTCCCGGGCCGGTGGTCGGTCGAATCGGTCCGGCCGTCGAGTTCGATGGTGACACTGGTGCCACCGGGTGGCTCGGGCGGCGGGGGTGGTGCCCCGACGAGCAGCTCGGCCGTGGTGAACCGCTCGATGTGGATGCGCGACGCCTCCACCCCGAGCGAACGCAGCGCGTCCTCGACGATCTCCATGTAGGGGCCGGGCCCGCAGACGTAGAACTCGCCCGTGCCGGCCGCCTCGCCGGCGAAGGCCGACACCGTCCGTGTGGTGAGCAGACCGTCCTCCTCGTCGTAGGAGTGGACGATCGTCAGCCGTCCGGGGTGCCGCTCCTCGAGCGCGACCAGCTCGCTGGCGAAGATCACGCTGTCGCGGTCCCGGTTGGCGTAGTGGAGGCGCACCTTGCGCCCGGTGGTGGCCAGGGCCGTCTTCACCAACGAGACCACCGGCGTGATCCCGCTGCCGGCGGCGAAGGCCACCAGGTCGCCGCTCGTGTCGGTGAGCTGGAAGAACCCGGCCGGAGGCGAGAGCTCGACCAGGTCGCCGGCCCGGAGGTTGTCGACGATCCAGTTCGAGACCATCCCGCCCGGGACCCGCTTGACCGTCACGGTCATCTCCTCGGCCAGGGCCGGGCACGAGGACATGGAGTAGCAGCGCATCTGGGCCTCGCCCTCGATCACCACCTGGACGTTGCAGAACTGCCCGGCCCGGTAGGAGAAGGCGTCGGCCAGCTCGGCCGGCACCTCGAGGACGAGTGACACGGCGTCGTGCGTCTCCTCGGCCACTCTCGCCACCCGCAGCGAGTGAAAGCCGTGGTCACGCAGGGGCCGAGCGGCGCTCGGGACCGGCTCCGGCAGGGCCATGGACGTAACGATAATGGCATTCTCAGGAATTGCCAACGGGACTCGCATCCGGGAGGCCGGTCGTGCCATAGTGCCTGGTGAGTCGGCGAGGAGGGGGAGGGGTGGGACGCAGCAGCGGGGCGGTCACCGACCGGTGGGGCCTCCGGGCCGTCCCCGCCGACCTGGCCGGGCGCTACCGGTCGGAGGGTTGGTGGACCGGCGAGTCCCTGGGGGCCACGGTCGCCCGCGGCCTGGGGAGCATGGCCGGGGTGCACTTCCGGGTGCACTCCGCCGTCCGGCCCTTCGACGGGACCTTCGCCGACGTCGACGGCGCCGCTCGGGCCCTGGCCCGATCGCTGGCCGGCCGGGGCGTGGGGCCCGGCGACGTGGTCGCCTTCCAGCTCCCCAACTGGGTCGAGGCGGGCATCACCTTCTGGGCCTCCGCCTACCTGGGCGCAGTCGTCGTCCCCATCGTCCACTTCTACGGGGCCAAGGAGGTCGGGTACATCCTCCGGGCCACCGAGCCCGACGTGGTGGTGACGGCGGAGCGCTTCGGCCACAGCGACTACC
>JASHUM010000041.1 GCA_030040015.1 Acidimicrobiales bacterium
GTCCTCGCGAAGTCTGCTGACCTTGTTGGTCTGTTGCACTCGGGCGATCGGGTCGAACGCGGTCGCGTCTACCAGTCCCTCAACCTGAATCTCCGGTACGAAAAAGAAGCTACGACCGGGCGGGAACTCGTCCGCACCCAGTCGCAGCTATGTGGTGGCGGGGGCGGGATTTGAACCCGCGACCTTCGGGTTATGAGCCCGACGAGCTACCAGACTGCTCCAC
The DNA here is from genome assembly GCA_030040015.1 of Acidimicrobiales bacterium. Taxonomy (GTDB): domain Bacteria; phylum Actinomycetota; class Acidimicrobiia; order Acidimicrobiales; family UBA8190; genus UBA8190. Next base: position 224 of record JASHUM010000041.1, read on the forward strand.
CCCGCGTCGTGGACAAAGCAGCATATCACCGCCCTCCGAACCCGCCACCAGGGGGTAGTGGGTCAGTTTGAGGCGGAAAGCGTCTAGCGCCGGTTGCGTCGCCAGAAGTAAAGGCCACCTGCGGCGGCGGCACCTCCCAGGCACCACAAGCCCACCTTCTTGCCGGGGCTCGCCATCCCGACGCCCAGGAAGGACAGGGCAAGCAGGAACAGGGGCCAGCCCTCCGGCCCATCGGCCGTAGCGACGACGACGGTCCGAGGCGGCTTTCTCGGCGGCCCAACGGGGGCGGTCTGCGCTTCCACGGGTTCCAGCCTACGTCCGCAGGGGCCGCGGTTCTGGGCGCCCCGGAGCCGCCTACGATCGGTCCATGGCTCAGAAGCAGCCCGACGCCGCGGCCAAGATCATCGGCCACCTCGTCGTGGGAGTCATCGTCGGCTGGATCACCGCTCGGCTCGCCAAGGAGGCGGCACCGGCGGTTGTCCTGGGCTTCGTTGCGATGATTATCCACGCCGAGCTGGACGGCCCGGTATCTCAGGCTCTCGGCGAACTCGGCATCTAGTCGAGCAACCCAGCGATCTGAAACGGCGACCAGGGGTAGGTCTCGACCCCTGCCCCCATCGCGGGCGTAGTGGGGCGCCCAGCCTTCTTGGACAGAGTCTGGTGGGTCCGGCCGAGGTTGTACCAGGCGAAGTGGAGGCTGACGGCCGCGGCGTGGTTCTCGACCTTCTTGGAGAAAGCGTTGGTTAGCCGGGTGAATCGGCGCATCCCCATCCGCATGGTGAGGTTCTGGCGCTCGACGTAGCTGGTGCTGATGTGCTTCGGGTCGGGCTGACCGGTGACAACACGCTTGTCGATCCCGGTGCAGCGGGCCGGTGAGTACCGGCGGTCGTCGGAGCCGCCCTCGTAGAGCTTGACGAGCTGGGCGAAGTCCACCCGGTCGGCACCGAATAGCGGCTCGATCACCTGGAAGTAGGAACCGAGACCGTCAGTGGTGATCTGGACTCGGCCCGGTGCCAGCCGATTGCGCAGGTCGAACAGGAACTCGTAGCAGTCCCGGCTGTTGCGCTCACCCACCAGCCATGACGGCACCAGCTTGGAGTCAGCGTCGATGGCGGTCCAGGTCCAAACGTCCCCGTAGTCGTCGGGGTGGTCTTCCCGCACATGGGCTTCCTTGGCCCCGACGAAGGACCAGATCTCGTCGGCCTGAATCCGCTTGGTCGGCAGGTTGTGGAAAACCTCGTCCTGATAGGCCGAGCAGGCTTCCCCGAGGTCGAGCAGGAGCTTGGTGATCGTGTTCTTAGCCGCCCCGGTCACCCGGACCGTGGACCGGATCGACATGCCCTCCACCAAGCACGAGACCACCTGCCCCCTGCGCTCCGTGGAAAGCCTGTTCATACTGACCATTATGCTTAAGGGTATGATGGTTGTCAACCGACACGGTGTCGGATATAATCATCCCTACAGATGAATAGTAACCAACTTACAGACATGTTGTTCCACGCACCCCCTCTGGACGAGGTTGAGGCTCAGGTTCTCAGTCAGATCGAGGATCTCAAGACCAAGCTGCGTTGGCAGCTCAACGAGCCGCGTAGGTGGTTCGGGTCTCTCAGACGGATGCAGTTCGCCCGCGCCGTCCAGGGCTCCAACAGCATCGAGGGATACGAGGCCGCCCTTGACGACGCTGCTGCCATCGACCTGGGGGAGGAGCCGCTGGACGCCGACGAAGAAACGCGCCTCGCCCTGAAGGGTTATCGCGACGCGATGACATATGTGTTGCAGCTAGCTGGAGAGGCGGACTTCACCTACTCCGAGCAACTCCTCAAGAGCCTTCATTTCATGATGACGAGCTACGACCTCAAGAATCGTCCGGGCCTTTGGCGTGCTGGATCGATTTACGTGAGGAATGACGAAACGGAACAGATCGTATACGAAGGTCCGGACATCGATCTTGTGCCAAAGCTCATGGGCGAACTGGTCGTCGCTCTGAATCAGTCCGACCAATCGCCGCCCATGATCCGGGCAGGCATGGCCCATCTGAACCTTGTGATGATTCACCCGTTCCGAGATGGAAACGGCCGAATGGGCCGGTGCCTGCAAACCCTGGTTCTTGCACGCGAAAAGATCCTTTCTCCGGTCTTTTGCAGCATCGAGGAATATCTCGGTCGCAATACTGACGCGTACTACGAGATCCTTGGCAAGGTTGGTGCGGGTGCTTGGCATCCGGAACGGGATGCGCGTCCGTGGGTGCGCTTCATCCTGGCTGCCCACCTACGACAAGCCCAAACGCTTCTCCGGCGCGTCAAGGAAAGCGAACAACTCTGGGACACGCTGGAGCGCAGGGTCGCCCAGCTTCGGCTTCCAGAGCGCACAGTGGCGGGCCTCTGGGATGCAGCGATGGGATACCGCGTTCGCAACGCGACTTACCGAGCCATCTTTGAGGAGTCAGCAGAGGAACCAATCAGCGAGGCTGTCGCGAGCAGGGATTTGCGCCAACTCGTCGAGGCCGGTCTCCTTGTACCAAGAGGCGAAAAACGAGGGCGCTTCTACCTCCCTAGTGAGGAGCTTTGGAACGTTCGCCAGGAAATCATCAAGGCCCGAGATCCTCGCGACGACTCCGATCCCTTTGAGGTCGCAGCTAGTCGGTTGACCCCTCGCGCTCCCAGCGCGCCAGCGCAGCTTTTCGAGCTTGGCGGGTCCGCTGCTGAGGCGTGAGGCGCTCGGCCCTCGCCTTCCCGCCCTTCAGCCCGCCCTTCCGGCCCAGCTCCACAGCGGCCGGGTCCTTGCCCTCGTAGGGGTCTTCCGGTTCCTCGGAGGTCGCCTGGGCGACAACGGCCGCGGCTCGGCGGTTCACGTCGGCAGGCTTGCTTGACCGCTTGGGCATTACAACCAGGGTACGCGGCTCGGCGGTCGGTGCCTACCCACCCGGAGAGTCAAACTGACCCACTACCCACCAGGGGCCGCAACGGTGTCAGCGCCGCAGGGCCTCGCCGCTCGGAGAGCTGGTGGTGGTCGACGAACTGCTCGCCGAGCCCTGGGACCCAGACCCCGAACCGGCGGCGGCTTGCTGGAGCTCTTGGATCAGACCGGCCAGGGTGTTCACGTCGGTCTGGTACTGGCCCAGGTTCCCCTGCTTGAGGTCGTTCTGGATCTGCTGCGCCAGGGCGGCCTCCTGCTGAATGAGGCTCTGGATCTGCGACGAGATGGCAGTTGGGCTCGACGGCGTCGAAGTCGAGACCGGCTGGCCACCCAAGGGGATCGTCGCCTGGAACACGGCCTCCAAGGCCTGTTCCAAGGTGTCTCCCATGGCCACCTGGCTGCCTCCGGTGCCGCCGTATACGGCGATCACCTTCTCGAGCACGGGAAGGGCGTTGCGCGACGACTCCACATAGAGCGGCCGGAAGTACAGCATGGACTGCCCCACCGGGACCATGAGCACGTTGCCGAGGACGACGTTGGAGCCGTTCTGGTTGAGGAGGCTGATCTCCTGGGACACCGTCGGCGTGGCCGAGATGCGGGCGTCGACGAGCGCCGGGCCGTCGAAAGACTGCCCTCGAGGCGTGACGAACAAGGTGAGCTTCCCGTACTGGCCCGGATCACAGCCGGCTATGAGGAACCCCGACAGCGTCTGGATCTGGTCGCCTTGCGAGACCGGCACCAGCGCTTCCATCAAGTTGAACGAGACGGCCTGCTGCCCGGGAACCTGGAGCACCTGGTAGATCGGGGACATCCGCACCACCTGTCCCCCACCGATCACCTGGCCCGCGGCGTTGGTGGTGACCGTGGTCTGCAGGGTCTGCGACGGAGAGCCGGCCCCGGGGCTCTGGGAGATGTTCCAAGCATCTGTGGCGTTGTAGAAGGCAGCCGGGTTGGTGATGTGATAGTGGCCGAGAGCGGCGGCTTGCACGGTGAAGATGTCCTCCGGGTAGCGCAGATGGGAGCGGAGGTCGGCGGGCATCTTCGACGCCGGTTTGAACATGCCCGGGAAGGCCTTCTCCCACGTCTTCAGGATGGGGTCCTCGTTGCCCGGGCCGGTCATGTCGTAGAAGGTCATCTGACCGGTGTACGCGTTCACCACGATCTTCACGGAGTTGCGCACGTAGTTGAAGGTCTGGTTGAGCCCGCTGTCCGACGGCAGGGCCGAGGTGTCCGCGTTCTCGGCGTAGGGGTAGTTGTCCGTCGTGGTGTAGGCGTCCTGGATCCAGTAGATCTGGCCGTCGGCCAGCACCGGATAGGGATCGCTGTCGAGGCTCAGGAACGGCGCCGCTTTTGCCGCCGCCGCTTGGATGTTGGTCTCGAACAGCAGGCGCGAGTGCGGGGTGATCAGGTTCGAGATGAGCAGGTTGATGTCCCCGAAGCGAAGCGCAAAGGCCAGCCGGCGGCCGAGGGAGTTGAGCTGCACTCCTCCGGTCCCGGTGTAGTGGCTCTCCACGTTGGCACCCGAAGGGAGCTGGTAGTCGATCTCGGGCTGCTTGGTGTTGGCGATCACGTAGTCGGGCTGGGTCCCGTCGTAGTCGAGGCCGTAGTACACGGAGGGTTGCTCGACCACCGGGAGGCCGGGCTCGGACACGGGCGGCACGTCCGAGATGGCGAAGACGGGCTGGCCGCTCGCCGATACCTGGTTGGCCGGGGCGGCGATGAAGCCATATCCGTGGGTGTATTCGAGATGGGTGTTGACCCATCCCTGAGCGGGGAGCTCCTGGTCGTCGACCTGGCGCACCCCGACGACGACCGGGGTGAGCTGGCCGTCGATGGCGTAGCGGTCGACCGACAACGTCTGGAACTCGTAGTAGGAGCGGATGTCCTGAAGCTTCTCGTAGGTGGGGGAAGTGAGGTCGGGGTCCCAGAGACGGACGTCCTCCAGCGACGGGTTGAGGTCGAGCTGGGACGCGGTCAGGTTCTGGGTGGCGGCGAAATTCTCGGTCTGGACGTTCGTCAGGTTCATGGCTTGTCGCGTGGCGGCGATGTTGTCTGCGATGTAGGGACGCTCGAGCGACGCCTGGGAGGGATTGACCTTGAGCGCCTGGACGATGGCGGGATAGATGGCCCCGAGGACCACCGCCACCAGCGCCCACAACCCCACCGCAACCGCAGGCAGCGCCCAGCCGCGCCTCCAGATGTTCACGATCAGGATCCCCATGGCCAGCACGGAGATCCAGATGAGGAGGTCGAACGCCGGTAGCCGGGCGTGGACGTCGGTGTAACCAGCCCCCTGGACGTAGCCGTCCGTGGCCAGGACGAGCTGGTAGCGGGCGAGGACGTAGCCGAACACCTTCACCAGGGCCATGAGCGCGAGCAGCACCGACAAGTGCGCCTTGACGTACGACGACACCGCCGGGACGCCTTGTTGGAAGCGGATGCCGCCGTTCAGGTAGTGAGCGACCAGGCTGACCACCGCGATCACCACCAGGGTGACGAAGGTCCAGCTCACCAGGAACGAGAGGAACGGAAGGGCGAAGACGTAGAACCCGACGTTCTTGTGGAACAGCGGGTCGGCGGCGTCGAAGGGCTGGGCGTTGGTGAAGAGCAGGAAGTTGCTCCACTGCCCCACCGTCCCCGAGGCGGCGATGAGGGCGATCGCCAGGGACACCAGGCTTCGCACCAGCACGGCGCGCGGCGCCACCCGCTGCTGGTACCGGCGCACCAGTTCGTCCTCGGGCCCGAGCGCCAGCTCGCTCGGCGCCACCCGGTCCACCACGGCCAGGTTGATCCACAGTGCCAGGAAGAACACGGCGGCGAAACCGAAGAACAGCCCGGTCTTCACCTCGAGGAGACGGCGCCACTCACCGGCCAGGTGGACCGAACCGAACCAGAGATAGTCGGTGTAGAAGGTGGCGATCGATCGCAGGGACGCGATCACGATGATGACGACGGCGATGGCTACGAGGATCCACACCCGCCGTCGGCGCCGACCCCGCGCCGTCGGGCGCGGAAGGTCCTGCGGGCTGCGCACGAGGCGTGAGCCTAGGCCGGGTCAGGCACGAGCAGGCATCGGCACCCGGCGTGAGCGGGAGGATGCACGTGCCCGGTGGGGAACGCCTCACCCCCAGGCAGGGGCCCGGCCAGCGCGTTGTCGTCGCAGTCCGGGCACTGCACACCGTCGTCGTCGACCAACCAGCGAAGCTTGGTGCCGTCGCCCAAGACCGACAGCGCCGACTCCCAGAACGCGCTGTGGGTGTAATCGGCCGCCAGCCGCTCGGTGCGCTGGCCCTTCCACTCCCGGAATGCAGCGCCGATGTGCTCGCTCAGCGCCCCCTCGTCTCCGTCCTCGACGGTGCCGCACTCGAGGAGCCGTCGGCGCAGCGGGGAGACGACGGCTTTGGCCAATGCCAGCGCCTGTTGCGCCACCTCCGGCGCGTCGTCGAGGGTGCCTCCGGCGAAGGTCGCGCCGGCGCGTCCGGCATCGAGCAATTGCGACTGCGCCGCTTCTGCGTAGCGCCGTTCCTGGTCCTCCTCGGAACCGATCACCTCGTCGCTCCATCCCTGTCGCCCCCGGAGGCGGTCGAGGATGGCGTTCTGGTCGTCGGCGAGGGCGCGCTTGAGTCGCCGGGCCAAGCCGGTGCTCACCGGCTCGAGCAACTCGTCGCGCCTCGTCAGCACCGGGTCCGCCTTGTCCTCGGGCTCCTCGGGCTCCCCGGGGGCGGCTTCCACCACCGGGGTCTCGGCCGTGATCGACGACGCCTCCTGCGACGTCGAGGGGACCGGGCCGAGGAGCTTCACCCCCTCGTCCTGGGGCGACGGGACGTGCTCGGCCCGGAGCCGGGCGAAGAGGTCCTCCACCGCCTGGTGGCGACGTTCCTCGTCCTCCTCCGGTTCGGGTTGGGACGACACCGCCGGCTCCGGTTGCTCGGTGGTCACCGTCGGCGTCACTTCGGCCTCGCTGACGGCGGGGACGGGCTGATCCAGGGCGGCCTCGTCCAGATCGAGCTGACCTGCCTGTCGTCCGGCGGCTTCGGCCGCCGAGCGCGCCTCGTCCTCGGCGCGCAAGAGGTCGTCGGTGACCCGGTCGACGGTGTGACGCACCTCGCCGATGGTCTCGGCCAGTCGCTCGCGCCCGGCGCGCAGTTGCTCGATCTGGGTGTGGAGCACTCGCCGGCGCTGGGTCAGGTCCGTCAGCACGCGGGCGCGCAGCTCTTGCGCCTCCTGCACCATGGCCCGGCACTCGGACCGAGCCTTGGAGACCATGGCCTCGGCTTCGAGCTTGGCGGTCTCGACTCGGCTTGTGGCTTCCTCGTGGGCCCGCCGGTGCACGTCGGCGGCGGCGGCATCGGCCTTCGTGGCACTCTCCGTGGCGTGCTCCTCGGCACGGGCGAGCACCCGGTCGGCTTCCTCCTGGGCCTGGGCCCGCACCTGCCCCGCTTCCGTCTCGGCCCGGGCCATTCGCTTCGAAGCGGCTTCGTGCGCCGTGCGCAGGACGTTGGCCGTCTCCTGGCCGAGAGCCGTGGTCAAGGTGGCTTCGTCGAGCACGGGGTTGGCCGCCAGGTGCTCGGCCTCGGACAGGGCGTCGAGCAGTTCGCGCTCACGGGCGACGGCGCTGTGCAGCTCGCGGGCCACCAACTCGAGGAAGGCGCGCACCTCCCCGGACTCGAATCCGCGTCGGCTGGTGGCGAAGGTGTGCCGGGCGACGTCCTCGGGGCTCAGGCGCGAGGACGAGGCGATGGTGAGTCGGCGCTCATCCGTCATGCGCAGAGCCTACGACGACCTTCACGCCGGCGACGCCCCGACGTGGGGCGCCGGCCGCTCAGCTCCAGGGGGAGTCCTGCCAGTCGAAGGGGACGCTGTGGCCGTTCGGCCCCGGCGGAGGGCCATTGGCTGCCGCCCCCAGCTGCCCGCCGATCTTGACCAGGTCGGCCAGGGCCTGGCTCAGGGTGGAGACGGCCTCCACCTTGAGACCGTCGGCGGCCTTGGACCGGGCCACGGCCAGCTCCTGGGGTGGCACCAGGAAGAGCTTGGCGCCCGCCCGCTCCACCGCCACCGTCTTCTGGGCCACGCCGCCCACGTCGCCCACCGATCCGTCCGGATCGATGGTCCCGGTGGCGGCCACGATCTTGCCCCCGGTGAGGTGCCCACCGGTCAGGGTGTCGATGATGCCCAAGGTGAACGCCAAGCCGGCCGACGGCCCGCCGATGTTGTCGCTGTTGATGCTCACCGAGAAGGGAAAGGTATAGGCGGGTTGGGTCCCCATGGAGGGGATGCCCGAGCTCGGGTCACCGATACCGATGAGCGGTTCGACTTGGCCGTTCTCCACGATCTTGCCCAGGCGCAGCTGCACGGCTCGACCCGGGGTGGGGTCGTCGATCGAGCCCACCTGCAAAGTGACGGTCTCACCCGGCTTGTGGGTGTGCAGCACCGAGACGAGCTGATCGGGGTTGGGTGTGGGCACGCCGTCGATGGCGGTGATGACGTCGCCCACTTGGAGGACGTTCCATGCCGGCGACTTGGGGTCGATGACGTAGACGGTGACCCCGGCGTCGCGCTCGGGAACCTGGTAGCCGAGTTGGCGCAGGGCCACCGACGCCGCCGTCAACTGGGACTCGCTCATGTCGACGGTCCCCTCGGCGTTGAACTCGCTGGTGGGAAGGTCGCCGGTCAAGTCGTCGGCGCTCACCACGCTGGAGTCGGGATCGAGCCACGCCGGGATGAACTGGATGTAGCGCATGGTGTTGAGCTCGACGTCGGTGAGCAGCAGCCGGCCCGACAGCGAGTGGCCGCGGCCGGCCGGGACGGTGATGAGCCCCACGACCGACTGCGCCTGGCCCGGCGTGAGCTCGTAGTAGGGCGCCGTCGAGATCGTCGCCCACAACAGTGCCGCCACCACCAGCACCACCACTCCGCCCAGCACCAGCGGCCACCGGCGGGGTGGGCCGGGGGGTCTCACGAGGGGCGGCGGTAGCGTGATCTCGGTGCTCGACATGGCGGGGTCCGGTGGTCCCGGGGCCGGGGATCCGGGCCAGGCCGGGGTTCCGTCGACGGCGGAGACCCCCCAGACTGCCACGGATGCACCGCCGTCCGAGGTCGCCCGACGGCGTCGCCGGGCGGTGGAAGCTGGTCACCGGGGCGACCGCCCGACGGCCGCCGCCCTCCTCCGTGACCCTCATCCCGAGGTGCGCAGCGCCGCCCTGGGCGCCCTGGCCCGCTCGGGGGGGATCGGCCCGGATGAGCTGGCCGCCGCCATGGCGGACGCCGAGGGCAGCGTCCGCCGGCGCGCCTGCGAGGAGACGGGCCGGGCCCTGGCACGAAGGGCGTCGCCGGAGACGCTGGTCAGGCTCCTGCTCTGCGCCCTGGACGACGCCGAGGCGGCGGTGGCCGAGATGGCGGCGTGGGCTCTGGGCGAGGCGGGGCCCGACGGCGCCCCCGCCGTCGAGCGTCTGTCGGTCATGGCCCGCCACGGCCCGCCGATGTGCCGAGAGGCGGCGGTGGCGGCGCTGGGAGCCATCGGCGATCCCACCGCCCTCCCGACGGTGCTCGCCGCCCTCGAAGACCGGCCGCCGGTGCGGCGCCGGGCCGCGCTGGCCCTGGCCGCCTTCGACGACCCGGCAGCCGAGGAGGGCCTGCGCCGGGCAGCCGCCGATCGCGACTGGCAGGTGCGCCTGGCGGCCGAGGAACTCCTCGACGACCAGTGAGCCGCGGCGCGGCGTCGGCAGGATTCAGGCGTCGTCGGTGACGAAGAGGCGCTGCAGGGCGTCGAAGGACTCGAGACAGCGCCCCGCGCCCTGGACGACACACTCCAATGGGGTGTCGACCATGTGCACGGGTACGGCGGTCTCGTCGGCCAGGCGCTGTGCCAGTCCCCGGAGCAACGCCCCCCCACCGACCAGGTGCACACCTTGGGTCATGATGTCCTGGGCCAGTTCGGGCGGGGCCTCCCCGAGGCATTGCACGGAGGCGTCGATGATCTGGCTCACCTGGTCCTCGATGGCGATGCGCAGCTCCGACGGCGACAGCACGACCGTCTTGGGCATGCCGGTCATGAGCTCGCGACCGCGAACCTCGGCCTTGACCTCACCGTCGTAGGGAGCGGCGGATCCGATGGCCATCTTGATCTCCTCGGCGGTCCGCTCGCCGATGGCCACGCCGTACTCGCGGCGCACGTAGGTCGATACGGCGGCGTCGATGTCGAAGCCCCCGCAACGGATCGCCCGCGACGACACCATGCCGCCCAGCGAGATCACCGCCGTCTCCGACGTCCCACCGCCCACGTCGACGACCATGTTGCCGACCGGCTCGTGGATGGGAAGCCCGGCTCCGATGGCGGCGGCCATGGGTTGCTCGATGAGGAAGGCGGTGGAGGCCCCGGCGCGCTGGGTCGCCTCTTTCACCGCCCGGCGCTCCACCGAGGTGATGGCCGAGGGGACACAGATGAGCACGCGTGGCCGGTTCAGCCGGGACACGCCGCTTCGTTGGAGGAGCAACCGGATCATGCGTTCGGTGATGTCGAAGTCGGTGATGGCGCCTTGGCGAAGCGGGCGCACGGCCACGATGTAGCCCGGCGTCCTCCCGATCATCTGCCAGGCGTCCTTGCCCATGGCCAGCACGTCCTGCGTCCTCGAGTTGAGGGCGATGACCGTCGGTTCGTTGAGGACGATGCCCCTGCCCTTGCAGTACACCAGGGTGTTGGCCGTCCCCAAGTCGATGGCCAGGTCCCTAGCCACGGCGCTGCACCTGCATCCGCGCCATCGTAGGCAGCCCCGGGCGCCCGGCCGATGTCCGCCTGCGAAGACCCCCCAGTAACCTCGAATTGATGGAGAGCGGCGGTCCGTTCGGCTTCGACGAACCACCCGACGACTTCGGGCCTGGGGACCCCGACGACGCGCCGCGCGGCTGGGTCCATCCCGACGACAGGCTGTGGCGTCACCCCTCCGAGCTGGGCCGGGCCGACCCGCCTCTGGGAGGCCGCCCCCGGAGCTGGCGTCCGGCCACCCGGCTGGGGACCCTGGTGCTGGGCGTGGCCGGGGCCGTCGTGGTGACCGGCGTGGCCCTGGCCATGACCGCCGGCGGGTCCTCGGGACCCGACCTCACCGGCCCGGCGGTGACCGGCCTCGACACCAGCATGGTCACCGAGCCCGTCACCCCCGCCAACACGACGGCGGCACCCACCGCTCCGGTCGCTCCGGCGGTGGTGCAGGTGGTCGACTCCGAATCCGCCAGCCTGGTGACGCTGATCCCCGACGGCTCGGGCCCGGCGCCGCTGGCAACCGGCGTCGTGCTCCCGTCTCGCACCTTCGTCGTCACCGCCGCCTCCGCCGTGGAGGAGGGCCAGGTGATGACGGTGCTCACCGCCGACGGACAGCGGCTCCGGGGCGTGGTCCAAGGCGTCGACGCCCACTCGGGTATCGCCGTCGTCCAAGTGAGCGGACCACTGGTGCCGGCGGACTTCGTCGACGAGGCGGTCAGCGCCAACGAGTTGGCCGTGACCGCCTGTCGGTGTGACAAGTCGACGGGGACCCCGGGCTCTCCTGCCGAACCGGATGTGGCGCTCGGGATGGTGCACGCCGTGGGCACTCCGGCCACCGACGACGGCGGGCCGACACTCGTCGACGCCATCGAGGCGGAGATCCCTCTCGGGTCGGCCATGGGGGCGGTACTCATCGACGACGAGGGCGGGGTGCTCGGCATCCTCGACGGTGAGCGCAGCGCCGGGGGTGACACCTTCGGGTACTTCGTCCCCGCTCCCTTGGCCCTGGGTGTCGCCGACGAGCTGGCCCAGTTCCACCACGTCGACCGCAGCTGGCTGGGGGTGGTGTGCCAGGACGCCGGAGGGGCCGGCGCCGCCATCACGACGGTGATCCCCGACAGCCCAGCCGCCGCTGCCGGCCTCCAACCGGGTGACATCGTCGAGGCCGTCGACTCGCACGCCGTGTCGTCGCTCGCCGACCTCCAGGGCCGCCTCTACCCCGTGCTGCCGGGTACCGAGCTCGAGCTCACCATCCTGCGCGACGGCACCATCGACACCACCTCGGTCACCCTCGGCGCCCTGCCCTCGTGAGCTCCGTTTTCCCCGGCGGGGACAATTTCCTCGCCCAACTCCTCGGCGACCTCGTCTCGTTCATGGGAAGCGGGGGCACGGCGGAGCACGTCGAGTTGGCGCGGCGCTTCGCCCAGGGTGTGGCCAGCGAGGGGCGGCCCGAACCCAACGTCGACCCGATCGAGCGCATCCGTCTCGAGGAGCTGCTGCGGGTGGCCGAGATGCACGTCGCCGAGCTGACCGGCCTGCCCACGTCGGGCTCCGCGGGTCCGCTGTCGCTCGACGCCGTCGGGCCCGGCTCGTGGGCGCTCCGCACCGTCGACGACTGGGCGTTCGTGCTCGAGGCCATGGCCCCACCCCCGGCGGGACCCGAGACCGGCGACGCCGACCCGGAGGGAGACCCTTCCAGGGAGGCGGCTGCCACGCTGGCCCGGTTCATGGCCGGAATGGGCCCCATGCTCGCCTCCCTGCAGCTCGGCTCTGCGGTCGGGCATCTGGCCCGCACCACGCTGGGCCAGTACGAGATCCCCATCTGGCGACCGTCCCCGGGGTTGCTCGTCGTGCCGGCCAACCTGCAGCGCTTCGCCGAGGACTGGAGCCTGCCGATCGACGACGTCTCGCTGTGGGTGTGTCTGCGCGAGGTGACGGTGCACGCCGTGCTCGGGCGGACGCACGTGCGAGACCGCATCCGGGAGCTGGTCGTCGAGGTGGTGGGGGGCATGGCCGGGGAAGCGGCCGGCGTCATGGAGCGCCTCGGCCAGCTCGACCCCGCCGACCCCGACGCCATGGCCAACCTGCTCGCCGATCCCGATCGCCTGATGGGAGACCCCAGCCCGGCGCGCCTGCGGGCCTCGGAGGAGTTGAGCGCCGTGGTCGCCGCCCTGCTCGGCTACGTGGAGCACGTCCTCGACCGCACCGCCACCCGGTTGCTCGGCGGACGCGGCGCCCTGGCCGAGGCGTGGCGGCGCCGTCAGGTCGACCGGGAGTCGGCGGCCCGGACCGCCGAGGCGCTCTTCGGCCTCGACCTGGGGCCGGCCACGGTGGCGGTCGGGGTGGAGTTCGCGACGGGTGTGCTCAGCCGGGCCGGAGAGGACGGCCTGGTGCGCCTGTGGTCGAGCCGGGCCATGCTGCCCACACCGGCGGAGATCGCCGCGCCCGGGCTGTGGCTCGAGCGCACCAGCTTCGAGGACGGCGACGGGTCGGCGTGATCCTCACAGGGTCCGCTCAGGGAGCGGCGGAGAGCTCCTCTTCTTCTTCCGGGATCCCCAGGTCCCACTCCAGCTCCAGGCGTTCCCGCTCTGCGTCGCGCACCACCCGCTCACGGTTGCGACGGAATTGGGGATCGTGCGGCGGGAGCAGCGTGAGGCGCGCCAGGGTGCGGTCCCGGAACGGATCGATGACTTCGGCGTCACCCCATGTGGACTGCACCTCCCAGTGGGGCGCCACCGGTCCCAGGTACACCACTCGCACGTGCCCACGCGGGGGCAGCTGCTCTTGGGGTTCCTCCAACTCGTCGGCCACGCCGGGATCCTAACGGCCACTGGTAGGGTGGGTTGCGTGGAAGCCGACTGGATGGAGAGAGGCAAGTGCAGGGACCTCGACCCCGCCATCTTCTTTCCCAACGACGGCATCGGTGTGCAGGTCGCCCAGCGCATCTGCGCCGACTGTCCGGTCAAGTCGCCGTGCTTGGAGTACGCGCTGGCCAACCGCGTGGACCACGGCGTGTGGGGCGGCACGTCGGAGCGTGAGCGGCGCCGGATCCTCCGTCAGCGACGCCTCAGCCGGGTGCACCTGAGCTCCAACTGACGGCCTCCGGGCCTCGAGGCGACCACGCCGTGCTCGAGTGCGTGGTCAACGTGAGCGAAGGGCGCGACGGCGTGCTCGTCGATGCACTGGCACGGGTGGCCGGTGACAGCGTGCTCGACCGCCACGTGGATCCCGATCACCACCGGACCGTTCTCACGTTGGCCGGCTCCGAGGTCGAGGGTGCGGTCCGAGCGCTGTGCGCCTGGGCCGTCGAGCACCTCGACCTTCGCGCCCACCACGGCGTGCACCCGAGGATCGGCGTCGTCGACGTCGTGCCCTTCGTGCCCCTCGACGGTGACGGGGCGCCGCTCCGCCCGGGAGGCGACCTGACCGAAGCCATCGGCGCCCGGGACCGCTTCGCCCGGTGGGCGGGCGAGACCCTCGAGCTCCCCTGTTTCCTCTACGGGCCGGAACGCACGCTTCCCGAGCTCCGGCGGGGCGCCTTCGTCGACCTCGTCCCCGATCACGGCCCGCCTCACCCGCATCCGACCGCCGGCGCCTGCGCGGTCGGCGCCCGCCCCGCCCTCGTCGCCTACAACCTGTGGCTCGACACGCCCGATCCGCAGGTGGCACGGTCGGTGGCGGCCGCCGTGCGCGGTCCGAAGCTCCGCGCCCTGGGCATGAAGATGGCGGGTGGCACCCAGGTGTCGTGCAACTTGACCGACCCCTGGCGCCTCGGCCCGGCGGCGGCCTACGACCTCGTGGAGCAAGCAGCGAAGTCGATGCACAGCGCCATCCGTCGTGCCGAGCTGGTCGGACTCGCCCCTCGCAGCGTCGTCGAGGAGGTGCCCTCCGAGCGCCGCGACCGCCTCGACCTGGACCTGGAGCGGACCGTGGAGGCCCGCCTGGGCCGAATGGGGCCTTAGGAAGCCGAGACGGCTGCGGCCCGGCGGCTCATAGCCCGGGCCCGACGCAGCCGGCGGCGCTCACGCTCCGACAGGCCGCCCCAGATGCCGAACTTCTCCCCGTTGGCCAAGGCGTACTCGAGGCAGTCCTCACGCACGACGCAGCCCCGGCACACCTCCTTGGCTTCCCGGGTGGAGGCTCCACGCTCCGGGAAGAAGAGGTCGGGGTCGACCCCCATGCAGTTGGCCCGTGATTGCCAATCCCGTTCCTGACGGCCGTACAGCAGTGAAACTGCGTCCACCGGGTACGCCTCCCCTCGCCAGCTAGTGGCATATCTGTAACTACAATCGTGTCATCATCACCCACGGCTCCCGGCCCCGCAAGGGGAAATCGGCGCCCACGCCACGAAGAGTGAACAATTCGTCACACGACCTGAAAACGGGGACGGGCGGCTACGGTTGGGCTCAGGCGCCTCGGCGACCCGACGTGTGCCACGTCCGGCGGTGCTCGAGGAAGTCGACGAGCACGTAGTCCCCCAGGCTCTCGGGGGTGGTGAAGAAGGCCCGGCCCCGATTGACCTTGGTCATCTGCTCCACGAAACCCTGCAGTGATCGGTTGGCGTCGAGCATGAACGTGTTGATGGTGATGCCGGCCCGGGTGCAGCGCACCACCTCTCCCAAGGTGGCGCGCACCGTCTCGGGGACGGGCGGATAGTTGAAGAACACGTCGTAGCTGTCCCCGCTCGGGACGAGATGGGCCGTGGGCTCGCCGTCGGTGATCATGATGATCTGCTTGGAACCGGGGCGATGAGCGAGCATGCGCCGGGACAGCATCAAGCCGTGCTGCATGTTGGTGCCATAGACGAAGTCCCACGACACCTCGGGCAGCTCCTCGGGCTTGATCTCCCTCGCCACCTCGGAGAACCCGACCAGGCCGAGGAAGTCCCGGGGGAACTGGGAGGAGATGAGCGTGTGCAGTGCGATGGCCACCTTCTTGGCGGCCAGGAAGTTGTCGCGCATGGGCATCGACAGCGACAGGTCGACCATGAGCACGGTCGAGGAGCGAGTCAGATGCTCGGTCCGCGAGATCTCGAAGTCCTCGGGCGCGAGCACCACCGGGGTGCCCGTCCCGCCGCGGCGCACGGCGTTGTGCACGGTGCGCTGGATGTCGAGGGCGAAGGGGTCGCCGAACTCGTAGGGCTTGGTCTGACCCTCGGGCTCGTGACCGGTGCCCACCCGGTGCTGGCGATGCCCTCCCAGGCGGTCCTTGGCCAGCTTCGAGAAGAGATCGGCCAGGGCGCGCTGGCCGATGCGCCGGATGCCCCGGGCGGTGAGCTCGTAGCGCCCCTCGCGCTGCTCGATGAGACCGGCCTCCTCGAGCTCCTTGGCCAGGCGGGCCAGGCGATCGAGCGAGCGGGCGCCCTCCTCCCCCAGGTACTTCTCCACCTGCTCCATGTCGACCTCGGCCAACGCCCCGGGCGAGGTGGCAGAACGGAGGAACTGCTCGAGCTGGTCCATCTCGCCGAGACGGCGTGCCGCCGCTGCCGCGTCGGCCAGTCCCATGGGGTCCGAGCCGGTGAAGCGATAGCGCCGGCCCCAGCCGGCGTCGGGAACGGCGCGGCGCAGGTTGTCGGCCAAACGCTCCACCTGCCAGCGCAGGTCCATGTCCTCGAACAGCTGGTCGGCCAGGGCCTGAAGCTGGGCGCGCTGCTCGGGGGTGAGCGAGTCCAACGCCGCCTGCACGGCGGCCATCTGGGCGGCGAACTGCTCGAGCAGCTCGTCGAGCGACTGCGGGTTGCCCGGGAAGAAGTCACCGAAGGTCTCCATGAACTGCTCGAAGCTGGGGTCGAGCTCCTCGCCGCGCTCGCGCTGTTCGATCATGCGGTTCAGTGCGTCGAGCATCTGCCGGGCCCGTTCGAGCTGCTCCGGATCGGGATTGGCCATGGAGTCGGCCATCTGGTCGAACCAGCTGCGCGCCACCTCCTGGCGCAACCGCTCCATCAGCTCCTCGAAGTGCTGACGGGCCGCCGATGACGTGAACTCGTAGTGCTGCAATCCCCGCACCTTGGAGGCCAGGTCCTCGGGCAGCAAGTCGAGCTGGAGCCGGCGCTCGGTCACCACCTCGTCGGTGACCTGTCGGCGCCGCTCGTCACCGGACTCCCGGGCTTCGTCGGCCAGGTCCTGGAGCCCGCGGCGCTCCTCGCCCACGACCTCGTCCAGCTCCTGGGCGATCTCGTGGAAGGCGCCTCCCAGGTCCCCGCTCTCGAGCTCCTCCTGCCGGCGCCGGCGCAGTCGCTCCATGAGCTCGCGCAGTCCCTGGACCCGTTCGCCGTCGGGTCGCCGGAAGCCGGAATTGAGCAACCGGCGCAGGGCGGCGTCCGGGTCGCCGTGGTACAGCAGGTCGTCGGCCAGGTCGGAGAAGAGGTCGTCGATCTCGTCGACACTGCTTGTCTGGGTGCCGTCCCAGCGGCGATAGGCCCAGCGGCGCGTCATCCTCGTCCCCGGTAGGTGGCCCTGGCGCCGGCCGCCTCCTTGTTGAGCCGCTTGGTGAGGTGCAGGCCCTCGAGCACGAACTCCGCCGCGCTGGCCATCTCCCCGGGCGACTCTCCGACGGCCAGGGCGAGCACCGGCGTCTCGAGCACCGGGATCTGGGCCAACAGCTCGGCGTAGGCCGAGGAGGGCAGGTCGTCGCCGGCGTGGACGACACGAGACTCGTCGAAGGCGGCCACCACCGGGCCCAGGTGCTCGGAGGGGACGCGCCGGCGGAACACCGCCAGCACGGCCGCCGACACCAGCCCCTGGAGGATGCGCTCCTCGCGTCCCTCTTCGAGGGCCTCGATCTCGATCTTGCCCTGCGTGGACGTGACGATGGCAGCCAGGTCGCTCACCCTCGGGACCGCCTCGTGCTCGTGGAGCCGGAGCGCCCGGCGCACCGCATTGGCGGCGAGCGTCTCGTAGTTGGAGATCGACAGCCGCACCGACACTCCCGAGCGCTGGTTGACGTGCGGGCTCTGGCGGGCGAGCTGCGACATCTCCGCCACCACCTCGGCCATGAAGTCGGGCACCTCGAGGCGCGGTCCGGAGCCGTCGACACCTGGGGTGTGGGCTTCTTGCGCCACGATGGCCAGCTCGACGTCGGTGTCGGGCGGATAGTGGGTGCGGATCTGGGCGCCGAAGCGGTCCTTCAAGGGAGTGATGATGCGTCCCCGGTTGGTGTAGTCCTCCGGGTTGGCCGTGGCCACCAGCAGGATGTCAAGGGGAATCCGGACGGTGAACCCCCGAATCTGCACGTCGCGCTCCTCGAGCACGTTGAGCAGCCCCACTTGGATGCGCTCGGCCAGGTCGGGGAGCTCGTTCACGGCGAAGATGCCCCGGTTGGCCCTGGGCACCAGCCCGTAGTGCAGCGTCAGCTCGTCGGACAGGTACCGCCCTTCGGCCACCTTGATGGGGTCGACCTCTCCGATCAGATCGGCGATGGAGGTGTCGGGGGTGGCCAGCTTCTCCGAGAACCGTGTCGTGCGGTGCACCCACTCCACCTCGGTGGCGTCGCCTTCCTCTGCCACCAGGTCCCTGGCCCGGCGCGACACCGGGTTGTACGGGTCGTCGCGGATCTCCGATCCCCGCACCACCGGTATCCACTCGTCGAGCAGCGACACGAGCGAGCGCAGGATCCGCGTCTTGGCCTGGCCCCGCTCGCCCAGGAGGATGATGTCGTGCCCGGCCAGAAGCGCGTTCTCGAGCTGGGGCAGGACGGTGTCGTCGAAGCCCAGGACCCCCTCCACGAGCGGCTGCCCGTCGGCGATCCGGGACACGGCGTTGCGACGGATCTCCTCGCGCACCGGGACGGACTCCCAGCCCGATGCCCGCAGCTCCCCGAGGGTGCCGGGCAGGCCCGGAGGAGGGTCGGGGGGAAACAAGGTGCTCATGGCGGCGAGCCTAGGTCGGGCGCTCGGAGGCCGTGCCGGCGACCAGAGGTTCGCCACGAGCAGCACGCAGTGGAAAGATGAGGCCGTCGGTGGCCTGCCCGTGATGGACCTGGTGTGGGGAGCCCGGGTGCGGAGGCCGGCCCGGTGCACGTGGAGGGGTGGGCCACGCCGCGCCACAGGACAGGAGGAGAGACAGGCGTGAGCACCCTGGAGGACGTGAAGCCGGTCCCCGTCTCGCTCGGCGGGGTGCGCGGCGGTCCCGACGTTCGCACCTTGCGCCGAGACCCCTGGTGGCACTTCCCCGCGGCCACGGTGGCGTTCCTCACCGTGATCGTGACCTACCTCATGTGGGCCATCTTCCAGAACGCCTACTACTTCGTGGGCGCCTCCCAGCACCGCGACCTCATCTCGCCCTTCTACTCCCCGTGCATCGTGGGCAGCTGCGTGCCGGGCGCCCACGGCACGTTCCTGGTCATCCACTGGTGGATGTGGTCGCCCGCCATCCTGGCGGCAGCGGTGCCGGCCGGGTTCCGCCTCACCTGCTACTACTACCGCAAGGCCTACTACCGGGGATTCTGGCAGGCGCCGCCGGCGTGCGGGGTGGCCGACGGGCACACGCTCTACACCGGAGAGACCAGGTTCCCGCTGGTCCTGCAGAACTTCCACCGCTACTTCTGGTTCGGGGCGCTCATCTTCAACGTCATCCTCACCATCGACGCCATCATGGCCTTCCGCCTCCCCGGTGACGGTGGCATCGGGGTGAGCGTGGGCACCCTCGTGCTCGTCGTCAACGCCGCGCTGTTGTGGCTGTATTCAGGCTCGTGCCACTTCTGCCGGCACTTCTGCGGCGGGAGCGTCGACCGGTTCTCGAAGCATCCCATCCGCTACCGGCTGTGGAAGATCGTGAGCCCGCTCAACCAGCGGCACATGGAGATCGCCTGGGCCAGCTTGTTCTGGGTCGCCTTCGCCGATCTCTACGTGCGCCTCGTGGCGAGCGGCGTCATCTCCGACCCCAAGCTGTTCTGATCCGGAGCGACGAGATGCCCGATTACCAGACGCACGACTTCGACGTCGTCGTGATCGGTGCCGGCGGGGCCGGCCTGCGAGCCGCCGTCGAGGCCAAGGAGCGGGGGCTGCGCACCGCCCTGGTGTGCAAGTCGCTCCTGGGCAAGGCCCACACCGTCATGGCCGAAGGAGGGGCGGCGGCGGCCATGGGCAACGTGTGGCCCGAGGACAACTGGCAGGTGCACTTCCGTGACACCATGCGCGGCGGCAAGCTGCTCAACAACTGGCGAATGGCCCAGGTCCACGCTCAGGAAGCGCCCGATCGCATCTACGAGCTCGAGCGGTGGGGAGCCCTGTTCGACCGCACCGACGACGGGCGCATCCTGCAGCGCGACTTCGGCGGCCACCGCTACGCCCGCCTGGCCCACGTGGGTGACCGTACCGGGCTGGAGCTCATCCGCACCCTGCAGCAGCGCGCCGTGTCCCTCGACGTCGAGGTGTTCATGGAGTGCAAGGTGCTGCGCTTGCTGAAGGACGCCGAGGGCCGGGTGAGCGGGGCGCTCGGCTACTGGCGGGCCACGGGTGACTACGTGACCTTCAACGCCAAGGCCGTCATCCTCGCCACCGGGAGCGTGGGCAAGGCGTGGCTGTACACGTCGAACTCGTGGGAGTCCACCGGCGACGGCCATGCCATGGCCCTGTGGGCCGGGGCGGACCTGATCGACATGGAGTTCATCCAGTTCCACCCCACCGGCATGGTCTGGCCGCTGTCGGTACGCGGGGTCCTCGTCACCGAAGGTGTCCGCGGTGACGGTGGCGTGCTGCGCAACTCCGAGGGACGGCGGTTCATGTTCGACTACATCCCGGCCATGTTCGCCGCCGAGACGGCCGACACCGAGGAAGAGGCGGACCGGTGGTACGACGACCACATCGACAACCGCCGGCCCCCCGAGCTGCTGCCCCGTGACGAGGTGGCCCGGTCGATCAACACCGAGGTGAAGGCGGGCCGGGGCGGGCCTCACGGCGGGGTGTACCTCGACATCGCCTCGCGCCGCACCGCCGACTACATCCGACGCCGCCTGCCCTCCATGTACCACCAGTTCATGGAGCTGGCCGGAGTGGACATCACCGTCGAGCCCATGGAGGTGGGGCCCACCTGTCACTACATCAT
The DNA here is from genome assembly GCA_030040015.1 of Acidimicrobiales bacterium. GTDB lineage: Bacteria > Actinomycetota > Acidimicrobiia > Acidimicrobiales > UBA8190 > UBA8190. The sequence goes on from JASHUM010000041.1 coordinate 20,939, forward strand.
GGGCGGCGTCCGGGTGGACGCCGACACGGAAGCCACCACCGTCCCCGGGCTGTTCGCCGCCGGCGAGGTCGCCGCAGGCCTGCACGGGGCCAACCGCTTGGGAGGCAACTCGCTGTCCGACCTGCTCGTGTTCGGGCGCCGAGCCGGCATGGCCGCGTCCGACTTCGCCGAGGGGCGCACCGGGACCCCGTCACCGCTCGTCTCCGAAGTCGAGCGGGCCATCGCCGAGGCCGAGGCGCCCTTCGACCGCCAGGACGGGGACAACCCGTACCAGGTGCACCAGGACCTGCAGCGCACCATGCAGGAGCTCGTGGGCATCATCCGCACCGAGTCCGAGCTCGTCCAAGCCCTCGACGAGCTGGACAAGCTCGACGAACGCGCCAGGCGCGTCTCGGTGCCGGGCGGTCGCGCCTACAACCCGGGATGGAACCTCGCCACCGACCTGCCCGCCATGCTGACCGTGTCCCGGCTGGCAGCCAAGGGCGCGCTCGAGCGCAGGGAGAGCCGGGGAGGGCAGACCCGCGACGACTATCCCAAGGCCGACGCCGAGCTGGGCAAGGTCAACTTCGTGCAGCGCCTGGGGGCCGGAGGCGCCTTCACGATCACCCCGGCGCCCATTGCGGCCATGCCCGCCGAGCTCCAGAAGCTTCTCGAGGAGGAACCCAGCTGATGGCCGAGGTCACCATGCGCGTGTGGCGGGGCGATCCCGGGGGTGGCGCCTTCACCGACTACACCATGCCGGCCGTCGAGGGAGAGGTCGTCCTCGACGTCATCCACCGCATCCAGGCCGGCCCCGCCCCCGACCTGGCCTGCCGATGGAACTGCAAGGCGGGGAGGTGCGGGTCGTGCTCGGCCGAGATCAACGGCATCCCCCGGCTCATGTGCATGACCCGCATGGACTCGCTCCCCCCCGAAGAGCCGGTGCTCGTCGCTCCCATGCGGACCTTCCCCGTGATCCGGGACCTGGTGACCGACGTCTCGTTCAACTTCGAGGTGGCCAAGCGCATCCCGGCCTTCACCCCGGAGCCGGCCGGGCCGGACGGGACCCATCGCATGATGCAGGTCGACATCGAGCGGGGCCAGGAGTTTCGCAAGTGCATCGAGTGCTTCATGTGCCAGGACGTCTGTCACGTGATCCGCGACCACGAGGAGAACAAGCGGGCCTTCGCCGGACCCCGCTTCTTCATCCGCCTGATGGAGCTGGAGGCCCACCCCCTCGACACCCTCGACCGCCGCCAGCTCATCCACCGGGACATGGGAATCGGCTACTGCAACATCACCAAGTGCTGCACCGAGGTGTGCCCCGAGCTCATACACATCACCGACAACGGGATCATCCCCCTGAAGGAGCGCGTGGTCGACTCCTCCTACGATCCCGTGGCCCGGCTGGGCCGCAGGATCCTGCGCCGCCGGGCGCCGGCACCGGCCGACGACGTGGCGGTGAAGAGCGCCGGCAACTGAGCTGGGGCGACGCCGGCCAGGGCGCTTCCGGGGCCTCGGGAGTAGGCTCGATGGGACAGGCACCCGGAGGCGGGTGCCGGAAGGGGGAGGTGCCGTGACGCTGCCCGGTGTCCTGGACGACCAGGCTCTCCGTCGCTACCGCGAGCTCCTCGACGCCGAGGACGCCGCGTTCGACGAGCTCGAGCACGCCTACGAGGACGGGGATCGAGCCCACTTCGAGGCAGACCTCGATGCCTGGCGAGGGGCACTGTCGGCCAAGCTGGCCTTCCTCCACCGCGTGGGGATCGACGTCCCCCAGCCCGCCGCGCTCTAGTCGACCATCCGAGGTGAACCGGCGGCCCTGCGGCCGCCGGGGTGAGCCTCAGCCGAGGAGACCCGCCACTGCGGCGCGCTCGGCCTCGAGCTCCTCGGTGGTGATCCGCAATCGCTCCGCGGCGAAGTCGCTGTGGGCGAACCCCTCGGCCACCTGCCACCCGCCCGCCGAGCTGCGCACCGGGTAGCCGAACACGAGCCCCTCCGGGACTCCGTACTGCCCGTGGGAGACCACCGCCAGGGACACCACGTCGTCGGCCCGGGTGGGCTCGAGGATGCTGTGCACCGAGTCGATCACGGCGTTGGCGGCCGAGGCCGCCGAGGAGGCACCTCGTGCCTCGATGATCGCCGCGCCCCGCTGCTGGACGGTGGTGATGAACTCGCCCCGGAGCCAGCCCAGGTCGTCGACGGCGTCGACGGCGGCCTCGTCGCCCACCGTGGCGTTCTCGAAGTCGGGGTACTGGGTGGAAGAGTGGTTGCCCCAGATGGCCAGCTTGGAGACGGACGTGACAGGCACGCCGGCCCGCTTGGCCAAGAGGCTCCGAGCCCGGTTCTGGTCCAGGCGGGTCATGGCGAAGAACCGATCGTCGGGGACGTCACGGGCATGGGAGCGGGCGATGAGGCAATTGGTGTTGCACGGGTTGCCAACCACCAGCACCCGGACGTCCGAAGCCCCGTGGGAGGCGACCGCCTCGCCTTGAGGTCCGAAGATGCCGCCGTTGACCTTGAGCAGGTCGTTGCGCTCCATCCCCGCTTTTCGGGGCACCGAGCCGACGAGCAGAGCCCACGAGGTGCCGTCGAATGCGGTCTTCAGGTCCGAGGTGGCCTCGACCCCGGCCAGGAGGGGAAAGGCGCAGTCGTCGAGCTCCATGACCACACCCTGGAGCGCCCCCAGGGCCGGCTCGATCTCGAGGAGACGGAGCACGACGGGCTGGTCGGGCCCGAGCAGTTGGCCCGAGGCGATGCGGAACAGCAGCGAGTAGCCGATCTGCCCGGCAGCGCCGGTGACGGTGACGTGGACGGGACTCTTGCTGGCCATGCCGGGAGGCTACCGGTGGCACCTGGACCCGGCCAGACGGCCGGTCCGGGTCAGAGGCGCTCGACGATGGCGGCGGCGAACTCCGAGGTCTTCACTTCCGTCGCTCCCTCGGTGAGCCGGGCGAAGTCGTACGTGACGATGTGCTCGGCGATGGTGGCCTCGAGCGCCTTGACGATGTCGGCGGCGACGTCGGTCCACCCCAGGTGCTCGAACATGAGCACGCCCGAGAGGATCACCGAGCCCGGGTTCACCTTGTCCTGCCCGGCGTACTTGGGGGCGGTGCCGTGGGTGGCCTCGAACACGCCGTGACCCGTGACGTAGTTGATGTTGCCGCCCGGGGCGATGCCGATCCCTCCCACCTGGGCCGCCAGCGCATCGGACAGGTAGTCGCCGTTCAGGTTGGTGGTGGCGATGACGTCGAAGTCCTCGGGACGAGTGAGGACCTGCTGCAAGGTGATGTCGGCGATGGCGTCCTTGACGAGCAACTTGTCGCCCGGGTTGCCGCCGCAGTCGTCCCATCCCACTGCCACGTCGGAGAACTCGTCGCGCACCAGCTCGTACCCCCAGGCGCGGAAGGCGCCCTCGGTGAACTTCTGGATGTTGCCCTTGTGCACCAGGGTGACACTGCGGCGCCCGTGCCGCAGCGCGTACTCGAGGGCGGCCCGGATGAGCCGCTTGGAGCCCGACTCCGACACCGGCTTGATACCGATGCCCGAGTTCGGCTTGATCGTCCACCCCAGGTCGTCGCGGAGGAAGGCGGCGAGGCGCGACGCCTCCTCGGTGCCGGCCTGCACCTCCAGCCCGGCGTAGACGTCCTCGGTGTTCTCCCGGAAGATGACCATGTCCACCTTTTCGGGGTGGCGCACGGGCGAGGGGACCCCGGTGAACCACCGGACCGGGCGCAGGCACACGTAGAGGTCGAGGATCTGACGCAGGGCCACGTTCAAGGAGCGGATGCCGCCGCCCACCGGTGTGGTCAGCGGTCCCTTGATCCCGATGATGTGCTCACGGAACGCCTCGACCGTCTCCTCGGGTAGCCAGTCGCCGGTCTCGTTGAAGGCCTTCTCACCGGCGAGCACTTCCTTCCAGACGATGCGCCGCCCGTGCTTGGCGACGGCAGCGTCGAACACCGTCTGCGAGGCGGGCCAGATGTCGACCCCCGTGCCGTCGCCCTCGATGTAGGGGAGGATCGGCTCGTCGGGAACCTGCAGGGTGCCGTCGGTGGCGACGGTGATGCGCTCGGCCATGACGGCGAGCCTACTGGGCTGCCCCGGCCATCCCTTCGGCGTCCGAGGCCGGGTCCCCGGCCCCGGCGAGCCCGAGCGAGCTGTAGATCTCCCGGGTCGCCGTCGAGCGGTTGAGCGTGTAGAAGTGCAGCCCCGGGGCGCCGACGTCGAGGAGTCCCCGGCACAGCTCGCAGGCCATCTCGATGCCCTCGCGGCGCACCGCCTCCTCCCCTCCGGCGCGTTCGGCCGACTCCAGGCGCGACACCGCCCAGGACGGGACGGCGGCACCCATCTCGGCCATGCGGGGGATGGAACGCATGTTGACCACCGGCATGATCCCGGGGAGCACGGGCTTGGTCATGCCCAGGGCGTGGAGGTCCTCGACCAGCGCCAGGTACTCCCGGGAGTCGAAGAAGAATTGGGTCACGCCGAAGTCGGCCAGCTCGAGCTTCTCGGCCAGGAACCGGCGGTCGCTCGTGAGGTCGGGGGACATGGGGTGTCCGGCCGGATGAGCGGCCACACCGATGGAGAACCCGCCGATGGCCCGGGCCAGCTCGACGAGCTCCACGGCGTGGGCGAGCTCGCCCGGGCCGGCCAAGGGGTCGGCGGGCTGGTCGCCGCCCAGAGCCATGAGGTTCTCGATGCCACCCCGGCGCAAGGCAACCAGGATCTCGGCCAGCTCCAGGCGGGAATGGGCCACGCACACCAGGTGGGCCATGGGCGTGATGGTGGTGGTGCGCAGGATCCCCGTCACCAGGTCGTAGGTGGGCTGGCGGGACTCCCGCCCGCCCCGGTAGGTCACCGAGACGAAGGAGGGGGCGAAGGGCTCCAGGTCCCGAAGCGTGCGGACCAGGGTGGCCCGCTCCGTCTCGTTCTTGGGAGGGAAGAACTCGAACGAGTACGTCGGTCCCTTCGCCAGGAGGTCGACGATCCGGGCCATGGGCAAGGAATCCTACTGACCAAAGTCCCTGCCGCCGACGGGGCCCTGCGCGGCACCATGACCGGGTCGGGGGAAGGAGACGGTGATGGCGAAGAGCGATGCAGAAGGCAACGGCTCCCACAGATCCACGGGCGGCGCCCGTGTCGTGGTGGGAGTGGACGGATCCGAGGCATCGAAGCGGGCGCTGGCCTGGGCCCTCGAGGAGGCGCGGCTTCGCCACGCCTCCCTGCAGGTCGTCCATGCCTGGCAGTTCCCGTACGAGATGGCAGCCGCGTCCTTCGCCGTCCCCGCTCCCGCAGGCGAGATGGAGCTGTGGGCCAAGGACGTGCTCGACCAGGCGCTGACCGACGTGGAGGCCGACGAGACCGTCTCCGTCGTCCGCCGCGCCGAGTACGGACCGGCGGCGTCGGTGCTCATGGATGCGGCGCGTCACGCAGAGCTGTTGGTGGTGGGCACGCGTGGACATGGTCGAGCGACGGGGCTGTTTCTCGGCTCGGTGAGCCAGTACCTGGCCGTGCACGCCCCCTGTCCGGTGCTCGTGGTCCACGGGCCGCGACCGGTTGCAGAAGAGTGCACCGAAGACACCGGGGCTTCCTCGACACCGTGGGTGCGCACGCTGAAGGAGATCCCCGAAGAGGAGTGCCTGGCACTGCTCTCGAGTCGCTCGGTGGGCCGCCTCGTCGTCGTCCACGACGGTGTCCCCCGGGTGTTCCCGGTCAACTACGTGCTCGACGGCCACACGGTCGCCCTGCGCACCGATCCCGGCATCAAGCTCGACTGGGCGACGATGGGCCGGGTGGCGTTCGAGGTGGACGCCATCGACGAGGAGCGCCACCGGGGATGGAGCGTGGTGGTGCACGGTGTGGGACGCGACATCACCGACGGGATCGACACCTGGTCGGAGAAGATGCGCAGCCAGCAGCTGCCCCCTTGGGTGGGCGGCGAGCGCCTGCACTGGGTCGCCATCGCGTCTCCCAGCATCACCGGGCGGCGTATCTGCGTCGGCGACGAGTCGGACCTACCCATCGGCGCCTGACACTTCTCGGTTCCGGGCCGGAGCCCGCCCTCAGCCGCCTCGTGAGATCGAACGCTCGGCGGCCTCGACGGCGTTGCGGAGGAGCATGGCCCGCGTCATGGGCCCCACGCCGCCCAGCCTGGGCGTGATCCACCCGGCCACCTCGGCCACGCCGTCGTCGACGTCGGAGAGGAGCTTGCGTCCCTCCCACGACGTCCCCGCCCCCACCACGGCTGCACCGGGCTTCACCATGTCGGCGGTGATCAGCCCGGCCTTTCCGGCCGCCGCCACCACCACGTCGGCTCGCCGCACGTGCTCGGCGATGTCGGCGACGCCGGTGTGGACGACGGTCACCGCTGCGTTGCAGTTGGGCCGGCGCAGCGACATGAGCAGGGCCAGCGGCCTGCCGATGGTGAGTCCCCGTCCCACGATGACCACGTGGCGGCCCTCGACCTCCACGCCGTTGGCGGCCAGAAGCTCGACGATGCCGGACGGTGTGCACGGAAGGGGACCGGGATCGCCGATCACCAGCCGGCCCAGGTTGACCGGGTGCAGACCGTCCACGTCCTTGTCGGGGTGCACGGCCATGAGCGCGGCCGTCTCGTCCAGGCCGGCCGGGAGCGGGATCTGCACCAGGTAGGCGTGGACAGCCGGATCGGCGTTGAAGCGGGCGATCACCGCCTCGAGCGTGGCCTGGTCGACGTCGGCGGGAAGGTGCTCGTGCACCGAGACCATGCCGACCTCGGCCGAGTCCTGATGCTTCATCTCGACGTAGCGGGCGCTGGGTGGGTCGTCACCGACCAGGATGGTGCCCAGCCCTACCACCACTCCCTTGTCGCGCAGACGCGCCACCCGGTCGGCCACCTCGGCCCGCACCCGCGCCGCCAGAACCTCGCCGTCGAGCAAGCGGGCGGTCAATGGCGGAAGTGGCGCTCGCCGGTGAGGACCATGGCGATGCCTTGCTCGTCGGCGGCGGCGACGACCTCCTCGTCGCGCACCGATCCCCCCGGTTGGACGACCACAGCCACCCCGGCCCGCGCCAGGACGTCGAGACCGTCGCGGAAGGGGAAGAAGGCATCGCTGGCCCCCGCCCCGCCTCGAGCCCGCTCCCCCGCCTTGGTGACGGCGATGGTGGCCGCCTCGACCCGGCTCTGCTGGCCCGCCCCCACGCCGATGGCCTGGCCGTTGTTCACCACCACGATGGCGTTGGAGGAGGTCCGGGCGCACACCTTCCACGCCAGCTCCACGTCGCGCCACTGTTCGTCGGTGGGCACCGCCTTGGTCGGCACCTCCCACTCCTCCCGGGTGGAGAGGAACCGGTCGGGCTCCTGGACGAGCATCCCCCCGCCCAGGGTGCGCAGCTCGAGCGTGGAGCCGGTGTAGGGGGGCGCCTCGAGCAGGCGCGTGGCCTTGCGCCGGGCCCGCAGGACCTCCAGGGCGCCGTGCTCCCACCGCGGCGCCAGGATCACGTCGGCTTGGGGACCGTCGGCGACCCCCCGGGCCACGTCCTCGGTGCACGGCCCGGACAGGGCGACGACACCTCCGAAGGCCGACACGGGATCACACTCGAGCGCCAACCGGTACGTCGTGGCCAGGTCGTCCCCGATCGCCGCTCCACACGGGTTGGCGTGCTTGATGATGGCGACGGCGTGGTCGGGCCCGGAGGCCAGCTCCCGCACCAGGCGCCACGCCGCGTCGGCGTCGAACAGGTTGAGGTACGAGAGCGCCGTCCCGCTGTGCTGGACCACCCCGTCCCACCAGCTGCTCCGGCCGGCCAACCGGTAGCGCGCCCCGCGCTGGTGGGGGTTCTCCCCGTAGCGCAACAGCCCGCCCGCCCGATCGAGCTCGAGCTCGAGGCGCTCGGGGAGGACGTCGTCGTGCCCGGGGGCGACAGAAGCCGCTTCCGGGCCTCCGGCACGCATCCACGCCGTGACGGCGGCGTCGTAGGCGGCGGTGTGGGCGAAGGCGGCCGTGGCCAGGCGCCGCCGGGTCTCGTCCGACAAGCGCCCCCGGGCGCGCAGCTCGTCCAGCACGCCCTGGTACTCGGCCGGGTCGACCACCACGCCCACGTGGGCGAAGTTCTTGGCCGCGGCTCGCACCATGGTGGGACCGCCCACGTCGATCATCTCCACCGAGGGCTGGGTGGAGAAGGGATAGAGGTTGCACACCACCAGGTCGATGGGCGTGATGCCCTGGCGATCGAGGTCGGCGAGGTGGCCGGGAACCGAGCGATCGGCCAGGATCCCGCCGTGGATGGCGGGGTGCAGGGTCTTGACCCTCCCACTCAGCATCTCCGGGGCGCCGGTGACGTCGGACACCTGTCGATGGGCGATGCCGGCATCGGCCAGTGCCGCCGCGGTGTTGCCGCTGGCGACGAGCTCCCAGCCCAACTCGGAGAGGCCGTGCGCCAGGTCGATGAGGCCCGCCTTGTCGTACACCGAGAGCAGCGCCCGAGGGGTGGTCACGATGCGACTGTATCCCCGGCCGGGTTCGGCGCCGGGCGCTCGTCTAGCCTTCGTGTCGGCAAGAAGGACGGGTGGCTGTCACCGAGAACGTGACCATCCTCTTCACCGACCTGGTGGGCTCGACCGAGGCTGCCTCGTCCCTCTCCCCGGAGGCGGCTGACGAGGTCCGCCGCTCGCACTTCTCCGCTCTGCGCCAGGCGATCTCCACCACCGGCGGTCGGGAAGTGAACGTCGGGGCTGCTCGAGCGGGCCGGCCAGCTGGCCCGGACCCACGGTTTCGCCGGCATGGACCGGAGGGTGGAGGAGCTGCGTAACGGCTGAGCGACCTGGCCCCGCCGGTCTACACGTTCCTCTGATGACTCAGCCGTGTTGCCAGAACCGGCTCTGCAGCGTGCGCCGTCCGGGAAAGGCCAATGCGTCGAGGACCGTCACGTCCTCGGCGTCGAGGCTCCAGCCCCGGGCCCCGGCGTTCTGGTCGGCCTGGGCCCGGCTCTTGGCTCCGGGAATCGGCACCACCGCCTTGGCCATGATCCAATTGAGGGCCACCTGGCTTGGCGTCTTCCCCCCGTGCTTCTCCCCGATGCGCCGCAACTCGGCGGTCACCTTGTCCACGAGCTGCATGGGATGGGCGGAGAAGTTGCGCCTGCCGGGCGGGGGGTTGTGCGCCGTGTACTTGCCCGACAGCCTGCCCTGACCGATGGGCGAGTAGGCCAGCGGCACCACCCCGAGCTCCCGGCACGTGGCGAGCAGTCCGTTGGTCTCGGGCTCGCGGCGCAGCAACGAGAACTCGATCTGGTTGGAGGCGAGCTTCACCCCCCGCTTGTCGAGCTCGCCGGCGATGGCCCGCACCTCTGAGGCCGAATAGTTCGACACCCCCACCGCCCGCACCAACCCTTGTCGGCGCGCCTCGGCCAGCGCCTCGGCCAAGGCGCCATGAGAGCGGAAGCTGATGGGCCCGTGGATCTGGTAGAGGTCGACCGCAGCGACACCCAGGCGCTCGAGCGACCCCCGGACCGCCCTCAGGAGCGAGCCGCCCACGTCGACCTTCCACGGGAAGGGCATGAACTTCGTGGCGATGGTGACCACCTTGGCCCGGGCCGGGTCGGCGGCCAGGAGCGAGCCGATGATGCGCTCGCTCTCTCCGCCCCCGTAGACCTCGGCCGTGTCGAACAGCGTGACCCCGGCGTCGATGGACGCCTGCCACGCCTCTTCGATCGACGCCCGGGTCAGCTCCGTGTCGTACCCGCCCATTCCCCAGGTGGCACGGTCCCCCCATGCCCACGTGCCCACCCCCATGGGGGGGATGGACACGTCCGTACCGGGAAGGACGAAGCCCGTCTGGGACACGCCGGCACTGTACCCGCCGGGCGTAGACGCACCACGTGAGGCATCATGACCCGGTGACCGGGCGCACACGTGGTCGCCGCGCCCTGTGGCTGCCCCGTGGGGCGCAATTGGTGGGCGTCGTCGCGCTCGTCGGGACGACTCTCGCCGGCTGCAGCTCCAGCACGCCGGCCAGCGAGCCCAAGCTCACCATCACCATCCTCGGCAACCGCTTCGTCAACCAAGCCGGCAGTCCCGTGGTGCTCCGGGGCGTGAACACCGAGGGGACCATGGAGGACTGCGCCCAGCCCGGTGCCGGGTTCTTCGCCGACACCACCATCCGGCCGGCCGACTTCCCGAAGACCCCGCTCGATGCCTCTACCGAGATCGACGCCCTCAGGGCGTGGGGGGTGAACATGGTGCGGGTCAACCTGAACGAGCAGTGCTGGCTCGGGACGAACGGTGTTCCCGCCTCCACGTCACAGACGTCGCAGGACGGACAGCGCTACCCGGTTCCCGCCGGCGACCGCTACGACAAGGCCGTCAACGCCTACATGTACCAGATAGGGAGCTACGTCGAGGCCCTGAACGACGCCGGCATCTACGTCGAGCTCGACCTCATGCTCAACGCCCCTGGCTCGGAGCTCATCACCGGGAGCCCTCCCACCGAGAACCCGCTCCCCGACAGCAGCTCGGTGCAGTTCTGGAAGAGCGTGGCCAGCTACTTCGACCTCGACGGCGGTGTCATCCTGGACGTGTTCAACGAGCCCTACCCTCCCAACGGGTTGGTCGACTACGACGACGCCACCGGCTGGGGATGCACCCTCAACGGCTGCGCCGTCCCGGACTACAGCATGGAGAACCCCCGCAAGTTCAAGACCGGCACTCCCTCGAGCAGCTACGCCGGAGTGGGCATGGCCCAGCTCATCGACGACATCCGGGAGTACAACTCCACGGCTCCCCTGCTCGTGGCCGGGCCTGACTTCGCCGGCGACATGGACCAGTGGCTGAGCTACTACTTCCCGAACGGGACGTCGATCGATCCCGACAACGAGTTGGCCGCCAGCGTCCACATCTACTTCCCGGTGGGATCGACGGCGTGCGCGGCGAGCACCTCCGTCACGAGCGCCTGCGCCGGCACCGATCCCACCGCCATCATGCAGGTGGCGGCCACGACCCCGGTGGTGGTCGACGAGGTGGGGGACATCGACTGCGGCAACACCTCGATGTTCCCCTTCCTCCAGTCGATCGACGCCCAGGACGCCTCGGGATCGGTGGACATCGGCTACGCCGGCTGGTCGTGGACCACCTACAGCTGCGACCCCAACCTCCTTTCCAGCTTCAAGACCGGGGCGCCTTCTGTCATGGGCGAGGCCGAGTACTGCGAGCTACTCGACCTGGGGCTCGCCCCCAAACACAACGGGCTGTTCGACCCGGCGTCCTACTGCGCCGGGACCGCGCCGGACGCCTCTCCCCGCTAGTCCTCGCCGGCGCGCTCCAGGGAGGCGAGAAACGCCGAGATGGTGCGGGGGTAGAGGACCCGTTCGACTTCCTTGATGCGCTCGTGCAGGGACTCGGGGGTATCGCCCGGGAGCACGCCCACCTCCTCTTGAGCCAGGATCGGACCGGCGTCCATGTCGATGGTGGCGATGTGCACCGTGCACCCGGTGACCTCCACGCCGGCGGCAAGGGCCTCCTCCACCGCGTGCCATCCCGGGAAGGCCGGGAGCAGGGCCGGGTGGGTGTTCAAGATGCGCCCGCCGTAGGCGTCCTGGATGGCCCGGCCGAGGACGGTGCCGAAACCGGCCATGGCCACCACGCCGACGTCGTGGGACCGGAGCACCCGTACCAGCTCCTCGGTGTAGCCCTCGCGGTCGAAGCCCGCTCCGAAGCCGCCGAAGGCCTTGCGGTCCACCAGCTCGGTGTCCACCCCGGCCGCGGCCGCCACGTCGAGTGCGCGGCACGGACGGTCGGCCACCACCACGGGGATGGGAATGCCCTCGGCCAGCAGGGACTCCAAGATCGTGCCGGTCCCCGAGACGAGCACCCCGACGCCCATCAGGCCAGGTTCTTCACGATCTCCACCATGCGCTCGCCCGCCTCGGTGGGGTTCTGAGCGACGATGACGCCGGCTGCCGACAGCGCCTCCATCTTGGCTCTGGCCGTGCCCTGCGAACCGGAGATGATGGCACCGGCGTGGCCCATCTTCCGACCCGGGGGCGCCGTCACTCCGGCGATGTAGGCGACCACCGGCTTCGACATCCGGTCCCGGATGAACTCGGCGGCCTGCTCCTCGGCCGACCCGCCGATCTCGCCGATCATCGTCACCGCCTTGGTCTCGGGGTCCGACTCGAAGGCTTCGAGCACGTCGGTGAACGTCGTCCCCGGGACCGGGTCGCCCCCGATGCCCACCCCCGTGGTCTGCCCCACACCCTTCCGGGTCAGCTCGTACAGGGCCTGGTAGAAGACCGTCCCCGACCGGCTGACCAGCCCGACCGGCCCGCCGGGCAGGGCGATGTCGCCCGAGGTGATGCCGATGTTGCACTTGCCGGCCGAGATCACCCCCGGGCAGTTGGGCCCGAGGAGGCGGGTGCCGGGGAAGTCGCGCACCAGCAGGTTGTAGGCCCGGGCCTCGTCGTGGGCGGGGATGCCCTCGGTGATGCACACCACGAAGGGGACGCCAGCCTCGGCCGCTTCGATGATGGCCTCGCATGCGAAGGGAGGCGGGACCGAGATGAACGAGGCATTGGCTCCCGTCTCGGCCACCGCCTCGCTCACCGAGGAGAAGACTGGGATGCCCTCGATGGTCTCGCCACCACGCTTGGGGTTGGTCCCGGCCACCACCTTGGTGCCGTAGGCCCGGTTGCGAAGCCCATGGTAGAGGCCTTGGCTGGTCGGGCTGACGCCCTGGATCACGACCCTGGTGTTCTCGTCGACGAAGACGCTCATCGGGCTGCTCCCTGGGCCAGCTCGGTGGCCCGGCGGGCCGCTTCGATCATGGTCGCCACCGACTCCAGCTTGTCCGAGCCGTGCTCGGCCAGGATGCGCCGCCCCTCGTCGGCATTGGTGCCGTCGAGCCGGATGACGATGGGCGAGGCGATCTCCACCCGGCCCATTGCCTCGACGATGCCGTTGGCCACCTCCTCGCCCCGGGTGATGCCACCGAAGATGTTGATGAAGATGGACCGGACGTTCTCGTCGGTGTTGATCACCTCCAGGGCGTTGGCCATCTGGGCGGCGTTGGCTCCTCCGCCGATGTCGAGGAAGTTGGCCGGTTTGCCACCCACCTGCTCCACCACGTCGCAGGTGCTCATGGCCAGGCCGGCACCGTTGGCGATGATGCCGACGAAGCCGTCGAGACCCACGTACTGAAGTCCCTTCTCCTTCGCCAGACGCTCCCGGGGGTCGCTCGTGTCGGTTCCTGCGAACTCCTCCCACTCGGGATGGCGGAAGGCGGCGTTGTCGTCGAGGGTCACCTTGGCGTCCAGCGCGTGCACGTCGCCCTCGGTGGTGAGAACGAGCGGGTTGATCTCAGCCAGGTCGCAGTCGCCCTCGGTGTAGCAGCGGTACAGCCCGAGCAGCACGTCGGCCGCGCCTCGGCGCGCCTCTTCGTCCAGTCCGGCGTCCGCCACCAACGCTCGAGCGGCCTGTGGCGACAGCCCGTCGACCGGGTCCACGTGCAGACGGGCGATGGCACCGGGATCGGTGGCGGCCACCTCCTCGATCTCCACCCCACCCTTGGCCGACACCATGCACAGGTACTTCTTGGCGCTGCGGTCGAGGGTGAAGCTGGCGTAGTACTCCTTGGCGATGTCCGACGACCGTTCGATCCACAGCCGGCCCACCACGTGGCCCTTCAGGTCCATGCCCAGGATGGCCCGGGCATGCCGGCGCACGGCGTCGACGTCGTCAGCCAGCTGGATGCCGCCTGCCTTGCCTCGCCCGCCCACCTTCACCTGGGCCTTGACCACCACCGGAAAGCCGGCCTGTTCTGCTTGCACAACCGCTTCGTCGACGGTGTCCGCCACCCCTCCCGGGGAGACGGGGATGCCGAAGCGGGCGAAGTACTGCTTGCCCTGGTACTCGTAGAGATCCAACGGTTGCTCCTCTTTCCTGCGGTGCGTGTCTTGTTCGATGCGGTTGCTCGGGCGCGATCCCTGGCGGGGGTGTCCAGGCGCGGGTTCGGTGCGGGCGAGCTCGCCTGGCTCAGCTCTGGCGGGCGGCCTCCTCCCGACGGTCGAGCTCGGTGCCGAGTTGCTCGACGATGGCCGGCAGTGGCGCTCCGGGGGTGAAGACCAGGTCCACGCCCGCCTCCCGGAGGGAGGGGATGTCGCCGTCGGGGATGATCCCGCCCACCACGACGAGGACGTCGTCCAATCCCTCGGCCCGCAGCCCGTCGACCACCTTGGGGACGAGGGTGAGGTGGGCCCCGGACAGGAGCGAGAGCCCCACGGCGTCGGCGTCTTCCTGAACGACGGCCTGGACCACCTGCTCGGGTGTCTGGTGGAGCCCGGTGTAGATGACCTCGAACCCGGCGTCCCGAAGCGCCCGGGCGATGACCTTGGCCCCCCGGTCGTGCCCGTCGAGGCCAGGCTTGGCCACCACCACCCGGTAGGGACGAATCATCGCAGCCGAGTGTAGGCAGCCCACCACGACGCGGCGCCAGACGGCAGAGGGGCGGCGCGGCCCCGGTAGTAGCGTCCAAGCCCTGGTGAGCGGCTATGGAGTGGCGGGGGTCGAGCGGAACCAGCCGGCTTCGAACCGGGTGTGGCGGCCCGAGGACCTGAGTCCCGAATGGCTCACCGTCCATCTCGCCGATGCCGGGCTCCTCGGTGGTTCCCAGGTGGCGCACTTCAACGTCGAGCCGGTGGGCACGGGGCAGATGGGGGACAGCTTCCGGATCCACCTGGAGACCGATCCACCCGGCGACACCGCGCCGCCGAGCATCGTGGGCAAGTTCACGGCCGCCGACGAACAGAGCCGGGCCACAGGCGTGTCGATGCGGACCGCCGAGGTCGAGGTGCGGTTCTACCAACAGGTGGCTCCAACCCTGGCCGCCCGCATCCCGGCGTGCCACTTCGCCGACGTGGACCCCACCACCGCCCGCTTCGTGCTCCTGCTCGAGGACCTGGCGCCGTGCCGAGTCGGCGACCAGATGGCCGGGTGCACCGTCGACGAGGCGGCGCTGGCCCTCGAGGAACTGGCCAAGGTCCACGCTCCCCGCTGGGCCGATCCGGCCCTCGAGCGCCTCGAGTGGCTCAACCGCCGCGACGCCCTGGTGCTCGACACCTTGAGCGCCGTCTTCCCCGCGCTCTACGCCGGTTTCGTCGACCGCTACGGCGAGCGGATCTCGGATCGCGTCCGGCGAGTTGGTGACGGCTTCTTCCCCCGCATCGGTGACTACCTGCACCATCGAGCCGGGCCGGCCACCGTGCAACACGCCGACTTCCGCGTGGACAACCTCCTCTTCGACCCGCCCGGCTCACCCGTGGCCATCGTCGACTGGCAGACCGTCACCTGGGGACCGGGGTCGGCGGACGTCGCCTACTTCCTCGGCGCCAGCTTGGCCGTGGATGTCCGCCGCGCCAACGAGCGCGCACTGGTGCGCCACTACCTCGAAGCCGCCACCGCATGGGGTGTGGTGGGCTACGGATTCGACGACCTGTGGCTCGACTACCGCCGCCACGCCTACTCGGGACTGGTCATGGCCGTGGGTGCGGCCATGTCGGTGGCCCGCACGGATCGCGGGGACGAGATGTTCTTGACCATGGCCGAGCGCCACGCTGCCCACGTCGAGGACGTGGACGCCGGGTCCGTGCTGGGAACCTGAACAGGTGCCGCAACTGACCGCCCACGACGAGTACTTCGTCCACCAGCTCCCCGAGCCTCTGTCGGTGGTGGGCATCGAGCATCACCACTGGCGAGAGAGCTACTTCTTCGTCACCCACGGCCCGTCGCCGGACACCGACGTCATCGTGGTCGCCATGGCCACCTATCCCGCTCGCCGCCTGCTCGACGCCTTGGTCCTGGGCCGCGTCGACGGCGAGCCGATCTTCCACTACCACCAGCGTCCCGCCGACGGTGACCCTCACACGAGCACCGTGGGTCCGGTGTCGGTGGAAGTGGTCTCCCCCTACGAGGAGCTGCGGGTACGAGTCGCCCCTGGACAGGGCTTCGAAGCCGACCTCCGCTTCCGGGCTCGGACCCGCGCCTACGGCCTGCGCCGAGGCCGGCTCCTTCACGAGGACGGTTCGTTGTTGTGGGACCAGAGCCACATGATCCAGTCGGGGATCTTCGACGGCACCTACTCCAGCGGTGACAAGGAGGGGCGCATCGACGCCTGGCTGGGCCAGCGTGACCACTCGTGGGGGGTCCGGGACCACGGACGCATCCCGATGTGGATGTGGCTGGCCGTGCAGCTCCCCGACGGGATGCTCGGTGTCTGGCACTGGGAACTGCCCAACGGGGCCACCGTGTTCACCGACGGATGTTGGGCCCCGGCCGACGGCGGCGTCCCGGTGCCGGTGGTGGGCTTCGACCATGACCTGCACTGGACCGATCCGGCGGGAGCCCCGACGGCGTACGGCTCGGACGGCTCCTCGGTGTCCGGCCTGGCCGGGAGGGTGTCCTTCGAGCTGGCCGGCGGGAGGCGCATCGGTCTTCGAGCCGAGGGCCGGTGGTGCGCCCCGTACCGGCCGATCTATGGGGGTGGTCAGCACCTGATGACGGTGGAGGCCGACGACGGTCGTTCGGGATCGGCGGTCTACGAGCTCACCGGCCGGGACCACCACCGGTACTTCCCGACGCCCCTCGGCGAGTAGGTCCGTCGGATCAGGACGGGTCGCCGAACTTCCACTCCGCCATCTTGGGGAGCCGGCCCGGGCGGGCCCGGCCGCCCGAACCCGAGCGACGCCTTGCGCCTTCGACGGGGGCGGCGCGCCTCGGCGACTCACCCGGGGCGGAGGCATCCTCGTCCCGCCACGGGTCAGGATCGTGCCAGTCGTCGACGCCCTGGCCGCCTTCGCCCGGGTCGCCGCCGCTGGATCGGGAACGTCCCCCTCGCCGTCCCCACGACGGGATGTCCCGCAGCGGGTCGGGACGCCGTCCCCACGACGGGCCCACGTCCTCCACGAGCTCCTCGGGAAGCTCGGAGAGAAAGCGACTCGGGATGGCGTGGTTCGACATTCCCCACGTGGTCCGACTCCAGGCGTGCGTGAGGTAGAGGTAGCGCTGGGCCCGGGTAATGCCCACGTAGCACAGCCGGCGCTCCTCCTCGAGCTGCAGAGGGTCGTCGAGAGCCCGCAGGTGCGGGAACACGCCGTCTTCCATCCCGACGAGGAACACGGCAGGGAATTCGAGGCCCTTGGCGGTATGCAGGGTCATGAGCGAGACCCGGGTGCCGTCGCCTTCGATGTCGTCGGCGTCGGAGACTAGGGCGATGGACTCCAGGAACTCGTCGAGGTCGGAGAAGCGCGACGCCCCGGTGGCCAACTCGGCCAGGTTCTCGACACGGCCCCGGGACTCCACGGTGTCCTCGGCCTCGAGCTCCTCCAGGTACCCGGTGCGCTCGGCGACCTCGGCCACGAGCTCCCCTGGGCCGGCACCGGCCTCGAGCATGGCCCGCAGGTCGTCGAGCAGGCCGCGCAGGACGGCGATCCCCTTCGACGCCTTGCCCGACACCCCGGCCTCGTCGCTGAAGGCGAGGGCGGCGGCAAAGGACAGGTCGTTGGCCCGTGCCCAGGCGGCCAGCCGCTCCACCGACGTGTCGCCGACGCCGCGGCGGGGGACGTTCACGATACGGCGCGCCGACACCTCGTCAGCCGGGTTGGCCAGCACCTGGAGGTAGGCGAGGATGTCCTTCACCTCCCGGCGCTCGTAGAAGCGGGTACCGCCCACCACCTTGTAGGGGATCTCCGCCCGCATGAGCGCGTCCTCGAGGGCCCGGCTCTGGGCGTTCGTACGGAAGAACACCGCCACGTCGCCGTGGTTGAGGGGCTCGGTCTCGTGCAGGCGACGGATCTCCGATGCGACCCAGGACGACTCTTCGTACTCGTCCTCGGCTCGGAAGCGCCGGATCCGATCACCCGCCTCGCCCGCCGTCCACAGCTCCTTGGGAACTCGGGTGACGTTGTTGGCGATGACGGCGTTGGCGGCGTCGAGGATCGTCTTCGTCGACCGGTAGTTCTGCTCGAGGGGGATCACCGCCGCGCTGGGAAAGGCCTGCTCGAACTCGAGGATGTTGCGGATGTCGGCGCGGCGAAAGCCGTAGATCGAGTTGTGGGTGAGGATGCCCTCGGCGACGTAGGTGTGCGTGCCCTCGACCTCGAAGTCGTAGACATCCCCGTCGTAAGTCTCGAACGCGACGGCGTCCACCCGGGCTCGACGCAGCTGGTCACCATCCTGGACGAGCACGCTCATCCCCGGGTGAAGGTGCGAGAGCGGCAGGAAGTCATAGGTGAACCCGCCGATCCGGGCCCGGCGGCGGATGTCGAGCCCGGCGGCCGCAGCCGCGGCCCGGGTCAGGGCGACAGCGGCCCGGTACTCGGAGCGACTCGTCTCGAGGCGAAACGTGCCTGGCAGCTTTCCGGGACGGATGCTGAAGCCCTCGGCGTCGAGCTTGGCGGCGATGTCCGCCCGGCTCGAGGTCCAGTTGATCCGGTGGTATCGCCTGGTGGAGCGGGTGTCGGCGTGCATGGTGAGCGTGATCGTCTGGCGCCGCCGCCCGTTCTGGGGACGATGGTGGGGGAAGTCGGGGTGAAGGTGAAGGTCCTCCATGAGGCGCTTCGCCCCTGAGCCCGTGTCGAGCTCGGCGTACAGCTTGGCCAGCCAGTCCTCGCCCATGGCCAGGTCGCGACCGATGCCGTGGAAGCAGGCCGTCGGCAGGCCGTAGGTGGCGGAGTACCAGGCCTCGAAGAAGGCGGCCTCGGCCACGGTGTCGCACACCCGCAGGATCCACAGCATGTCGCCGTGCTCCTGGCCGAGCCGGACGATGTACCCCGGGGCCCTCTCCCCCGCGCTGTTGGCGCGAACGCTCTTGGTCCTCCCGATCCGAAAACCCCTGTCCACTCGACGCATGAGGTAGACGAGGTGCTTGCCTGCCTCGATGGCCGGGTCGGCGGGCACCATGTGGTGGGGCGTGGCTGCCACCCGCCGTCCCTCGGCCTCGACCACGACCAGCGGCCCGGTGTGCCGGCCTCGCCGGGCGTGCACGACCGTCCCGGGCTGGATCCCCCTCCCGCCGGCGACGCCGAGGAGCACGTCGCCGACCTTGACCTCCTCGACGGGCCGCGGACCCCTCGAGGTCGAGACGTGAGTCCCTGTCGGAAGGCACTGGTCGCTGTCGCCCACCACCGTGACGTTCCCATGCTCGGCGCCGAGCAGCAGGACGATCTCGTTCTGGGCCCGGTTGGTGTCCTGGTACTCGTCGACGAGCACGTGGGTGAAGCGCTTACGGTAGGAATCGAGCACGTCGGGGAACTCCCGCAAGAGGCGGACGACGTTCACGAGCAGGTCGTCGAAGTCCATGGCCGACGCGGCCTGGAGCCGACGCTGGTACTCGAGGTAGACATCGCCGATGCGCCGCTCGAAGATGCTCTGAGCCGCGTCCCGATACGGAGCGGGGCCGACCAGTTCCGCCTTCGCTCCGGAGATCGCGGCCTGAACGCCCCGGGGTGGGAACTTCTTGGTGTCGATGTTCAGCTGGCGCGACACCTGCTCGACGAGGCGCCGGGAGTCGGCGTCGTCGTAGATGGTGAACGACTTGCGGTACCCCAGGCGCTCGGCGTGGACGCGAAGGATGCGCACGCAGGCAGCGTGGAACGTGGACACCCACATCTTGTCCGCCACCGGTCCGATCAACCCCACCAGACGCTGGCGCATCTCGTCGGCGGCCTTGTTGGTGAAGGTGATGGCCAGCACCTGCCACGGCGTGGCGTCGCCGGTGGCGATGAGATGGGCCACCCGGTGGGTGAGGACCCGGGTCTTTCCCGAGCCGGCACCGGCGACCACCAACAGCGGCGAGCCGCGGTGCTCGACCGCCCTGCGCTGTGGGCCGTTCAGGTTCTCGAGCAGGGTGTCGGGGGCGGGCACGTCGTCGAGCCAGCGCGGACGCCTGCGGGCCGGCGCGCCGGGGGCGCCGCCACCTGCGTCGACGTCGCCATCGGGCCCGAGCGCGTCCGGGGGTGCGGCAGACGACTCGGCGAACTCGTCGCCCTCGAAGGCGCCGAGACCGCCGAAGTGGTGCAGCGGCGTGGTCAGCTCGGGTGCTCCGTGCGAGGGAAGGAGGGAAGTGCGAGAGGGAGGTGCGTGGCGGGCGTCAGTGGCCCATTCCGACACCTTGGGAGCGCTGCAGCGCCTTTCCCTCGGTCTGCAGTGCGGGCGCCACCATCACCTCGGCCTTTTGGAACTCCTTCACGGACTGGTACCCGCACGTGGCCATGGAGGTGCGCAGGGCGCCGAAGAGGTTCATGCGGCCGTCGTTCTCGTGCGCCGGACCGAGGAGGATCTCCTTGAGGCTGCCCCGGACGGTGGTCCGCACCCGGGTCCCCCGGGGCAGTGTGGGGTGGAAGGTGGCCATGCCCCAGTGGAACCCCCGGCACGGGGCCTCCTCGGCCGAGGACAGCGGCGAGCCGAGCATCACGGCGTCAGCCCCACAGGTGATGGCCTTGGCGATGTCGCCGCCCCGGCTCATCCCGCCGTCGGCGATGACGTGCACGTACACCCCCGTCTCGTCCAGGTGGCGCATGCGGGCGCCGGCGACGTCGGCGATGGCGGTGGCCTGAGGAACCCCGAGGCCGAGGACGCCTCGGGTGGTGCAGGCGTTGCCCGGGCCCACCCCGACGAGCACGCCCACGGCTCCGGTGCGCATCAGGTGGAGGGCGGCCTGGTAGGAGGCGCATCCTCCCACGATCACCGGGATGTCGAACTCCCGGATGAAGCGCTTCAAGTTGAGCGGTTCCGTGGTCTTCGAGACGTGCTCGGCCGAGACGACGGTGCCCTGGATCACCAGCACGTCGAGCTCGCCCGCCAGCACGGCCGGGGCCAGGTCGGCCGTGCGCTGCGGGGTGAGCGACGCACACGACACCACCCCGGCCGACTTGACCTCCCGGATGCGCTCCGTGACCAGCTCCGGCTTCACCGGCTCCAGGTACATCTGCTGCATCCGAGCCGTGGCCTTGTCGTCGTCGAGCTCGGCGATCTCGTCGAACAACGGCACCGGGTCCTCGTAGCGGGTCCACAGGCCTTCGAGGTTGAGGGCGGCCAGACCACCCAGGCGCCCGATCTCGACGGCGGTGCGAGGGCTCACCACGCCGTCCATGGCTGCGGCCATGAGAGGCAACTCGAAGCGGAAGGCGTCGATCTCCCACGAGATGTCGACGTCCTCGGGGTCCCGCGTCCGCCGGCTGGGGACGATGGCGATGTCGTCGAAACCGTATGCCCGGCGCCCCGACTTGTAGATCCCGATCTCGATCTCAGCCACTGGCCCTCCTGCCCGAAGTGCGCCCTGGGCGGCCCCGTCGTGGCGCCGCAGGGGGTCTCCTCACCCTACCCGGCCCCACCCTGGACCCGGGGCAAGGTCGCGGGCCCTGGTCACACGCCGAGCGCCAAGCGGAGCAGCTCCACCAACATCCGGGCGGTGGCGCCCCACACGGTGTCGTCGGGCAGCTCGAAGAACCACATCGAGAACCATCCCGGCTCGGGCGCGACGTCTCCGGCGGGCACCGGACGCGCTGGACGGTCCGGCATGTGCCAACGCTCCTCCCGCCACACCCCGTCCGCAGCCAGCTCGGCCAACGACACGTCGAAGACGTGCTCCACCTCCGCCGGGTTGGCCACCAGCCGCGGCCTTGCCGGCAAGAAGCCCACCACCGGGGTGATGGTGGCGCCCGAGGAGAAGGTGGCGAGCGGGCTCAGGGTCCCGACCACCTCCACCGAGTCGGGATCCAGCCCCACCTCCTCGGCCGCCTCACGTCTGGCACCGGCGTCGGAGGACTCGTGGGGATCGAGACGGCCGCCGGGAAAGCTCACCTCGCCGGTGTGCGTGCGCAGGTGGGCGGCCCGGCGGGTGAGCACGACGCGAGCCTCGCCGTCCTCCTCGAACAGGGCCACCAGCACGGCGGCAGGCGCGCCACCGCCGGGAAGTGGTCCGATGGTCATCGCCTCGACCCCCTCGAGAGCGCGCTGGTGCGACTCGAGCGCGGCGCGCAGCGGCGTCAAGGCGATGGCACGGCGAGAGTCGGGTGGGAGCGACGCCCACGGGGCCGGCCCGCCGGGTGCCGTCTCGAGGGGACGGGGGATGACCTGGCGCCCGGGCACGACGCCCGAGCCTAAGCGGCTCCTGTCACATCATCCCCATGCCGCCCATGCCGCCCATGCCACCGGCGCCGGCGGCGGACGGCTCCTTCTTCTCGGGCTTGTCGGCGACCAAGGCCTCGGTGGTGAGCAGGAGCCCGGCCACCGACGCCGCGTTCTGCAGGGCGGAACGGGTGACCTTGGCCGGGTCGATGATGCCCGCCTTGAGCAGGTCCTCGAGATTGCCGCTGACGGCGTTCAGCCCGGTGGAACCGCTCTCGGCTTCGACGTGGCGAACGGTGACCGCGCCCTCGAGCCCGGCGTTGATGGCGATCCACCGCAGCGGCTCACCCAGGGCCCCGGCCACGATGCGCGCTCCGGTGGCCTCGTCGCCCTGCAGGGTGTCCGCCAACGACTCCACCGCTGAGCGGCTGCGCAGCAGCGCCGTGCCCCCGCCGGCCACGATCCCTTCCTCGATGGCGGCCCGGGTGGCGGACAGCGCGTCCTCGATGCGGTGCTTCTTCTCCTTGAGCTCCACCTCGGTGGCCGCTCCCACCTTGACCACGGCCACGCCGCCGGCCAGCTTGGCCAGCCGCTCCTGGAGCTTCTCGCGGTCCCAGTCCGAGTCGGTGTCCTCGATCTCGCGCTTGATCTGGGCGATACGCCCCTTCACGTCGGCCTCGGACCCGGCGCCCTCGACCAAGGTGGTGTCGTCCTTGGTCACGATGGCCCGGCGTGCCCGGCCGAGAAGGTCGAGGGTGGTGTTCTCGAGCTTGAGACCCACCTCCTCGGAGATGACTTGTCCGCCGGTGAGGATGGCCATGTCCTGAAGCATGGCCTTGCGCCGCTCGCCGAACCCGGGAGCCTTCACCGCCACCGAGACGAACGTGCCCCGGATCTTGTTCACGACCACCGTGGCCAGTGCTTCGCCCTCGACGTCCTCGGCGATGATGAGCAGGGGCTTGCCCGTCTGCATGACCTTCTCCAGCACGGGGACGAGGTCGTGCACCGCGCTCACCTTCTGGTTGGCGATGAGCACGTAGGGCTCGTCGAGCACCGCTTCCTGCCGCTCGGGGTCGGTCACGAAGTACGGCGACAGGAAGCCCTTGTCGAATTGCATGCCCTCGGTGAACTCGAGCTCGAGTCCAAAGGTGTTCGACTCCTCGACGGTGACCGTGCCGTCCTTGCCCACCTTGTCGATGGCCTCGGCCAGGACCTCGCCGATCGAGCTGTCGGCGGCCGAGATGGACGCCACCTGGGCGATCTCGTTCTTCGAGTCGATGTCCTTGGCCTGCTTCTTGACCGATTCGACCACGGCGTCGACGCCGCGTTCGATGCCCTTCTTGAGCGAGAGCGGGCCGGCGCCGGCGGCCACGTTGCGCAGACCCTCGTGGATGAGCGCCTGTGCCAGCACCGTGGCGGTGGTGGTCCCGTCGCCGGCGACGTCGTTGGTCTTGGTGGCCACCTCCTTCACCAGCTGCGCGCCCATGTTCTCGAAGTGGTCCTCGAGCTCGACTTCGCGGGCGATGGTGACGCCGTCGTTGGTGATGGTGGGGGCACCGAACTTCTTGTCAATGACCACGTTGCGGCCCTTGGGCCCGAGGGTGACCTTGACCGTGTCGGCCAGCTTGTCGACCCCGGCCTCCAGGGCGCGCCGGGCTTGCTCGTCGAACTTGAGGATCTTGGGCATGGGAGGTGCTTTCGGGTCGGAGGGTTACTTCTTGCTCTTGACCTTGGCCAGGACGTCCCGGCTGGAGAGGATCAGCAGGTCTTCGCCGTCGACGGTGATCTCGGTGCCGCCGTACTTGGAGTAGACGACGGTCTCGCCCACGGCCACGTCGAGGGGGACGAGCTCGCCGGTGTTCTCGGCCCGGCGGCCCGGGCCCACGGCCAGGACCTCGCCCTGCTGGGGCTTCTCCTTGGCGGTGTCGGGGATGACCAGCCCGGACGCGGTGGTCTCCTCGGACTCACCCGGACGGACCACGATCCGGTCTTCGAGGGGCTGCAGATTCATGGCAGGAGGGCCTCCTGGGAGAACTAGCACTCTTGGCTTGCGAGTGCTAACGATAGCGGGCCGCCCCGGGACGGGCAACCGGGCCCCGGGGCGCCAGAGACTCCCACACGCCGACGTCCCCGGGCCCCGCTCAGGCGGCGAAGGGAAGAGACAGCGCCGGGTCGCAGGGGGTGTCGAGGGGGCTCGGGCCGAGGTGCTCGAGCTGCCACCACCCCGCCGCCGCCACCATGGCGGCGTTGTCCGTGCACATGGCCCGGCTGGGCAGACAGACCGGGATGCCGAGCTCGGCGGCGGCGGACGACACGGAGACTCGCAGCGGGCCGTTGGCCGCCACCCCGCCGGCCAGGCACAGTCCTCTGGCTCCCACGCTCCGGGCGCCGCGCACCGCCTTGGCCACAAGCACGTCCACCACGGCGGCCTGGAAGGAGGCGGCCACGTCGGCGTCGCTGGCATCGGGGCGGGCGCGCACGGCGCGCACCACGGCCGTCTTGAGACCACTGAAGGACAGCTCGAGCCCCTCGTCGAGGAGGGGCCGGGGGAAGGCGAAGGCCTCGGGGTCCCCGGCGGCTGCGGCCTGCTCGATGGCGGGGCCGCCCGGGTAGCCGAGACCGAGGAACCGGGCCACCTTGTCGAACGCCTCCCCCGCGGCGTCGTCGAGCGTGGCACCGAGGCGGCGGTACCGGCCGGGTCCCTCCATCGACACGAGCAGGGTGTGCCCGCCCGAGACGAGAAGGACCACCAGCGGCCAGGGCACGTCGGGATCCTCGAGGAGGGCAGCGAAGAGATGGCCCTCGAGATGGTTCACCCCCACGAAGGGCAGGTCCCAGGCCATGGCCAGTGCCTTGGCCTCGCTCGCGCCCACGAGCAGCGAGCCCATGAGCCCGGGCCCGATCGTGGCCGCCACGGCGTCGAGCGCGGGCGGCGACCCGGACACCCCGGCGCGCTCCAGGGCGTCGGCGAGCAGCGGAGTGAGCACTTCGAGATGGGCCCGGCCAGCGAGCTCGGGGACCACTCCGCCGTACGTGGCGTGCAGGTCCACCTGGCTGGAGAGCACAGACGACAGGACCCGACTGCCCTCCTGAACGACGGCGGCCGCCGTCTCGTCGCACGACGTCTCGACACCGAGGACGGTGCCGGCCCGGAACCCGGACGCGCTCATCGCTTCGCCCGCAGCCGGGCCTCGATGCCATCGAGACGCTGGCGGTAGTCGTCGGTGTCGATGTCGTGCGCCCACATCACGATGGCGTCCTCCCCCGTCTCGGCGTAGTAATTGCGCCGTACCCCGGCAGGGGCGAAACCGAACCGGCGGTAAAGCACCTGCGCCGGAGCGTTCGAGGCGCGCACCTCCAAGGTCAGATGGTGCATGCCGAGACCGAGCGCGGCGCGGGCCAGGTCCAAGAGCATGGCCGTGCCGATGCCCCGGTGCTGCCAGGCCGGGTCGACGGTGAGCGTGGTCACGTGACCTTCGTCCTCCACCACCATGAGCCCGGCGTAGCCCACCACCAAGGGGCCGAGGGTGGCCACGATGTAGTGCCGCGACGTGCGCTGGGCCAACTCGGACAGGAACAACGTCGCCGACCACGGCCGGGGGTAGCACTCCTCCTCGATGCGCACCACGGAACGCAGCTGGCGCCGTCGCATGGGCATGATGCGAAGGGCAGCCACGACGTCGCCGCCGTGCTCGGCGCCCTGGAAGAGGTCGTCGAGGCTCATGGCTCGCTCGCCTTGGGGGCGGCGAAGCGCGTCTCCCAATTGATCCGGACGTCGGCGGGCCGCAGGTAGCGCGCCGTCACCTTGGACGCCTCCCGGCCCCCACCGGATCGGAATCGGGACAGCCCCAGCCGGGCAATCACGCCAGGATCGGGCCAACGCACCTCCTCGAGCACCACCGCCCCGGCGCCGGTCACGAGCTCGGCGTAGCGGACGGCGCCGTCGCCGGGGCAGACGACGCGACTGCCCGCCTGGGCCAGGCCGCCGAGCTCCCGGGCCAGTGCCTGAGGTTCCATGAGCCGGTCCTCGCCGACTTGCTCGACCTCTCCGGCGGCGGAGCAACGGAAGCGCCCGGCGAACACCTGGCCCCTGCGGGCATCCACCACGGGCACGAGCGACAAGGCCGGCACGGCACCGTCGACTCTCCACGGTCCACGGCGCGCCGCGCCCTCGACCGCCAGTGCCTCCAAGCTGCCGACCTCCACCACGGGGACGGACAAGGCGAAGCCGAGTCCCTTCGCCGTCGACACCCCGACCCGAAGGCCGGTGAACAGCCCCGGGCCCACGTCGACGGCCACGGCGTCGAGGTCGCCCAGCGCCACGCCGGCGCGCTCGCACACGAAGTGCACGGCCGGCGCGACGGTCTCGCCGTGGCGCCGGCCCCGCGCCACAGTGGCGGCGGCCAGCACCCCGCTCTCGTCGGCCAGGGCAGCACCCGAGACGTCGGTGGCGGACTCGACCCCGAGCACGAGCACGACGAGCTCAGCCCCCCACCCGCAGCTGGTCGAATCTCCGGAGCAGCTCCTCGGCTCGCTCGCCGCGCTCGTCGGGAAGCTGCAGCGTCACGACGCGACCGTGCACGTCGGCCTCGTCGTCGGCCAGCTGCACCGTCATGGTGGCGCCGAGCACGGGCTCGGCCACGTCCCCCCATTCGACGAGGGCGGCGGCGGCGTCCTCCACCATCTCCCCCAGGGCGAGCTCGGCCACTTCGGTGGTGTGGTCGAGGCGGTACAGATCGGCGTGGAGCAGGAAGCGCACCTGGGTGGGATTGGCCGGTGTCCCGGGCGCGGCGCACGCATAGGGGCGCACGAGCACGAAGGTGGGACTGGTCACTTGCTCACGGACGCCCAGGCCGGCCGCCACGCCCTGAGCCAGGGTCGTCTTCCCGGCACCGAGGTCACCGCAGAGCACGACCACGTCCCCGGGCCGCAAGACCCGCGCCAGCGCGGCGCCGAGGGCGCGGGTGTCCGGGGCGGACGCGCTGCGGAGGGCGATCACGAGACGCGCTCGGCGAGAAGGCGCTTGGCCCGCACGAAGTCGGCCCGCATCTCCGCCACCACCTCGGCCCCGCCCCGCAACGCCGCGGCGGGGTGGTAGGTGGGCACGAGCTGTCCGGAGCGGAAGGGATAGGCCCTGCCCCGCAGCTTTCGGATGCCTTCGGTGGTGTCGAGCAGGGTGCGGGTGGCGAAGTTGCCGAGCGTCACGACCACATAGGGGTCGACCAGCTCGAGCCGGGTCTCGAGGAAGGGCCGGCAGGCGTCGATCTCGGCCGGCAACGGGTCACGGTTGCCCGGAGGCCGGCACAGCACCACGTTGGCGACGTAGCACTGGGTGCGGTCGATGCCCATCTCCTGACGCATGAGCGTGTCGAGCAGCTTCCCCGAGCGTCCCACGAAGGGCTCGCCTTGCAGGTCCTCCTCCCGGCCCGGCCCCTCGCCCACGAACATGAGATCGGCACTCGGGTTCCCGACACCGAACACCACCTGCGTGCGGCCCTCGGAGAGCGGGCACCGGGTGCACTGCACCGCCTCGCGCTCGAGCTCGGCGAGGGTGGGCATCTCGCCGATGGTACCGCCAGCCCCCCCGGACCCGGCCGGCGAGGGCGGCCTCGTCAGCCCACCTTGGCGCAGAATTCCTCGAGCAGCCGGGAGAACTCCCGCCTCCGCTCGAGCATGGGCGTGTGCCCGCAGCGCGCCAGCTCCACCAGCTCGGCCCGGGGCAGGGACGAGGCCATGCGACGGGCGTGACGGGTCGGGATGAGCTTGTCCTTGGACCCCGCCACCACCAGGACGGGCACGTCGATGTCGGCCAGCTCCTCGGACAAGTCGAACAGGGCGACGTCGGGCAGCAACTGCGCCAGGGTGGACGCCGACACCGTGTGGTGGAGCTGCTCGGTGAACCGGACCTGAGCCGGGCTCGGCTCGGGCCCGAAGCTGAGCCGGGTCAGCCACCAACGCAGGTCCTCAGCCGGAAGCGCCCAGACACCGAGGCGCTCGGCGGCGAGCAACACCTGCGACCAGGCGGGCACCCCCAACTTGGTCATGGCCGTCGAGCCCGGGAGGTTCAGCACCGGTCCCGCCGCGCTCGCCACCAGCGCCACACCACACAGGAGGCGGTGACGCTCCTCGGGCGGCAGGTCGTGCGCCACTTGCAGCGCCACCATGCCGCCCATGGAGTGGCCGACCAACAGGCATTGGCGCAGCTTCAGGGCTTCGAGCACGTCGCGGACGTCGTCGGCCATGGTGGCGATGGTCGTCGGACGCTCCCCGGTGGTGGACCTCCCGTGACCGCGCAGGTCGATGGCCACCACCCGGTGCCGCTCGGCCAGGTCGGTCAACTGGTGCACCCAGATGTCGCTCGAGAGCAGGATCCCGTGCAGGAGCACGAGCGCCGGTCCCTTCCCGCGCTCCACGACGTGCAGACGCGCCCCGTCCCGGCACGTCACCTCGTGGTGCACCACGTCGCCCGGGACCACGAGGCCCTCTTCCAGCGCGCTCGCCTCGGCCGCGTCCAGGGCGCGGCGCACCCGGCGGTGCTGGGCCACCCAGGCTGCCGACGCCGCGCCGGCGGTTACGAGCGCGCCGGCCCCCATGAGCCCCCACCGGCGGCCGCGCCCCTCCCGGGCCCTCGTCATCCCCGCTCGTCCCCCTCGCTCCCCCGGCCCGCAAGTCTGCCCGAGTCCACGGTCACCCGCGGCACCCGGGGCCCGATGTCGCACACCACCTCGTAGGCGATGGTGCCCAGGCGCGTGGCCCAGTCCCATGCGCCGATCCGGGCGTCGCCTTGGGTGCCCAGCAGCACCACTTCGTCACCCGGCCTGACCTCCGGGTCGGGCCCGCAGTCGACCAGGATCTGGTCCATCGTCACGACACCGGCCAGGGGACGGGGCCGGCCGCCCACCAGCACGGGGATCTCGGTGTCGAAGGCCCGGCGGGGCACACCGTCGGCGTACCCGATGGGCACGGTGGCCACGACCGAGGGCTCAGGCAGGGGGTGGCGCCGGCCGTAGGACGGACGCTCGCCCGTCTCGAGACCGCGCACCATCGACACCCGGGCCCGGAGCGACATGGCCGGTCGCAGCTGGGACACGACCTCGGGGGCCAGTCCGGCGGCGGGGGCCAGCCCGTAGGCGGCGATCCCGCACCGGACCATGTCCAGGCGCGCCTCGGGATGGCACATGGCCCCAGCCGAGTTCGCGGCGTGCAGAAGCGGAGCCCGCAGCCCGGCACCGGCCAGGGTGGCGCTCACGTCGGCGAAGCGCCTCAGCTGGGCGGTGGTGAACTCCCGGTCCTCTCGGTCCGTCCCGTCGGCGACGGCGAAGTGCGTCCACAGTCCGGCGAAGGTGAGGTGGGCAGCGCCCACCACCGCCCCGACCACCTCGGGCACGTCGGCTGGATCGGCGCCGACCCGGTGCATCCCGGTGTCCACCTTCACGTGCACGTCGACCACGGTGTGGGCGGCTTCGGCTGCTTGCGCCAACGCCGTCACCCCGGCGCGGGTGTACGCGGTGGGCGTGAGCCGAAGGGCGACCAGGTCGGCCATGGCCGACGGTGGCGGCTCGGACAGCACCAGGATCGGGCACTCGAGCCCGGCCGCCCGGAGTGCGGCACCCTCTTCGACGAGGGCCACCGCCAACCAGCTCGCCCCGCCGTCGAGGGCGGCACGCGCCACGGGCTCAGCCCCGTGTCCGTAGCCGTCGGCCTTCACCACCACGCACAGTGCGCTCGGCGCGCACAGGCGGTGCAGCACGGCGCAGTTGTGGCGTATCGCCCCCACGTCGATCTCGACCCACGCCGGGCGATACCCGGGGGGACCGCCCTGGCTCGGTGCGGCGTTCCCCCTCGGATCCTCAGCCACGGCGACGGGCCGAGAGCCACCGCGCCACCAGGTCGGGCAGGTCGCCCGCCACCAGGCCCTCGGGGGACCCGAGACGAGCGGCGGCGCCGTGCACGTGGGCGGCCAACGCTGCCGCGTCCAGCGGAGCCAGGCCTCGGGCTGCGAACGCGCCCGCCACTCCAGACAGCACGTCTCCGGTGCCCGCCGTGGCCAGGCGGGGTGAGCCGCTCGTGACCAGGCGGGCGTCGCCGGCCGGATCGGCGACCACCGTCGTGGGACCCTTCAGGAGGACCACGGCTCCCAGTCGAGCGGCGGCACGGCGGGTGGCGTCCACGTGGTCGGCACCCGGAGGCGAGCCCACCAGCCGGGAGAACTCCCCCTCGTGGGGGGTGAGCACGACCTGCCCGGAGCAAACGGTCAGGGCACGGCGCGCCTCGTCCCCGGTGCCGAGGGCGAAGAGCCCGTCGGCGTCGACCACGACCACGCCGGGGAAGCGGGCGAGGAGCTTGTGCACCTCTTCGGCGGTGTCGGGCGAGCGGCCCAGGCCGGGCCCGACCACCACCACCCGGCACCGCTCCGCCATGGCGAGCGCCGCCTCGGCCCATCCCCGCTCGGGGAGGGCGGTCGCCACCGCTTCGGGGACGGGGAGTTCGTCGGGATCCGAGCCGGGTACGCCCAGGCGCACCATGCCGGCCCCGGCCCGATAGGCACCCAGCGCGCACAGCCGGGCCGCTCCCGTCATCCCGGGGGAGCCGGCCACGACCGCCACCGCCGTCTGCCACTTGTGGGCGCTGCGCTGCCGGGGGGGAAGCCGCCCTTCGACGTCGTCGTCCTCCACGATCCACGTCCTCGCCCTCGACACGTCGAGGCCGATGTCGGCCACCACCACCCGACCGGCGTGCGCCGGCCCGTCACCCTGGAGGAGCCCCGGCTTGTAGGCGGCGAACGTGACGGTGACGTCGGCCCGCAGGGGCTCCCCGTGCGCCTCTCCCGTGTCGCCGTCGATCCCCGAAGGGGTGTCCACGGCCAGCACCAGCACGCCGGCCGGTACCGACGGCGCTTTGTACTCCCCCCGGAAACCGGTGCCGTATGCGGCGTCGACGACGAGCCCGACCCCGCTCCCGACCCCGATGCGGTCGGGGGCGACGTCGGCCGCCACCACGTCCACCCGGGCGCCGCGCCGGGCCAGGCGACGGGCCGCCACCCGCCCGTCGGCGCCGTTGTTGCCCTTGCCGGCGATCACCGTCACCCGGCGTCCGTAGGCGCCACCGGCCAGCCGCAGCGCCTCGGTGGCCACCGCCGTGCCCGCCCGCTCCACGAGCGTCTCCTCGGAGACGTGCTCGAGCGCGTCGGCGTCCACGGCCCGCATCTCCTCGACGCTGAGCACCGGCTTCACTGCGCCGCTCGTCGGTCCCCGGTGTCGAGCTCCCCTTCGGCCACCACGCTCGCCAGGGCCAGGGTCTCGGTATGGGTGAGCGAAAGGTGCCAACGCGCCACCCCGCGTCGCGCCGCCAGCGCCGCGGCCTCGCCGGCCAGGACCACGCCGGGCGCGCCACGCTCGTCGTGCACCACCTCCACCTGCCGCCACGCCACGGCCCCGATACCCACCCCGAGGGCTTTGGCCACCGCCTCCTTGGCGGCGAAACGGGCCGCCAACCGGGGACCGGGGTCTGCAGCCGCCATGGCGTAGGCGCGCTCGTCGTCGGTGAAGACCCGCTCAGCCAGGCGGGGACGTCGCTCCAGGGCGTGCCGAAGCCGGTCCACGTCCACGGCGTCGATCCCCACGCCCCGAACGGCGCCCCCGGCGCCGGACGACGGCCCGGTCACTCGACGGTGACGGTCTTGGCCAGGTTGCGGGGGCGATCGACGTCGAGCCCCCGCCCCCTGCCCACGTGATAGGCGAACTGCTGCAGCGGCACCACGTCGACCACGGGCGCGAACAACGGATGCGTCTCGGGCACCCACAGGACCTCGTCGGCCTGCTCGGCCGTTTCGTCATGCCCGTCGTTGGCCAGGAGCACCACGGTGGCCCCCCGGCTCCGGACCTCGGCCACGTTGGCCATCATCTTCTCCCACACCGGCGTGCGGGTGGCCACGGCGATGACCACCGTGCCCGGCTCGATGAGGGCGATGGGACCGTGCTTGAGCTCGCCGGCGGGATACCCCTCGGCCCGCACATAGGCGATCTCCTTGAGCTTGAGCGCACCTTCGAGAGCGACGGGAAGCCCCACGTGGCGGCCGAGGAAGAAGAAGTCGCGCACGTCCGCGAACCGCTCCGCGACGCGTGCCACGTCGGCGTCGCGATCGAGCGCCTGCTGCACGAGGTCGGGCAGCCCGGCCAGATCGGCCAGGAGCAAGCGGGCGTCGGCGGGCGACAGGCCGCCGCGCAGCTGGGCCAGGTACAACGCCAGCACCTCGAGGGCGGCGATCTGGGCCAGATGCGTCTTGGTGGCGGCCACCCCGATCTCGGGACCGGCGTGGGTGTAGAGCACGCCGTCGGCCTCCCGGGCCATGGAGGAATCCACCACGTTGGCCACCACGAGCACCTTGGCCCCCCATTGGCGCGCCTCGCGCAGGGCCTGCAGGGTATCGATGGTCTCGCCCGACTGACTGACCCCGATGACCAAGGTGCGTTCGTCGAGCACCGGGTCGCGGTAACGGAACTCCGAGGCGATGTCGACCTCGCAGCCGAGCCGGGCCCAGTGCTCGACGGCGTGCTTGGCCACGAGCCCGGCGTGGTAGCTCGACCCGCACGCCACCACGAGCACGCGCTCGACCTGGCGCAGCTCGTCGGGTCCGATGCGAAGCTCGTCGAGGAGCAAGGTGCCGTCACCCTGGAGCCGGCCGAGCAGCGTGTCGCCCACAGCCCGGGGCTGCTCGTGCATCTCCTTGCTCATGAAGTCGGCGAACCCACCCTTCTCGGCCGCTTCGAGGTCGTAGTCGACCGACAGCTGGGGGACCTCGATGGCTTTGCCGGCCAGGGTCCTGACCCGCATGACCCCGGGCCGGAGCTCCACCACCTGGTCGTCGTCGATGGCGAACAGCGTGCGGGTGCGTCCCAGGATGGCGGGGATGTCCGAGGCCACGTAGGCCTCGGGGCCGTCCTCGCTGCCTTCACCGTCGGAGACACCCACGATGAGCGGCGACACCCGGCGCGCCGCCACCAGGGTGCCCGGCTCGCCGGCCCACACCACGGCCACGGCGAAGGCACCCCGAATGTCGCGCAACGTGGCGCGTACCGCCTCGGCCAGGGAGGCACCGCCGGTCAGCTCGTCCTCGAGCAGGTGGGCGAAGACCTCGGTGTCGGTGTCGGAGCTGAAGACGTGGCCGCCGGCGGCCAGCTTGGCGGCGAGCTCCCGGTAGTTCTCGATGATGCCGTTGTGGACCACGGCCACCCGGCCGCTGCAGTCGAGATGGGGATGGGCGTTGGCCTCGGTGGGATGCCCGTGCGTGGCCCACCGGGTGTGCCCGATGCCCGCCGCCGACGGACGGGGAGCGCCGTCCACGATGCGGCGCAGCTCGGCCAGCGAGCTCGTCCCCCGGGCGGCCCGGGCACGCCACAGCTCGGTGCCGGTCTGCACCACCACCCCGGCCGAGTCGTACCCGCGGTACTCGAGGCGCTCGAGACCCTGGAGGAGCACGTCGGTCACGGCCCGCCCCCCGGTCACGCCGATGATGCCGCACATGCCGGAAAGGCTACGACGGCCCGCCTGCCGCCGAGCGCGGGGCGCTCGATCCCGCCACGACGGCAGCCAGGCGCTGCGCTGCGGCGCTGGCCAGCTCGTGCTCGGGAGCCTCGACCATGACCCGCACCACGGGCTCGGTCCCGCTGGCCCGGAGCACCACCCGGCCCCGGTCCCCGAGCTGGCCCCGCACCACCTCGAGCTCGTCGCGCACCACCGTCGACTCCACGGCGCCGGCGGGATCTCCCACCGAGACGTTGACGAGCACCTGAGGGAGCCGGGTCATCGACGCCGCGGCGAGCTCGGCCAGCGGGCGACCGGCGCGGCGGACGAGGTCGAGCAGCAGCACGGCGGTGAGGATCCCGTCCCCGGTCGTCGAGCGCCGGCGGAACACGATGTGGCCCGACTGCTCTCCGCCCAGGGCCAGCCCCTCGGCTTCGAGCGCCTCGAGGACGTAGCGGTCGCCCACCGGTGTCTCGCGCAGGGCGATGCCTTGCTCGGCCATGGCCAGGTGCAAACCGAGGTTCGACATCACCGTCACCACTACGGCGTCGCCGGCGAGCTCGCCCCGGCGGGCCAGGTCGGTGGCGAACATGACCAACAGCTCGTCTCCGGTGACCAAGGCGCCGGTGTGGTCCACGGCCACGAGCCGATCGGCGTCACCGTCGAGGGCCACACCGAGGTCGGCCCGGGCGGCGCGCACCTGGCCCATGAGGAGCTCGGGATGGGTCGACCCACAGCCGTCGTTGATGTTGGAGCCGTCGGGCTGATCGGCGACGGCGTCGACCGTCGCCCCGAGGCGCCGAAGCACCTCCGGTGCCACCGCGCTCGCCGCCCCGTTGGCGCAGTCGACCACGACGTGCAGTCCGTCGAGGGCACCGGGCTCCACCTGTGCCACCAGGTGCTCCACGTACTGCGAGCGCGCCTCGGGCGCCTCGCGCAACGTGCCCACCGCCTGGCCGGTCGGCGGGCGCGTCCGCAACGTCCGGCCCTCGAGGACGCCTTGGAGCTCCTCCTCCACGGCATCCTCCACGGCGTCGGGCAGCTTGAGCCCGCCGGCGGCGAAGAGCTTCACGCCGTTGTCGGTGAAGAGGTTGTGCGACGCCGAGACCACGGCGGCGGGAATGGCCCGCTCAGCCGACACCCACGCCACCCCGGGAGTGGGCAGGACACCGAGGTCGATCACGTCGGCCCCCTCACTGGCCAGGCCGGCCGACAACGCCGCCTGGAGCAGCGGTCCCGAACGCCGGGTGTCACGGCCCACGGCGAAGCAGGCGGCGGGCAGGACCCGGGCGGCGGCCCGTCCCAGGGCCAGCACCACCTCCACCCCCAGCTCGGAGTTGGCCACCCCCCGGATGCCGTCCGTCCCGAAACGGACGCCCATGGCCCTCTACCGCTTCGAGTACTGAGGAGCCTTGCGCGCCTTCTTGAGGCCGTACTTCTTGCTCTCCTTCTCGCGGGCGTCGCGAGTGAGCAGGCCGGCCTTCTTGAGGGTGGGGCGCAGCTCGGGGTCCACGGCCACGATGGAGCGGGCGATACCCAGACGGAGGGCGCCCGCCTGGCCCGACACGCCACCCCCGTCGATGGTGGCGTCGATGTCGTAGCTCTCGGCCACGTTGGCCAGGCGCAGCGGCTCGGTGACGACCATGCGGTGCGTGGCCGAGGTGAAGTAGTCCTCGAGCTTGCGACGGTTGATGGTGATGGCACCCTGCCCGGGGCGCACCCGTACCCGGGCCACGGCGGCCTTGCGCCGGCCCGTGGTCTGGCTCAAGGGGGCGGGGCGTTTCTCGGTGCTGGTGGGCACTGCGCTGTTCGTCCTTTCCTTCTTCTCGGCGCGACCTGCGACCCGGCTCAGGCCCGCGCCTTGGCCCGGTCGGGCATCACCAGGGCCTGGGGCTGCTGTGCCTCGTGCGGGTGATCGGGGCCGGCGTAGACCTTGAGCTTGGACAGCTGGGCGCGCCCGAGACGGGTGGAGGGGAGCATGCCCCGCACCGCCCGGCGGACCACCTCCTCGGGCTGACGCTCGAGGAGCTCCGCGTACGAGCGCGAACGCAACCCGCCCGGGTAGCCACTGTGGCGGTAGGCCAGCTTGTCGTCGGCCTTCCCGGCGGTGAGCACCACCTTGGCCGCGTTCACCACGATCACGTGGTCCCCGGTGTCGACGTGCGGGGCGAAGGTGGGCTTGTGCTTGCCGCGCAGGATCGACGCCACCGTCGTGGCCAGGCGCCCGAGGACCACACCCTCGGCGTCGACCACGTGCCACTGGCGGGTGATGTCGGCTGGCTTGGGTGAGAACGTGCGCACGAAGAAGATCCCTGGTCGACGCGTCGGGGGGCGGGCCCGGGCCTGGCCGGTGCCCGATACGGGCACCGTCATGGGCCTTTGGGCCGGTTGACCAGGATATTGGCAGGCCCGACCCCGGGCAAGCCGCCCGTGGGCTCAGGAGAGGGGCCGCCGTCGGCCTCGTCGTAGTCCACCCCGACCAGGCACAGGCCGTGAGGGGGGGCCACCGTCATGGCCTGGGACCGGTCCCCGGAACGCAGGATGGAGACGACGTCGGCGGCCCGGCGCCGGCCCCGGCCCACGTCCACCAGCACCCCGACCATGGAACGCACCATCTGGTGGCAGAAGGACCTCGCCACCACGTCGAAGCGCAACAGCCGCTCGTGCCCGCCTGCGCCGTCGGGCTTGGGCAGCTGCTCGCTCCACCGGGCGTCGAGGACGCGGCGCACGATGGGCTCGTCCCCGTCCGACCCCTGGGGACGCCGGCAGAAGGCCCGGAAGTCGTGCTCGCCCACCAAGGCGTCGGCGCCGGCGGCCATGGCCCGGAGGTCGAGGGGATGGGGGACGTGCCAGCACCGCCCGTGGAGCGACGGGTCGGGTGCGGCCGCCTCGAGGACGAGGTAGCGGTACCTGCGGGCCCGCGCCGAGCGACGGGCGTCGAACCCGGGGGGTGCCCACTCGACCCGGCGGACGACCACGGCCGGGCCGAGCAGGGCGTTGAGGCTCTTGCGCAGCCGCACCAGCTCCGTCCCCGGAGGCACGTCGACGTGGGCCACCTGAGCGGAGGCGTGCACACCGGCGTCGGTCCGTCCCGCACACGTGATCAGCAGCGGGCGCCGGGCCGCCTTGGCCAGGGCGTCGCCCAGGGCGCCGGCAACGGTGCGCTGGCCGTCCTGGGCGGCGAACCCTCTGAAGCCGGCGCCGTCGTAGGCGAGCTCGAGCCGCAGGCGGGCCGTCTCGCCGGGAAGCGCCTCGACCCCCCCGTCCGGCGCCGCGCCGGGCTCGGGACCGGGGTCGAAGAGGGTCAAACCAGCTCGATGCGCGCCATGGGCGCGCTGTCGCCCTGGCGCGGGCCCAGCTTGAGGATGCGGGTGTAGCCCCCGGGGCGCTCCGCGTAGCGGGGCCCGATCTCGGAGAAGAGCTTGTGGGCCATGTCCTTGTCCCTGATGAGGGCGACGACCTGCCGCTGGCGCTGCACCCCGCCCTTCACGGCGGCGGTGATGCACTTCTCGGCCACCGGGCGCAAGGCCTTGGCCTTGGCCTCGGTGGTCACGAGGGACTCGGCGGCCACGAGCGAGGCCACCAGGTTGCCCAGCATGGCCTTCTGGTGGGAGGCGTCACCGCCCAGTCGCCGTCCCCGACGAGGAGTGCCGCGCACGACTCAGTCCTTCACCCGCAGGGACAGGCCCCGCTCGTCGAGGCGCTGGATGACCTCGTCGAGCGACTTCTGCCCGAAGTTGGTGATGGCCAACAGGTCCTCGGGGGTGCGCTCCACCAGCTCGCCGATCGTGTTGACCTGGGCGCGCTTCAAGCAGTTGCGGGGGCGCTCGGACAGGTCGAGGTCCTCGATGGGCAGGTCCAGGTCGGGCGACCCGCTGGTGGACGTGCCCACTTCACCCAGCTCGAGGCCGTGGGGCTCCTCCTCGAGGTCGGCGACCAGCCCCACGAGCGAGCGCAGGGTGTCTCCGGCGGAGGCCAGGGCCTCGCGGGGGGAGAGCGAACTGTCCGTCTCGATGTCGAGCACGAGACGGTCGAAGTCCGTGGACTGCTCGACCCGGACCGGCTCGATGGAGAAGGCGACCCGGCGCACCGGGGAGAAGATCGAGTCCACCGGGATGACCCCGATGGTGTTCGACCGCTTGTTGCGCTCGGCCGAGGCGTATCCACGGCCCCGCTCCACGGTGACGTCCATGGCCAAGCGGCCCTTGGCGTTGAGGCTGGCGATGTGCAGGTCGGGGTTCAGGACCTCGACGTCGGCCGTGAGCTGGAGGTCGCCGGCGGTCACGTCCCCCGGGCCCCGCTTGTCGCAACGCAAGGTGACGGGGTCGTCGCTGTGGACCCGGAGGACGATGTCCTTCAGGTTCAAGATGATGTCGGTGACGTCCTCCTTCACCCCCGGGAGGGTGGTGAACTCGTGGAGGGCGTCGTCGAATCGCACCTGGGTGACGGCGGCGCCGGGGATCGAGGACAGAAGCGTCCGGCGGAGCGAATTGCCGAGCGTGTGCCCGAAGCCGGGCTCGAGGGGGCTGATGGCGAACCGCTGTTGGTTCGCCTCCTCTTCCCCGATGGCTTCGACGTTGGGTCGCTGGATGATGAGCATTGGCGCGTTCTCCTGCGCGTTGGGGGGCGGCGGTTACTTGGAGTAGAGCTCGACGATGAGCGACTCGCGCACCGGTTCGTCGATGTGCTGGCGCTCGGGCAGCGAGGCCACCCGGACCTGCATGCGGTTTTCCTGGGCCTCCAGCCACAGCGGCATCTGCCGGTCGAGGGTGTCGAGGTTGCGGCGGACTGCGTACATGTCCCGTGACGACGGCTTGATCGAGACCACGTCCCCCTGGCGGACCCGGTAGCTCGGGATGGTGACCCGCTTGCCGTTCACCTGCACGTGGCCGTGGCGCACCAGCTGGCGGGCCTGGGCCCGGCTGGCTCCCCAGGCGGCCCGGAACGTCACGTTGTCCAGGCGCAGCTCGAGAAGGCGCAGCAGGTTCTCGCCGGTGATGCCCGGCTGGCGGCTGGCCTCGGCATAGACGTTTCTGAACTGGCGCTCGAGCACGCCGTAGATGCGCCTGGCCTTCTGCTTCTCCCGGAGCTGGGCCAGGTACTCCGAGCCCTGGCGCATCCGGTCCCGGCCGTGCTCGCCCGGAGGGTAGGCGCGGCTGTGGCGGTCGGTCACCGCCTCGCTCACCGGGCACTTGAGCGAGTAGCACCGCTCGCCCTTCAAGAACAGCTTGGTGCGCTCGCGCCGGCACAGCCGGCACACCGGGCCCGTGTACCTCGCCATGGTGGCTCCCCTAGACCCGGCGCCGCTTCTTGGGGCGGCAGCCGTTGTGGGGAATAGGGGTCACGTCCTTGATCCCGGCCACCTCGATGCCGGCAGCGGCCAGGGAGCGGATGGCGGTCTCCCGGCCCGAGCCCGGGCCCCGCACGAGCACGTCCACCTTTCGCACGCCGTGCTCCATGGCGCGATGCGCCGCCTGCTCGGCGGCCAGCTGGGCGGCGAAGGGCGTGGACTTGCGCGACCCCTTGAAGCCGACGTTTCCTGCCGACGCCCACGACAGCACGTTCCCCTCGTGGTCCGAGATGGACACGATGGTGTTGTTGAACGAGCTCTTGATGTGGGCCACGCCGTAGGCGACGTTCTTGCGCTCGCGCTTTCTGGGGCGGCGGGCGGCGGTGGACTTCTTGGCGGTGGGCATCAGTGCTTCCGGACCTTCTTCTTGCCGGCCACGGTCTTCTTCGGCCCCTTGCGGGTGCGGGCGTTGGTGTGGGTCCGCTGGCCGTGGACCGGGAGGCCCTTGCGGTGGCGCACGCCCTGGTAGCTGCCGATCTCCATCTTGCGCTTGATGTCCTGGGCCACGTCCCGGCGCAGGTCGCCCTCGACCTTCACGTTGCCGTCGATCCAGGACCGCAGCCGGGTCACCTCCTCGTCGGTGAGGTCACGGACCCGGGTGTCGGGGTTGGTGCCGGTGGCCTCGATGGCCTGCTTGGCCAGGGTGGGGCCCACCCC
>JASHUM010000042.1 GCA_030040015.1 Acidimicrobiales bacterium
GGGCGTCCCACTTGAGCCGACCCTTCTCGGTGGCGATCCACCGTCGCAGCAGCACCACGCCCACGATCACGACCGCCAGCACGACCAGGGCGCCGGGCCCGAGAACGACCTTCGACATGTCGAGGATGATCTTCGTGGGGGTGGGCAGCTGGGCGTGGAGCTCGGTGAAGAGCTTCTGGAAGGTGGGCACGATGAAGATGAGCAGGGCCAGGAAGATGACCACCATCACCGAGAGCACGACGGCCGGATAAGTCATGGCGCCCCGGATGGTCCGGTACAACATGGCCTGCTTCTCCATGGTGTTGGCCAGATCGAGGAGGACCTTCTCCAGAGTCCCCCCGGCCTCACCCGCCTGCACCATGGTCACGAACAGGCGGCTGAACACCTTGGGATGCTTGGCACAGGCCGCCGACAGCGACGACCCGCGCTCCACGTCGAGGCGGACCTCGCCCAGGACCCGGCCCAGCTCCTTGTTCTCCACCTGACCGGACAGAATGGCCAGTGCCCGGACCACCGAGAGGCCCGAGTCGACCATGGTGGCCAGCTGACGGGTCGCCACGGCGATCTCGGCCAGCTTCACCCGGTTGGTCAGCCCGGGGATGGTGATCTCCTTGTGGACGTCCACCTTCGACTTGGGCGTGACCGAGATGGGCATGTAGCCCATGTCGCGCAGCTTGGCCACGACCAGGGTCAAGCTGTCGCCCTCGAGCTGGCCTTGGACGAGGTTGCCACCTCGGTCGCGGACCTTGTAGTCGAATGTGAGTGCCACTGCCCTGCTCCTACGAGTTCAGGTGGTTGCGGAGGTCTTCCTCGTTGCGACAGCGGTCGAAAGCCACGGCCTCGGAGATCCGGTGCTCGCGCACCATCCTCGCCAGGGCCTGGTCCATCGTCTGCATGCCGTATTGACCACCGGTCTGCATGAGCGAATAGATCTGATGCGTCTTGTTGGTGCGGATCAGGTTGCGGATGGCCGAGGTGCACACCATCACCTCGCAGCACGCCTCGCGCCCGGTGCCGTCCATGTTGGGGATGAGCTGCTGGGTGACGACACCCTCGAGGGCGGCGGCGAGCATCGTGCGCACCTGCTCCTGCTGGTTGGTGGGGAACACGTCGACGATACGGTCGATGGTCTGAGGCGCGTCCTGGGTGTGGAGGGTGGCGAAGACCAGGTGGCCGGTCTCGGCCGCCGTCAAGGCCATGGAGATGGTCTCCAGGTCGCGCATCTCACCGACCAGGATCACGTCCGGGTCCTCGCGCAGCACCCGGCGCAGCGCCTCCGAGAAGGTGAACGTGTCCTGCCCGATCTCCCGTTGGTTCACGATCGAGCGCTTGTGGTTGTGAAGGAACTCGATCGGGTCCTCCACCGTCACGATGTGCAGGGGCTTGCTCCGGTTGATGATGTCCACCAGCGAGGCCAGGGTGGTCGACTTTCCCGAACCAGTGGGACCCGTGACGAGCACGAGACCGCGACGCAGGTCGGCGAAGGCCCGGATCGTGTCGGGGATGCGCAGCGACTCGAAGGTCGGGATGTCGTGTGGGATGGCCCGCAAGGCGGCCGCCACCGTCCCCCGCTGGAAGAACACGTTGAGACGGAACCGCCCGACTCCGGCCACCGAGTGGGAGGTGTCGAGTTCCTTTTCCGCCTCGAAGCGCTCGCGCAGGCTCTGGGGCAGGATCCCGAAGATCATCTTGCGGATGCCGTCGTTGTCGAGCTTGGGACATCCCTCCACGGCACGGATGGCGCCGTTGAGCCGAATGCACGCCGGCATCGCCGAGGTCAGGTGGAGGTCCGAAGCCCCCACCGTGACGGCGTAGCGAAGCAAGTCGTCGATGTGGAGGGGCAGGTCGTCACCCGAGGCGCCCTTGCCGTCGACGGGCAGCGCCATCGGCGTCAGAGGCGCCGGTTCCGCACCGGCGTCCGGCTGTGCGCCGGCAGCGGATCCGGGCACGACGCGCAGCTGGGAGGTCTCCGGCCCGAGGCCCGAGACCTGAGACGCCAACTCGGCGGCGGCGTCCTCGGCTGAAGGAGCCTGGGCCCGCCACAGCCGCTCCACCGCCCGAGGGTCGGCGAGCACGGGCACGATGTCGTGGCCCACCAGCGCCGACAAGGTGCGCAGGTCGTCGACGTCGGGCGGATCGGTGAAGGCCATGACCAGTTGGTCGCCCTGCAACTCGAATCCGATGGCGCCGAACTCGCGCACCACGGCCACCGGGGCGACCTGCATGGCGTAGGACGCCGGGCGATGGGTGTGCAGGTCGACGACGGGAAGCTGGGTCAGCTGCGACTGCATGCCGAGCACCACCTCCGCCGCTGCCGCGCCTCGGGAGATGAGCAGTCCCGTGAAGGAACGGCCTGAGGACACGGCCTCAGACACCAGCGGGCCCACGACCTCCTGAGAGGCGTACCCGCCGGTCACCAGGGCGTCGGCCAAGCGTCGGGCCGACTCGCTTCGGGTCGCCGAGGAGGAGGTCATGCCACCACCCGGAGCACTTCCTCGAGGGTGGTCTCCCCCTCGAGCGCCTTGCGTAGGCCGCTGCCGCGCAGCGTCACCATGCCTTGCTCGACAGCCAGCTTGTGGATGTCATCGGCCGTCCCTCCCTCGATGATCAAGCGGTCGATCTCCTCGCCGACGACCAACAGCTCGAGGAGCGCCTTGCGCCCTCGGTATCCCGTCTTGGAGCACGCCGCGCACCCGGCAGCCCGGTACAGCACCGGATGGGCGTCGTGAGCGAAGACCTCTTCGGCACTCCAGCCGGCTGCCTCGATCTCGGCCTCGGTGGCCTCGTACGGCTCCCGGCAGTGGACACACAGGCGTCGAGCCAGGCGCTGTGCCACCGCCGCGCTGAGCGCGGAGGTGACCAGGTATGGCTCGAGGCCCATCTCGACCAACCGCATCGGCGTGGCGGCCGCGCTGTTCGTGTGGAGAGTGGCGAGCACCAGGTGACCGGTGAGCGCCGCCTCCACCGAGATGAGCGCCGTCTCCTTGTCCCGGATCTCGCCCACGAGGAGGATGTCCGGGTCGGAGCGCAGGATCGAGCGCAGCGCCGAGGCGAAGGTCAGGCCCGCCTTCAAGTTGAGCTGAACCTGGTTGATGCCCTTGATACGCAGCTCGACCGGGTCCTCGACGGTGATGATGTTGCTGTCCGGGGAGTTGAGAGCGGCCAAGGTGGCGTACAAGGTCGTCGTCTTCCCGCTCCCGGTGGGTCCGGTGACGAGGATGGTCCCGTAGGGCTTGGTGAAGACCTGGCGGTACCGCTCGAGCAGGTCCTGGTCGAAGCCGAGGTCCTCGAACCCGAGGACGACGTTGGACTTGTCGAGGACCCGCATGACCACCTTCTCGCCGTAGATGGTGGGAAGGGTGGCGATGCGAAGGTCGATCTGCCGGCTGCCCACGGTGAGCGAGATGCGGCCGTCCTGGGGAACGCGGTGCTCGGCGATGTTGATGTCCGCCATGACCTTGAGGCGGGTGGTCACGGCACCGGCGATCGCCCGGGGGCCGGTGGACACGTCGTGCAGCACTCCGTCGATGCGGTAGCGGATGCGAAGGTTCTCGCCCGTCGGCTCGACGTGGATGTCGGAGGCACGCTCGTTGAGCGCCTGGAGGATGAGCAGGTTCACGTAACGGACGATGGGAGCGTCGTCGACCACGGCCTGCAGGCCGGCCAGGTCCTCGTCGGCCTCGTCGAAGTCCGACGCCGCCGTCTGAGCCGCCTCGGCGGCGTCGCCGCCCTGGTTGTAGGCCTTGTCGATGAACGTGGTGATCTGGGAGCGGGTGGCGACGACCGTGATGAAGTTGCGCCCGAGCAGAGTGCGCAGGTCGTCCATGGCGAAGACGTCGGTCGGGTTGGAGGCGGCGACGATGGGCGTGCCGTCGTCGTCGTACCCGATGAGCAGCACGTTGTGGTGGCGAGCGGTGGCCTCGGGGAGGGCGTAGGCACTGTTGAAGTCGATGGTGCGGACGTCGAGGTCGACGAACTCCAGA
The DNA here is from genome assembly GCA_030040015.1 of Acidimicrobiales bacterium. Taxonomy (GTDB): domain Bacteria; phylum Actinomycetota; class Acidimicrobiia; order Acidimicrobiales; family UBA8190; genus UBA8190. The sequence goes on from JASHUM010000042.1 coordinate 3,984, forward strand.
CCCATCTCCTGAGCCATTCCCCACATGAGGTCGGACTCGTTGACGAGCCCCCGCGACGTGAGGATGCGGCTGATGGCCTGACCAGTCCGGTTTCGCTCCTCGAGGACCTCGCGCATGGCGGCCAGGGAGACCCGCTCGCCCTCGACGAGGACCCGGGCCAGCGGGGGCAACGCCGAGGTGGACGTCTCTTCGCCGCCATCTGCCGCCGACGCCCGGGGACCGCCGACAACGGGCGCGGGCGCCTGCTCCACCGACGCGTCGAGGGCCGGTGCGGGTGGCATGGTCTGCTCGAGAGGGGGGAGCGGGGCGGCTTCTGGGGCGGCCGGGGGCTCCGGCTCGATATACGGCGCTGCCCCCACGACCCCGCCTCGCGACGCCGTTTCGGGAGAGAGGTCGCCGCCCACCGGCGGTCCCGCCGAGTACACCCGGTTGAGGCACTGCTCGATCTGCTCCGGCCGGGACACCACGGCGATGAAGTCCCGGCCGAGCATGGCCCGGAGGGTGTCGACGGCCACGACGTCCGAGGGGTCAGCCATGGCGACGACCGGGGTGCCGAAACGGCGCCCGATGGGAACCACGTGGTGACGACGGGCCACAGCGGCGGGGAGCACCGAGGCCGCGCTGGGGTCCACCGTGACCTGCTCGAGGTCCACGTATTGCAAATGGTGTTCGTGGGCCGCGTGCCGTACCGCGTCGACCTCCGGCATACGCAGTGCATCGGCAGGTCGGAGCGGTGAATTGAACGGCTCTCGTGCCCGTGCGGGCATGGCCGAGGAAGCTGACAGGGACCACTGGGTTGCGAAACTCGGGTGCTACCGTCGTCCTTGCCATGCGCCACGGCCCCCGCCTGCGCATCTCCCCTGGTCAGGGGCGAAAATGGGTATTCCGATGCCCACTGCACGGATCTCCCGCCGAGCGCCGGTCACCGCTGTCACAAGTCGCGACGCGTGGTCGGCCCTTGGGTCCAAGGCCCACGGTGAGTAGCGATCGAACGTCCGGTCGCCCCGGCGGTGCGGCGAGCGACGCATCTCGACGATGACTCCGACCGTGGCGCGCTGGACCGTGACGGCGATCGCCGCTGTCGCCGGGCTGGTCGTCGGTTCCTTCTTGAATGTCGTCGTCTACCGCACCCCGCGACGACTCTCGGTGGTGCGGCCACCCTCGTTCTGCCCGAGTTGCCACGCGCCGGTTCGTGCCTTCGACAACGTGCCCGTGCTCTCGTGGGTCGTGCTGCGAGGGAGGTGCCGAAGCTGTCGAGCTCCGATCTCGCCTCGCTACCCTCTCGTCGAGGCCGGCACCGCTGTGCTCTTCGCCTTGGTGGCGCTCAGCGTCGGCCCCCATCCGGCCGTGGCCGGCTTGTGCGTCTTGTCCGCCGCACTGGCGGCCGGCCTGGTCGTCGACCTCGACGGCCAACGGCTGCCCCCATTGGTGCCCGCCACAGGAGCCGGCCTGGGGACAGCAGGTCTGGTGGCAGCAGCCGCTGCCGATCACCACTGGGCGCATCTGGCCGGAGCGGTGGTGGGGACGGTGGCGGTCGTCGCTGCGCTGGGGCTGGCCCACAGCCTGGCCGTATCGCCGACCGGCAGCGAGGCCGGGCCCCGGGTGTCCTGGGCGCTGGTGCCGGCGGGGAGCGTCGTCGGATGGAGCGAACCGCTCGGAGCCGCCATCGGGGGCGCCGTGCTCGTCCTCGGCTTCGTGGTGACGTGGCGGCCGAGCTGGTCGAGAGATGCCGGACGCACGGCAGCAGCGCGTGTCCTGGGAGCGGCGGCGCTGGCTTTCGTCTCCGCCTTCGTCGCTGTCCTGACGGCGGTTGTCGCCGGGAGCGGGCTCTTCTGAGCGGCGGCGACCTCGACTAGGCGCCGGCGGCGACGGCGAACCCTCGACCGGTACGGACCAGGCCCATGCGCTCGAGCATGATCTTCAGGTCGTGCGGGTTCGAGGCAGCCTGCATGGCTTCGCGGATGGTGACCGTGCCGCTCTGGATGAGCGCTGCCAGCGACTGGTCGAAGGTCAGCATCCCGTAGTAGTCGCCTTCCCTCATGATCTGGTCGATGTCCGACGTCTGCGTCGGGTCCATGATCGCCTGCTGGATCCGACCGTTCACCACCATGATCTCGAGCGCCGGTGTCCGCCCGTGGGCGTCGGCCCGGGGGATGAGCCGTTGGCAGACCGTGCCTTTGAGGGCGCTGGCCAGGCTCACCCGGATCTGGCCCTGCTGGTGTGGCGGGAAGAAGTCCACGATCCGGTTGATCGTCTCAGTGGCGCTGGTGGTGTGCAGGGTCGAGAACACGAGGTGGCCTGTTTCGGCCGCCGTCAGCCCCGTGTAGACGGTTTCGGGGTCGCGCATCTCCCCGATCAGGATCACGTCGGGGTCCTGACGCAGGATCACACGCATGGCGCTCGTGAAGCTGTCGGTGTCGAACCCGACCTCGCGCTGGTCGACGGCCGCCATGTCGTCGCGGTGCAGGTACTCGATCGGGTCCTCCACCGTGATGACGTGGCAAGCCCGGGTGTGGTTGATGTGGTCCACCATGGCGGCGAGGGTCGTCGTCTTGCCCGACCCGGTGGGCCCGGTGACGAGGACGAGGCCCCGCTGTTCGTCCGCCAGCCGCCGCACGACGTCGGGCAATCCGAGCTCGGCGATGGTGGAAGCCGTCGTCCGGACGCGGCGGATGGCGAAGGCGACCGATCCCCGCTGGAGGAAGGCGTTGACCCTGAACCGGCCCAACCCCATGACGCTGTAGGCGAAGTCGACCTCGTGCTGGGCTTCGAACGTCGGGCGGAGGCTCGGTGGGATGATGAGCTCGGCCAGGGCCTTGCTGTCGTCGGCGCTGCACCGAGGCTCGTCGGCCATGGTGCTCAGCACACCGTCCACCCGGATACGAGGAGCCGCGCCCGCCTTGACATGGAGGTCGGACCCGTCCATCTCCGACAAGACGTGCAGCAGCCTGTCGAGGTCTGCCCTCTGCATGTTCAGGGTGTCGGCGTCTCGGGGTGCCGGCTGCACGCAGAGGAGCCATGTTGCGCGCGAGTTGTGGCCGTATCTCGGAGGGATCACTCCACGGTCGATCCTTCCCGCCGCTGTCCGTCACCGAGCGTGTCGGTCCGGCTTCCGGCTCCTGCCTGCCCGATCCTCGAATTTGTGACGCCGTCGTCACACCAGCTGGACGTATTTCATCGTCACCCAACCGCAACGCTGCCGGGCGTGTCGGCCCCTGAAATTCGGGCAATGATTCTGTGTATGGAACCCTTCGTCCTGGAGTCTTGCCACAGCACCTGGCTCTTCGACACGGAGCGCATGCGCTTTCGTCGAGTGCTCAAGGGGCTCGACTTGGACAGCCCCCCAGCCGCCACGGGCTGGCGGCCGTACTTCGGGCTGGACATCGACCCCACGACGGAGTCCTTCGTCGTCCTCCTCAACGCGGATGGGACCCGGCTGCTGCGCTCGTGGCGCCACGTCGACCACTGTGCCCAGTGCGGCGGGGAGGCCACCGCCGAGCTCTCCCTCGAGGACCTGAGGAGCGCAGCCCGGGCATAGAAGCCCCGGGGTTCCCTGAAGGGGCTCTTCAGCTCCGCGCATCACGTACCGATACCTCTCCTGTCGTGACGGATGGGCGAGGCCCCCGATCCTCCGGATCGGCTGCCGCACGCCCGGAGCAGGGAGTGGTCCGTGAGCGAAGAGTCGGCAAGCGTGCAGGTCGAGTCGAGGGTCGTCGACCATCAGGAGGAGCCGTCCTCGGCAACCGACCTGATCCGGTCGATGGCCTTGTCGTCGGCCGAGCTGTGGCACGACGTGCTCCAGCGTCTGACCGAGCTCCAGGAGGCCCAGGTCGTCCTGGCGCAGGCGGTCGCCGAGCTCGGCACGATCGTCCGCCAGTCCCTCACCCTTGGGACTCAGGGGGCCCTCGAACCCGTCCTCGCCCCGGCGGCCCTGGGCGAAGGTCTCGCAGGCCCCGTCCCTGAAGGTCCGCACCGGACGGCCCTCGTCCTTCGGGGCAACCTCGAGCCCGAGCTGGAACTGGACCCGGAGGTGGCAGCAGCAATGGATGCCGCCTTCGACGAGAAGGATGCCTCGCCAAAGCCGCGGCGCAAGCGCCGCCGCTTCTGGCGCAGGAACGCCGCGAGTTCCGAGGCACTCGAACGAGTTCTGGCCGAGCAGACGCCGGCTGAGGCACCGACTCTCTCGAGTGAGCTGCTCCCCCCTCCCCCGCCGGCCCACCTCCTCGAGCAATACGCCCAGCGGCTCGTTCCCCAGCCCGCCCCGGCGAGCGAGCCGTCGCCTGCGCTCACGACGTTGCCGCCGTTCGTGCCTCCTCTGGCCCAGCCCGCCGTCTCGGTCACGCCGGAGCCACTGGTCGTCGAGGAGCCACTCGTCCTCGACGAGCTCCCGGTGGTCGACGAGGTCGCTTTTCTC
>JASHUM010000043.1 GCA_030040015.1 Acidimicrobiales bacterium
CGCACCGCCGCATCGGCCTTCCCGAGCGGGGCGGTGTTCGTCGTGGGCTGCGCCCCCACTGCGCTCGTCCAGCTTCTCGAGCTCGCCGCCGCCGGCGCCCTGGCACCGGCGTTCGTCATCGGCATGCCGGTGGGCTTCGTGGGCGCGGCCGAGTCCAAAGAGGCCCTGCGCCACAGTGGCCTGCCGTCGCTGTCGAACCTGGGCGAACGCGGGGGTGCGGCGGTTGCCGCTGCTGCGTGCAACGCACTGCTGCGGGCCGTGACGCCCGGGGAGCTCCAGCCGTGACCGCGACCCACCTGCACGCCGACGCGCTCGTGCTCGTCGCCCACGGTTCGCGCTCGGATGCCGGACGGCGAGCCATGGAGGAGCTCGCCGCCGCCGTGGCCACTGCCTGCCCCGAGGTGGAGGTGCGCAGCGGCTTCCTCGAGCTGTGCGATCCACCGGCGCTGTCGGTCCTCGATGCCCTGGTGCGGCAGGGCGCACGGCGGGTGGTGGTGGTGCCCGCCATGCTCCACGCCGCCGGCCACACCAAGTCGGACGTTCCCGCCGTGGTCGCAGAGGCCAGGCTTAGAACCGACGGCACCGAGATCGTCTACGCCCGCCCGTTCGGCGCCGACCACGTCCTGCTCGACCTGGCCCGCCGGCGGATCACGGCGGTGGGCGGAGAGGGCCTGCCTCTTGTCGTCGCGGCGCGCGGGACGTCAGATCCCGATGCCAACGGCGAGGCGTACCGGGTGGCGCGGCTCGTGGCCGAGATGGTGCACGCGCCAGCGGTGGTCCCCGCCTTCGCCGGCGTGACGTGGCCGACCGTCCCCGACGCGCTGGCGCAGCTGGCCGCCCTGGGTGCCACCGAGGTGTGTGCTTTCGCCTGGTTCATCGCCACCGGTGTCCTGCTCGATCGCATGCGCGAGGACTTCGCCGCCTTCGCCGTCCGCCGGAGGGTCCCGGTGCGTGACGCCGGTCATCTCGGCACCGGAGCCGAGCTCGTCTCTCTCGTCCTGGCCCGTGCCACCGAGGCGATCGCCGGCAGGGCTGTTCCCAATTGCGACGCCTGCGCCTACCGGGCGCCCTTTCCCGGGCTCGAGGACCGAGTGGGGGCGTCCGTGGGCTCGGGGCACTCCCACCTGGCCGCCGCCCACCTGCAGCACGGTTCTGCCTCGACCCGCGGGCATCGGCACTGACCGCAGGCGTGATACAGGTCAGTGCGCCGAAGGCGTCGAGGCGAACCATCTGGCGACGCTCGGAGACGCGGCCTCGAGCGAGAGCCGGCCGGGTCCCGACAGAGCAACCACGGCGGCCAGCGCGGCCATGGCGATGTTCAGCTCATAACCGCTTCCCGCCGCGCTCGACGTAAAGCCGTTGTGAAAGGTCACGGTGATCATGGCCACCACCATGTCCCCACCAGGGCCAGGCCGGCCAGGCGTGACAGGACTCCGAGACCGACGGCTATGCCACCGAAGAACTCGATGGTTCCGTTGAGCACGGCGAAGAACATGCCGGGATGGAGATGGGCGGTTGTGGCGAAGTAGGCGGCCGTGCGCTGGAGCCCGAGGCCGTCGAAGGCTCCGAAGAGTGTTCCCGACCCGTGGTAGATGAACACCCAGGCCAAGCCGAAGCGCGCCACCATCAGCCCTGCGTCCCGCCCCGGGAGGGAGTCACGCCAGGTCTTGAACCGCGTGAACTCTCCGACGAGACGGCGGGTCGGAATTTGGGTCGTCGTAGTCGTCAACTCACGCCTCCAACGCTGTGGCGCGACGGAAGGGTTGCGCCAGTTGATCGAACACGGTCCTGGCCAGTTGCCTCGGCGCCGATTCCTGCTCGATGGGCACAGGCCGCCCGTCGAGGCCGGTGGGCAGGGCGGGACCGACCGGGAAGACGGCTCGGCGCGCCAGCCGGTCCCAGCACGCCAGGACGAAGCCGAAGTTCACGGCCTCGCCATCCCCGGGGTAGGTCCGGGCGTGATGGATGCGATGGTAGGCAGGGCTGACGAACACCTTCCCGAGCGGCCCGAAGGTCCAACGGAGGTTGGCGTGAGGCAGGGTCACGAGGCATCCGTAGACGATGACGGCGACAGCAGGAACCCCGCCGGTGGCGCTCAGGACGAGGGCGGGAAAGAGCGAGACGAGGTAGACGGAGTGCACCAGGGGATGGGTGCGGAACGTGGTGAAGACGCCCATCTCCTCCTGAGAGTGGTGCAGGGCGTGGAGACGCCAGAGTGTGACGAAGCGGTGGTTGGCCCGATGCGCCAGCCAATTCATAGCGTCCACTCCGACGAGGACGATCCCCTCCACCGCCAGGCGAGGTATGAACGCAAAGCGGCTCAGCACGAGGAACGATGCGTGACGTCGGACCTCGATCGCCACCCCGGTCTGGACCATGGTCAGGGGCGGAACCACCGCCAAGGCGAACAAGGCGAGATAGCCGGCGTCCACCAGGTGCCCGCGCGCCAACAGCGGCCGCGCCTCAGCGGGCCACAAGCGCTCGCACACGACGATGACAGCCACTACGCAGAACAGTGCCGGGCCCGCCATCTCGCCCCGAGCCAGGCTCAAGCTCCTGCCCAGGTCCCCGGCTGCCAGCATGGCGTGCAACCCGACGGCGCCGAGCCCGGCGGTGACCCCGGCGACGAGCGTGACGCCCGCCCATTGGACCAGACCGGCCGGCGACCTGGCCCCCTGCGTGGTGGGACGGTGGCGCCATCGTTCGTCGACGACGGCGTCGGTCAGTGCCAGATCAGTAGGAGACACCCGAGCTTCCCCCGGTTGTCCCCGTCGTCGTCGAGGTGGTGGGTGACGTGCTCGGCGGCGGAGAATCGGGCTTGGCCTTGGCCGAGCTCGAACACGCCGACAGGGTGGCGCCGAGCCCGACGCTCAGAATCGTGGCCGTCAGCAGTCCGGCGAGCCGGCGCCCGCGGCGCCGAATGTGGGGTCCTTCGTCAAGCAGAGTCTTCTCAGTACGAGACACCTCCGCCTCCTCCCGTGGTCGTTGTCGTGGTCGTCGTCGGAGTGGTCGTCGGGGTTGTCGTCGGGGCGGTTGGCGGAGTGGTGCTGGCCGGGGTCGTGGCGCCCCCCGACGCGTCCGACCCGCTCCGACTGCCCCCAGCGGTGCCCGTCGCGCTGGATCCGGCCACGGATCCGGCTCCCGAAGGGGCGGGGACCGTGGTTGTCGAGGGCTCGGCGGCCGGGGTGCCCGTCGAAGACGACTCGGCGGCAGGAGTGGCGCTGGGGTCGGCGGGGTTCACCACCCACCACTGGCCCCACTCGTCCCGGAAGTTGCCGTTGACCTGGCCGGGGGCGTGGTCTCCCTGGTACAGATACAGCGGCAGTCCGTCGACGGTGAGCTGGACGCCCCCGCCGGTGCGGCGGAAGCTGCCCAGGCCCGAGACTCCATGCCCAATCGGGCTCCGCTGGCCTGCCGCCAAGAGCACCGGCGGCCAGACGACGGCGCATTCGCCGTAGCAGGTGCTCTTGTTCGTCGAGTCAGCAGTGAGGCGATAGAGCGTGTCGCCGTTGGCCAGGGTCAAGATCGGTCCCCACGTGGCGGAGTCGGTGACCGTGACGATCGTCCGGCTCGAACCGTGAGCGGGCTTCGCCGCAGTGGCGCTGGTACACGCCGCCAATGCGAGCGCCAAGACGGACACCACGACTGGTGCCGCCAGGCGGGGGTGGGCAAGCCGTGGGCGGCCCGTGGTCAGCTGGTCGGCCATGTTGGACGGTCTCCTGGAGGCTGGTCGGTACCGTTCTTACGGACCAGCGCCCCGGAACCTTCAGGATCTTTCGCCCAGGCGGGCGCAGATCAATCGTCCTGGTCGGAGCCGCAGGCGATCCGATAACCCACGTTCGGAATCGTCTCTATGGCCGGTGGATCACCGAGCTTGCGCCTCAACCGGCTGATCGTGACCAGGACCGTGTTGGTGAACGGATCGGCATGCTCGTCCCAGACCGGGGTCACGATGTCTCAGGCCACCTAACAGGGACCTAACAGAAGATCAGGAGACGACGTAGCCCCGCAGGACGGTGCGGCCCTGGGCATCGCGCACCCAGATCTCGGAGATCGCCGATGCTCGTACTGCGCAGGCCATGGTCACGTCGACCGACTTCCCCCTCGACACCTGGTAGGTGCCCGCCTCCCACCAGGTACCCGAGCCAGTGCG
>JASHUM010000044.1 GCA_030040015.1 Acidimicrobiales bacterium
GTCCCTTGAAGGACGGGGTGATCGCCGACTTCGAGATCTGCGAGAAGATGCTCCGCTACTTCATCCAGCGCGTCCACCAGCGCCGCTTCGCCAAGCCTCGCATGGTCATCTGCGTGCCTTCCGGCATCACCGGCGTCGAGCAACGCGCCGTCATGGAGGCGGCCGAGTACGCCGGGGCTCGCAAGGCCTACATCATCGAGGAGCCCATGGCTGCAGCCATCGGCGCCGGGCTACCCGTGCACGAGCCGACCGGCAACATGGTGGTCGACATCGGCGGTGGCACCACCGAGGTGGCCGTGATCTCGCTGGGTGGCATCGTCACCAGCGAGTCGGTGCGCATCGGGGGCGACGAGCTCGACGACGCCATCATCTCCTACATCAAGAAGGAGTACAGCTTGGCCCTCGGCGAACGGACGGCCGAGGAGATCAAGATCGCGCTGGGCTCGGCCTTCGCACTCGAAGAGGAGCTGCACGCCGAGATCCGCGGCCGTGACCTCGTCACCGGGCTGCCCAAGACGGTCGTGGTGTCCACGCAGGAGATCCGCAAGGCCATCGACGAGCCCGTGTCGGCCATCATCGACGCCGTGAAGGTCACGTTGGACAAGACGCCGCCCGAGCTGGCCGCCGACATCATGGAGCAGGGCATCGTCCTCACCGGCGGCGGCGCCCTCCTCCACGGCCTCGACGCCCGTCTCCAGGACGAGACGGGAATGCCCATCGTGGTGGCCCGCGACCCCCTCAACTGCGTCGCCATCGGCAGCGGCCAGTGCCTGGAGGAGTTCGAGGCGCTCAAGCAGGTGCTCATCACCTCTTCTGCCGGCTGATGGCCGCCGCCGTGCTCGACAGCTGAAGGGCCGCGCCCATGCCCAGTAGCCGGCGGTCCCGGCGGGCACGGCGCCCCCGACTCACCATCTTCCTGCTCGTCCTGGCGTCGATCACGATCATCACCCTGGACTACCGGGGCGACGCCCGCGGTGCCATCTCGGGCCTGAGGCGGGTGGCCCACGACGCCTTCGCCCCGGTCCAGAGCGCCGTCGACGACGTGGTACGGCCGGCCGGGAGTTTCCTGGGCGGGGCGCTGCACGCCGGGGCCATCGAACAGCAGAACACCGAGCTGCGTGCCGAGAACGGGCTGTTGCGCCGCCAGGCCCTGCAGGCGGGTAGCGACGTCCAGACGCTGCACGCCTTGGAGCAGCTCGAGAGCTTGCCGTGGGCGGCCGCCATCCCGAGCGACCAGTCCATCCCTACCATTGCCGGCGAAGTGGTGGCGTTCAACAGTTCAGACTTCGCCGCCACCGTGCAGCTCGACGTGGGACGGAACCAAGGTGTCGACGTCGGCATGCCGGTGGTCGGTGGCGCAGGTCTCATCGGCAGCGTGATCGAGGCGTGGTCCTCGGGGTGCACGGTGCGCCTCGTCACCGACGCCTCGTCGGCCGTCGGAGTGCGCTACGGCCAACCCGGCAACTACGCGCTGCTCGACGGCGCCGGCTCGGGCCGGTCCCTGGTGCTCGAGGACGTGGCCCCGGGCACGCCGATGCGACGCGGTGAGGTTCTCTCCACGAGCGGGCTGGAGGGCGCCCTGTTCCCGCCGGGGATCCCGGTCGCCAAGGTGACGTCGTACTCGTCGACGCCGTCGTCGGTGGAGGAGTCGGTGTCGGCGCAGCCGGTGGCGGACATGGCCGGACTGCAGTACGTGGCGGTCATGGAGTGGGAACCGTCGACGACCGAGCCGTCGCCATGAGGACTCCCGAACCCGGGCCCATGACCAGTCCGGACATCGCCAAGACCAGCTTGGTGGTGTTCCTGGCTCTCGTCGTCCAGTACGCGCTGCTCGACAACGTCCGGGTCGACGGCGCACATCCCGAGATCATGTTCCTGCTGGCGGCGGCGGCCGGGTACGTCGGTGGCTCGGAACGCGGCGCCAGCGTCGGGTTCGTCATCGGGCTCGTCTCCGACCTGTTCCTGCCCACCACCTTCGGGCTCTCGGCGTTGGTGTGCTGCGTGCTCGCCTACACCACCGGCGCCGCCACCGCCGGCTTGGTCCGTAGCTCTCGGGGCATCGCCGTCGTCGTCCTCACCCTGGCCGAAGCGACCGGACTGGCCCTCTTCGCCGTCCTCGCTGCCGTTCTCGGGCTGACCGGCGCCCTGCGCGACTCCCTCGTCCCCGCCTTGGTGGTCACGGTCCCGGCGTCGGTGGTGTTGTCGCTGCCCATCCTGGTGCTGGTGCGATGGGCGGTGCCCCCGGCGCTCCCCCCCGCCGCCACCCCGCCCCCGGCCGGGCTGGGCCGATGAGGTCACGTCGCCGGCACCGCCTGGCCATGCGGGTCGGCCCGGCCGACGCTCGGGGCCGCCCGGCCGACGGGCGCCGCGCCGTGAGCTGGCCGTCGGGATCGCTCACCCGCCGGCGCAGGTGGTTCAAGCCGGCCCGGGCCCGAGCCGGGGGCGTGGGCCGGTGGATCGGGGCCCGGGTCCAGTCCGTGCGCGACGCCTTTCGCCCGGTGCGCATCAACCGCAAGCCGCGGCGGCAGAAGCCCGCCAAGCGACGTCCCCCGGCAGCGCCGCGCATGCGGCCGCGTCGCTCGGTCGTCGACCGGGTCATGCCCGGCGGCGAGCCGGCACCGCCGCGCACGATCATCCGCCTCCGGGTGGTGGGCGTGGTCATGGCGCTGCTCTTCTCGCTCATGTTCGTTCGCCTCTGGTACCTGCAGGTGCTCAACACCTCCTCCTACGCCCGCACCGTCACCGCCAACGAGGTCCGGCCCGTCGAGGTGCCGGCTCCCCGTGGACTCATCCTCGACCGCAGCGGGAACGTGTTGGTGGGGGACCAGGTGACCCAGGACGTCACGCTGTCCCGGGTGTCGGCCCAGCAACATCCGGCCGTGGTCGACAACCTGGCCACCTTGCTCGGCATCACACCGGCCCAGATCGAGGCGGACCTGAGCAACCCGCAGTACAGCCTGTACAAACCGGTCCCCGTGCTGGAGAACGCCCCTATCACCGACGTGCTCTACATCGGCGAGCACGCCTCGCAGTTCCCCGGGGTCTCGACCGTGGCCGACACCAGCCGGACCTACCCCCTCGGTCAGACCGGGGCCCAGATGTTCGGCTACATGGGCCAGATCCAGAAGCTGCGAGCGGGGTACCAGCTCGGGGACCAGGTGGGGCTGTCCGGGCTGGAGGAGGAGTACGAGAGCCAGCTGCGCGGCACGCCCGGCATCGAGCGGGTCGAAGTGGACGCCAGCGGCGACGTGGTGGGCAGCCTGGGAGAGACCGCCCCCGTCCCCGGTGACGACCTGGTCACGAACATCGACGCCGGTCTCGAGCAGACCCTGCAGCAGGCGCTCGACAGCGAGATCGCCTCGCTCGGGTCGAGCGCCAAGGGCGGGGCAGCCGTGGCGCTCGACCCCCAGACGGGCGCGGTGCTGGCCCTCGTCTCGTCACCCACTTACGACCCGTCGTGGTGGACGCCCAACGGCATCAGCGAGACCCACTACCAGCAGCTCGAGCAGACCGGTGCCTTGAACGACAACGCCATCGACGGCTTGTACACCCCGGGTTCGACGTTCAAGCTCGCCACCGCCACGGCTGCCCTCAACGACGGGCTGATCAGTCCGGGCTACGTCTACGACGACACCGGCACCTACACCATCCCCGGGTGCTCGACCGGTGGAGCGGGCTGCGCCACCTACCACGACAACGACGGCGAGGCGGCCGGGCCCGTCACCGTGACCCAGGCCCTCACCGTGTCGAGCGACATCTTCTTCTACAACCTGGGCGTGATGTTCTGGGACCAACGGGGGAAGTACGGCGAGACCCCCATTCAGGACGCCGCCAACGCGCTGGGCTACGGCGAGGTGACCGGGATCGACCTCCCCGGTGAGACGGAAGACGCCCGGGTGGACTCCCCGCAAGTGGTGGCCCGGGAGCACGCCCAGGACCCCGCCGCGTACCCCAACGGCCAGTGGTACACGGGGGACAACCTCGAGCTCGCCTTCGGTCAAGGCGGCACCGTCATCACCCCCATCGAGCAGGCGGTGGCCTACTCCACCTTCGCCAACGGCGGCACCCGCTATCAGCCCGAGATCGCCGCCGGCTTCGTCGACTCGGCCGGTCAGGTGACCCGCACCGTCGCCCCCAAGGTGACCGGGCACGTGAGCTACTCGCCGTCGAACTACGAGGCCATGCTCCGAGGCTTCGAAGGCGCGGTCCAGGACCCGAGCGGGACGGCGTACAACGCCTTCGCCGGGTTCCCGCTCAGCACGTTCCCGCTGGCGGGCAAGACGGGGACGGCCACCACCAACGAGCTCCAGCCCAACTCGTGGTTCGTGGGCTGGGGACCGGTCTCGAACCCCCAGTACCTCATCGCCGCCGTGGTCCAAGGTGGTGGGTACGGCGCCGTGGCCGCCGCCCCGGTGGTCCGCCAGGGCTTCAACTACGTGGTGGCCCACGCCGAGTCCCCGGTGAGCCTGGCGCTGCCCTCGTCCAGCCAGAGCACGGCCTGCCCCTCGCCGGCGTCCTCCTCGACGGGATCGACGACGACCACCACGGCCCCGCCGTCGGGGACCACCACGACCACCACCGTGCCCTGCCCCGGCGCCTCCACCACCGACGCCGTGGTCGGCCGGCGTGGTCCGTCGCCGTCTTCGAGCACGGCGGCGACGGGCTCCGGGGGCCTCCTGGTGAGGGCGTCGGCGACGGAGGGCTCCGCTGACCGGCCTCGGGGACCGCCGGGGCGCCTCTAGACTGGTCCGGCACATGACCTCCCTGTGGCCACGGATCGAACCGCTCCTGGCCAGGGTCACGAAGCCGGCCCGGTACATCGGCGGCGAGCTCGGCGCCTGCACCTCCGAGGTGCAGCCCGGGCAGGTGGCCTGGCTGCTCGTCTACCCCGACACCTACGAGATCGGGTTGCCCAATCAGGGGCTGCAGATCCTCTACGAGATCCTGAACGAGCGTCCCGACGCCCATGCCGAGCGCGCCTATGCCCCGTGGACGGACATGGAGGCCGAGATGCGCCGGTCCGCTGTCCCGTTGTTCTCGCTGGAGCACGGCCGGCCCGCGTTGGAGTTCGACGTCATCGCCTTCAATCTCTCCGCCGAGCTCACCTACACCAACGTCCTCAACCTCATCGACCTGTCCGGCCTACCCGTTCGGGGGCGGGAGCGAGGTGGCGAGCACCCCCTCGTGATCGCCGGTGGGCACTGCGCCTTCAATCCCGAGCCGCTGGCCGACTTCGTGGACGCGTTCGTGCTCGGCGACGGAGAGGAGGTGGTGGGGGAGATCAACGACCTGCTGGGGGAGCGCCGGGAGATGGCGCGCCGCGCACTGCTCACCTCGCTGGCGGCGATCCCCGGGGTCTACGTGCCCTCGTGCTACGAGCCCGTCTACGTCGAGGGCCGGCTGGCCGGCACGAACCCGCTCTCCCCTGCGGTGCCGGCCCGGGTGGAGAAGCGGGTCGTGGCCGACCTGGCCAGGTGGCCCTATCCCAAGAAGCAACTGGTGCCGTTGGTCGAGGTGGTCCACGACCGGCTGAACGTGGAGATCTTCCGCGGTTGCACGCGAGGGTGCCGCTTCTGCCAGGCGGGGATGATCACCCGGCCGGTGCGCGAGCGCCCCGCGTCCCAGGTGGACGACATGGTGCGGTCCGGGTTGCGCCGCACCGGTTACGACGAGGTGGCGCTCACCTCGCTCTCGAGTGCGGACTTCTCCGGCATCGAGCAAACGGTCTCGGGCATCATCAACGACCCCGAGTGCTCGGGCCAGGTCTCGGTCAGCTTGCCCAGCTTGCGGGTCGACGCCTTCACCGTGACGGTGGCGGCCGAGATCCAAAAGGTGCGTCGCACCGGCCTGACCTTCGCCCCCGAGGGGGGCACGTGGCGCATGCGCCAGGTCATCAACAAGCTCATCTCCGAAGAGGACCTCTACGCCGCCGTGGAGGGTGCCTTCGCCCAGGGATGGCGGCGCGTGAAGCTGTATTTCCTCATCGGGTTGCCGACCGAGACTGACGACGACGTGCGTGGCATCGTCACCCTGGCGGGCAACTGCGTGGAGCTCGGCCGAGCCCATCACCGCGGGGCCACGGTGACGGCATCGGTGGGCGGGTTCGTACCGAAGCCTCAGACCCCGTTCCAGTGGTTCGGCCAGGATACGACCGCCGAATTGCGCCGCAAGGTCGGCGTGTTGAAGGAGGCGGCGCGCCGGGTGCGGGGGCTCAACCTCCGCTGGCACGACCCCGAGGCCACCACCGCGGAAGGCATCGTGAGCCGTGGGGACCGCCGCGTCGGTGCCGTCGTCGAGCACGTGTGGCGGGCGGGCGGGACGTTCCAGGAGTGGTCCGAGCACTTCGACCTCAGGTTGTGGGAGGCCGGTCTCGACGCCGCCGGTCTCACCCTGGAGGACACCGTGTTCCGCCACCGTCGCGAGGACGAGGTGCTGCCGTGGGACCACCTCTCGGCCGGGCTGCACCGCGACTTCCTGTGGCAGGACTTCCAGGACGCCCTGGAGGCGCACGGGCTCGAGGACTGCCGGTGGACGCCCTGCTACGACTGCGGCGCGTGCACCGGGCTCGGCGTGGAGCACGTGGTGGCCTCCGTCGTGGCGCCGGCCGGCGGCAGCCAAGGCACCGGACAGGACCTGTCGAGGGGGGGAGAGGTGCCGGTGAGGCTCCTCGAGCGAGTGGGGGCGCCACGTTGAAGGTGCGGTTCCGGTTCGCCAAGCTCGGTCGGGTGCGCTTCACCAGCCATCGGGACGTGGCCCGCATGTGGGAGCGGGCTCTCCGGCGGGCCGGTCTGCCCGTGAGCTACACGGCGGGGTTCTCACCTCGCCCCCAGTTGAGCTTCGGTCTCGCCCTGCCCACCGGGTGCGAGTCGGTCGCCGAGTACCTCGACGTCGTCTTCGGCGCCCCCGTCGACGCCGGCGCACTGCCCGAGGTGCTCGATCCGCTCCTCCCCGAGGGGATCAGCGTCCAGGGAGCGGCGGCCCTCGAGGCGGGAGCCTCGTCCCTGCAGGAAGAAGTGACGTCGTGCACCTGGGAGATCGAGGTGCCCGGCGTGGAGCGAGCCGGGCTCGCCGGTGCGGTCGAACAGGTCCTCGCTTCCGCCAGCCTCCCCGTCGAGCGGGAGCGAAAGGGCCGGCGCCAGACCGATGACCTGCGCCCGGCGATGATCGACCTGTCCGTGCTCCCCGGCAGCGACGATCACACCTTCGACGCCGTCGTCCCGGGCGCCAGGGGGAGCCGGCTCTACGCCGAGCTCTCCACCCGCCCCCGTGGCGTCAGGCCGTCCGAGCTGGCCGAGGTGCTCGGCGTCGAGCTCGGTCTGGCCCGCAGGACGTGTCAATGGATCGAGCGCTCGGGCTCCCGGTGGGAGCCCCTTGCCGCCCCGGCGGCGAGCCCGGACCCTGTGCTGGGGCGCGCCTCATGAGCAGTATCAGAAGGGATCTTCCCAATGTCCGACACCAGCGCCGGGTCCCCGGCGGTCGAGCCCTCGGGTTCGGACCGCCCCACGCCCGCCACGACGCCGGCCGAAGCGCCAGCTGCCTCGCCCGCGTCCCGATCGTCGCATCCGCAAACCTCCTCGCCGGCGACCGCTCCGACTGAGGACGGACAGCCCGAGCGCCCCTCGGGCGCCGCTGGGGGTCAGCGCAGTGGGGCGGCGCGCCGCCGCCGTCGTCGTCGCTCGTCGGGGTCGGGTGGCTCCGGCCCCGCTGCCAACGTGGCGAGCCCCCCGGAGGGCACGCCCGGCGAGGCGGCGTCGAGCGCGACCGGGGCGCACGACGCCGCCGAGCCCGAGACGGCGCCAGGCCCGGCTGGGGGGACTGCGCCGTCCGAGGTGGTGCCGGCCCGGGCGCGCCCGCGCATCGGGGACACCCGGCCTGCCCGCACGCCGATCCCCCCCCGTCCGGTGACGCCCGTGCCCGTGACCATGCCGGTCCACCATGCCCTCGAGCCGCTCGCCGACGAGACCGACGAAACCGATGGTGCCGAGGGGGCCGAAGGGACGCCGCTCCCCTCGAGCCGGTCACGGCGCCGCAGTGGGCGGGAACGGCGGGGGCGACCGGTGGGCCGGTACCTGATGTGCGTCCACGTGAGGCCGCACGCCACCCAGATCGCCGTGCTCGAAGGCCGGACGCTGGTCGAGCACTACGTGTCCCGAGTGGCCGACGACACGACTCAGATCGACGGCAACATCTACCGAGGCCGGGTCCAGAACGTGCTGCCGGGCATGGAAGCCGCCTTCGTGGACATCGGCACGCCCAAGAACGCCGTCCTCTACCGCGGCGACGTCCGCTACGACCGCGACGACGTCGAGTCGCCCGCTGGTGCCTCGCCCCGGATCGAGCAGATGCTGCGCCCGGGCCAGACCATCTTGTGCCAGGTCACCAAGAACCCCATCGGAGCCAAAGGGGCCCGGCTGACGCAGGAGGTCTCGCTCCCGGGCCGCTTCGTGGTCATGGTGCCCAACTCGACCGCCTTCGGCATCTCCAAGCGCCTCGACGACAACGAGCGGCGCCGGCTTCGCCGCATCGTCGACGACCTGCGCCCGGACGGACACGGCTTGATCGTGCGCACGGCCGCCGAGGGGGCCAGCCACGACGAGCTCGCCCACGACGTGGCCCGCCTGGTCGGCCAGTGGGAGGCCATTGCCGCCGAGGCGGCGCGGGCCACGGCGCCGGGCTTGCTCTACCGGGAGCCGGACTTGGCCGTGCGAATCGTGCGCGAAGAGTTCAACCGCGAGTACCGGGGCGTCGTCATCGACGACCCCAGGCTCTACGACCAGGTGCGCGACTACGTCGCCGACGTGAACCCCGAGTTGCTCGACCGGGTGGAGCTCTATGACCCTGAGGCCGAACAACTGCCCCTGTTCGAGCGATTCCACGTCCACGAGCAGCTGCACAAAGCGCTCGATCGCAAGGTCTGGCTCCCCTCGGGAGGCTCGCTCATCATCGAGCGCACCGAGGCGCTCACCGTGATCGACGTGAACACGGGGAAGAACGTGGGCAAGTCGAGCCTCGAGGAGACGGTCTTCCGCAACAACCTCGAGGCGGCCGAGGAGATCGCCCGTCAGCTCCGGCTCAGGGACATCGGCGGCATCATCGTCATCGACTTCATCGACATGGAGATCCGCGACAACCGGGAGAAGGTGGCCGCCGCGTTGCGGGCCGCGCTCGCCCGGGACAAGACCCGGACCCAGGTGTTCGACATCTCCGAGCTGGGCCTGGTCGAGATGACCCGCAAGCGGGTCTCCGAGGGCCTGGTCGAGGCGCTCTCGACCACCTGCACCGTGTGCGGAGGCCGGGGCATCGTGCTGGACGAGACGCTCCTGTAGTCCCTTCGACGAGGCCGTGCAGCGTCCCTGTAGGATGTCCCGCCTATGTATGCCGTGGTGAGGACGGGAGGAAAGCAGGAGCGTGTGGCCGAGGGCCAGCACGTGCGGGTGGAGCGTCTCGACGCGCCCCAGGGCGCCCAGGTCGAGTTGGCTCCCGTCCTGGTCGTGGCGGACGACCGGGTGCTCGCCACTCCAGACCAGCTGGCCGGTGTCGTGGTCTCGGCCACCGTGGTGGGGGAGGAGCTCGGGCCCAAGATCCGTGGATTCACCTACGGCCCCAAGACCCGCCATCGCCGGCGCTGGGGGCACCGCCAGCGCTACAGCACCGTCCAGGTGACGTCGATCAGCCTGCCCAAAGGCCGCTGACAGCGGCGCGCCAACCGACGAGGGAGCAACCATGTCGAAGACCAAAGGTGGCGGCTCGACCCGCAACGGACGCGACTCGCAGGCGCAGCGCCTCGGGGTGAAGGTCTTCGACGGGACGTCGGTCCCGGCCGGGGCCATCCTCGTCCGGCAGCGGGGGACCCGCTTCCACCCGGGACAGAACGTGGGGCGAGGCGACGACGACACGTTGTTCGCCACCGCTTCGGGCGTGGTGCGCTTCGGCACCCGCAAGGGCCGGCGTCTCGTGGACGTGCGACCCGAGGTCTGACCCAGACCGGACACGCGTGCCCGGCTTCGTCGACGAAGCGCAGATCCACGCCAAGGCTGGCAACGGAGGAGCCGGCGCCGTGTCGTTCCGGCGCGAGGCCCATGTCGCTCGTGGCGGTCCCGACGGCGGTGACGGAGGGCGCGGTGGAGACGTGTGGCTCGAAACCTCGCTCAACCAGTCGTCGCTGCTCCCCTTCCGTGACCACCCGCACCGCCGCGCCGGCGACGGCGGGCACGGGAGCGGAGGGCGTCGGCACGGCCCGGACGGAAAGGACCTGATCGTGCCCGTGCCGGTCGGTACCGTGGTCCGCCGCGCCGATGGCACCGTGATCGCCGACCTCGAAGGCCCCGGCGACCGGGTGATGGTGGCCGAGGGCGGGCGGGGCGGGCGGGGGAACGCCCGCTTCCTCACCAACAGACGGCGGGCTCCGGCGTTCGCCGAGCAAGGCGAGGCCGGGGAGGAGCACTGGCTGGACCTCGAGCTCAAGCTGGTCGCCGACGTGGCCATCGTCGGTCTCCCCAACGCCGGGAAGAGCACCTTGGTGTCGCGCCTCTCGGCCGCCAAGCCCAAGATCGCCGACTACCCCTTCACGACGCTCGAGCCCCATCTCGGCGTGGTCCGCCTCGGGCGAAGCGGCTCGGAGACCGAGTTCGTGGTGGCCGACGTGCCCGGACTGGTGGAGGGGGCGGCGGAAGGGCGCGGGCTCGGCCATCGCTTCCTTCGTCACGTCGAGCGGGCCCGCGTGCTGCTCGTGCTCGTCGACCTCGCCTCGCTCGAGGGGCGCTCACCCGCCGAGCAGGAGCGCGTGCTCCTCGACGAGTTGCGCCGGTACCGGCCCCAGCTCCTCGACCGGCCCCGCCTGGTGGTGGGGTCCAAAGCCGACGTGGCCCGGGAGCCGGATCCCTCCGAGGGTCTTCCTTCGTTGTGCATCTCCGCCGTCACCGGCGCCGGCCTCGACGTGCTGTCGGGCCGGCTCGCCGAGCTCGTCGACGCCGCCCGCCGGGCCGAGCACTCGGACCTGCGGCCCGTCGTCGTGCACCGTCCGGTCGGGGAAGCGGTGGTGGAGGTGCAACGGGCCGACGACGGCTCGTTCGTCGTCGGGGGACGGGCCGCGCTGCGAGCCGTGGCCCTGTCCGACCTGACCGACGACGACGCCTTGGACGTCGTCCAGCAGCGGCTGCGGCGGTTGGGGGTGGAGCGCGCCCTGCGTCGAGCGGGGGTGCGCGACGGCGACACCGTCCATCTCGGGCCGTTGAGCTTCACCTACCACCGTGACGATCGGGCACTGGAGCCGGGACGATGAGCGAGCCGACGGTGGCCGGCGGCGGGCGCACCGTCGTCGTGAAGGTCGGCTCTTCCTCGATCACCGACGACGGCGGGGGGATCGACCATGGCGCCGTCGACAAGCTGTGCGGCGAGCTGGCCGACCTCCGGGCCCGCGGTCACTCCGTGGTGCTGGTGAGCTCGGGCGCCATCGCCGCCGGTTGGGCGACGCTCGGGGGTGGGCCCCGGCCTTCGGACCCGGGGCGGCTCCAGGCGCTGTCCGCCGTGGGTCAGCACCGGCTCATGCGGGTGTACGACGACGCCCTGGCCGCCCGCTCGGTGCACGTGGGCCAGGTCCTGCTGGCGCCGTTGGACTTCGGCCATCGCCAGCAGTACCTGCACGCCAGGCAGACCTTGTCCCACCTCCTCGAGATCGGCGTGGTGCCGGTGGTGAACGAGAACGACGCCACCTCCGACGACGAGATTCGCTTCGGCGACAACGACCGGTTGGCTGCCTTGGTGGCCCATCTCGTCTCCGCCGAGCTCCTGGTGCTCCTGACCGACACCGCCGGCCTGCTCACCGCTGACCCCCGTCTCGACGCCCAGGCGTCGCTCATCGAGGAGGTCGTCGAGGTCGACCACGATCTCGAGGCGCTGGCCGGGGGGTCGGGGTCGATGGTGGGGAGCGGGGGCATGGTCTCCAAGCTGGCTGCGGCCAAGATCGCGGCATGGTCGGGAGTGACCACGGTGATCGCCGATGCTGCTCGGCCCGACGTGCTCGCCGCCGCGCTCGATGGGCGTCCCGGGTCGGGCACCGTGTTCCGTGCCCGCAACCGCCGTCTGCCGGCGCGCAAGCTGTGGATCGCCTTCGCTCTGGCGTCGAAGGGCACGCTGCGCGTCGACGACGGGGCGCGTCGAGCGCTCGTCGACGCGCAGTCCTCGCTGCTCCCCGCCGGGGTGGTCGCCGTCGACGGCCGATTCGAGCCCGACGACGCGGTGGAGATCGCCGGACCCGACGGTCTCGTGTTCGCCAAGGGCCTGGTTCGTCACCCGTCTGCGCAGGTCGCGTCGTGGGCGGGCCGGCGTACGAGCGAGCTCCCCCAGGGCTCCGTGCACGAGGTCGTCCACCGCGACGACCTCGTGGTCCTCGTCTAGCCGCCGTCCGGAGGGGCGACGGCACGGGGGTACCCTTGAGCATGGCGAACGGCACCATCGAGGAGCTCGGCCGCCGCGCCGTGCACAGCGCCCGAGCCTTGGCCGTGGCCACCACTGCCACCAAGGACACCGCCCTCCGTCTGTGCGCCGATCTCCTCGAGCAACGGGCCGGCGAGATCCTGGCCGCCAACACCGTCGACGTCGGTCGCGCCGAGCGGGAAGAGGCCGGCGACACCGCCCTCGACCGGCTCCGCCTGACCGAGGCGCGCCTGGCGGCCATGGCCGCCGGTCTGCGCCAAGTGGCCGTCCTCCCCGACCCGGTGGGGGAGGTGGTCGAAGGCTCCATCCGGCCCAACGGCCTACGCGTCGAGCGGGTCAGGGTCCCTCTGGGTGTGGTCGGGATCATCTACGAGAACCGGCCCAACGTCACGAGCGACGCCGCCGGCCTGTGCCTCAAGGCGGGTAACGCCACTTTGCTGCGAGGCTCGTCCGGCGCGCTGGAGTCGAACCGGGCCATCGTCGGTGCGCTCCGTGACGGCGTGTCCAAGGCCGGACTGCCGGCCGACGCGCTGTCCCTGGTCGAGGACGTGAGCCGAGAGGCGGCCGTGCAGTTCATGAAGCTCGAGGCCATCGACTGCCTCGTTCCGAGAGGCGGCCACTCCTTGCTCGACAGTGTGCGGGAGCACGCCACCGTCCCGGTCGTCATCGACGGCGACGGCAACTGCCACGTCTACGTGGACGCCTCGGCCGACCTCGATCAGGCGCTCGAGATCGTGATGAACGCCAAGACCCAGCGTCCCGGGGTGTGCAACGCGGCCGAGACGCTCCTGGTCCACGGCGCCGTGGCCGAGGGGTTCCTCCCCCGAGCCGGACGAGCCCTGGGCGACGCCGGGGTCGAGCTGGTGGGGGACGAGCGTGCCCGCGCCCTGGTGCCCGGCATGGGCGAGGCCAACGACGAGGACTACGCCACCGAGTTCCTGGGCCTGAAGCTGGCCGTGGCCGTCGTCGACGATCTGGACGAGGCCATGGCCCACATCGCCCGCTTCGGCTCGGGGCACTCGGAGGCCATCCTCACCACCGACGTGCGAAGTGCGGAGCGATTCTGCCGGGAAGTGGACGCTGCCGCCGTCCTCGTCAACACCTCCACGCGTTTCGTCGATGGAGGGGAGCTCGGGCTCGGCGCCGAGATCGGGATCTCCACCCAGAAACTGCACGCCCGGGGGCCCATGGGGCTGCGCGAGCTCACGTGCGTGAAGTACGTGGTACGAGGTGACGGGCAGGTGCGGAGGTGAGCGCCCCCGACGAACGAGACGGCGCCACCCCCCGGGCCCACAGCCCGGCCGGTGGCGGGCCCTCGGCAACGGGACCTCTGGGCTTCCCCGAACCGGGCCCGCCGCGTTTTCTCTCCGTGGCCGACGTGCGTGAGCGTCTGGGCGAGGTCGGGTACTTGGCCGACGACGGGATCGCCGGCGTCGTGCACCTCGCCGATCGTCTGGCCAAGCCTGTGCTGGTCGAGGGCCCCGCCGGTACGGGCAAGACCGAGCTGGCCAAGGCGGTGGCCCGCATCACCGGGAGCCGGCTCATCCGACTCCAGTGCTACGAGGGCCTCGACGAGTCGAAGGCCCTGTACGAGTGGAACTACCGAAAGCAGCTGCTTCGCATCCAGGCCCAGCAGGTGCTCGACGAGGAGGACCTCGCCTCGACCCCAGCGGCCACCTCTGGTGCCCCTTCCGACTCCACCTCCGCCCCAGCACGGCTGGGGGCGTCCCGGACGTGGCGGGCGCTCGAAGAGGACATCTTCTCAGAGGAGTTCCTCCTCACCCGCCCGCTGCTCGAGGCCATCAGGTCCGACGAGCCGGTCGTCCTGCTCGTCGACGAGGTGGACCGCGTCGAGCTCGAGACCGAGGCGCTGCTCCTCGAGGTGCTCTCGGACTACCAGGTGTCGATCCCCGAGCTCGGCACGGTGCAGGCCGAGCGCATCCCCATGGTCTTCCTCACCTCCAACAACACCCGGGAGCTGTCCGAGGCGCTCAAGCGCCGGTGCCTGTACCTCCACCTCGACTACCCCTCGCTCGAGCGAGAGCGCGACATCGTGCGCACCCGGGTCCCCGGCGTGACCGACGAGCTGGCCGACCAGGTGGCGCGCATCGTGCGCTCGTTGCGGACGCTCGAGCTCAAGAAGTACCCGTCGGTGTCGGAGACCTTGGACTGGGCCCGCACCCTCGTCGTCCTCGGCGTGGAGTCCGTGGACGCCGAGCAGGCCAAGGCGACCCTTCACGTCCTGCTCAAGTACCGCAGTGACCTCGAGCGAGCCGCCAAGGAGCTGACCGTGGCCGACGAGGGCAGCGCCTAGCTCTCGGGACGAATCGTGCTCGACGTCCTCACCGGGTTCGTCGGCGAGCTGCGGGCCGCCGGGCTTCCCGTGTCCATGACCGAGGCCATCGACGCCGCCGAGGCCGTCCACCACGTCCCCCTGGAGGACCGGGACGCGCTCAAGTACGCCTTGGGAGCCACGCTGGTCAAGTCCTCGGCCCACTGGAAGGCCTTCGAGACCGCCTTCGAGGTCTACTTCTCGGTCCGCGGACCACAGTTCACCCTCGAGGACGAGACCGATGCCGAGGAGCACGGGGAGCTCGGCGACGAGGAGCAGGCCGGCCAGGGGGCGGGGCGGGGACACGGTGGGGGGGGAGGCGAGGCACTCTCTGCCGAGGAGCTGGCCGAGATGCTCTTCCGGGCGCTGTTGTCGGCCAACGACGCCCAGGTGCGCGCCCTCGCCCGCCAGGCGGTGAGCCGGTACGCCGGCATGGAGCCGGGCCGACCGGTGGGCGGCACCTACTACCTGTACCGCACGCTTCGGAACCTGGATCTCGACGGCATGCTGCACCGGCTCCTCGACGCGGCGCGCCAGGAGGCCGGAGGCGTCCTGACCCCGCTCGAGGAGCGCCTGGCGACCGACGAGTTCCGCTCCCGCGTCGACCGGCTGCGCCGGGAGATCGAGGACGAGATCCGCAGGCGGCTCGTGGCCGACCGGGGAGCCGAGGCGCTGGCCCGCTCGCTGCGCAAGCCGCTGCCCGAGGACATCGACTTCATGCACGCCACTCGCGAGGAGCTGACGGCGCTACGACGGGCCATCCATCCGCTCACGCGCAAGCTCGCCGTCCGACTCGCCCGTAAACGGCGCCACGGCCGCCGGGGGCCACTCGACTTCCGTTCGACGGTCCGCCATTCGTTGTCCACCGGCGGAGTCCCGGTCGACCCCAAGTTCCGCTACCCCAGGCCGGCCAAGCCCGAGATCTTCGTGGTGGCCGACATCTCGGGTTCGGTGGCGTCCTTCGCCCGCTTCACCCTCCACCTGGTGTACGCCATCAGCTCGCAGTTCTCGAAGGTGCGCAGCTTCGTGTTCATCGACGGCATCGACGAGGTCACCCGGTTCTTCGAGGGCGTGGACGACGTCACCGAAGCCCTGCACCGCGTCAACACCGAGGCCGACGTGGTGTGGGTCGACGGCCACTCCGACTACGGACACGCCTTCAGCGTGTTCTGGGACCGTTGGGCCGAAGAGGTCACTCCGCGTACGAGCGTCCTTCTCCTCGGGGACGCCCGGAACAACTACCACGCCAGCCAGGCCTGGGTGGTCCAGGAGATCCGCCACCGGGCTCGCCACGTCTATTGGCTCAACCCCGAACCCCGGGCCTATTGGGGGACGGGGGACTCCATCCTGGACGAGTACGCCGTGCACTGCGACGCCGTGTTCGAATGCCGCAACCTGCGCCAGCTCGAGCACTTCGTGGCCGAGCTGGCGTGAGCACCGTCCCCGCCGGCGTGCGCACTGTCCCCGATCGCTCTCCCGGGGTGACGTCGCTGGTGCTCGTCCGACACGGTGAGGCTCGTTGCAACGTCCAGGGAGTGGTGGGCGGGATCCGCGGGTGCACCGGGTTGACCGATCTCGGCGTGGCCCAGGCCGAGGCGCTTCGCCGCCGGCTGGAGCGGACCGGGGAGCTCCGCCAGGCCACGGCGCTGTACTCGAGCGTGCTGCCCCGGGCGATCGAGACCGCCGCGCTCGTCTCCCCGGCGCTGGGCCCCGGCGACCTCCCGGTGCAGACCGACTGTGACCTGTGCGAGCTGCACCCGGGCGAGGCCGACGGGCTCGTCTGGGAGCAGTACGTGGCCCGTTACGGCGAGCCCGACGCCTGGGGCACCCAACCCGACGCCGTGCTGTCCCCCGGTGGCGAGAGCTGGAGCAGCTTCGTGACCAGGGCGTCCTCGGCGGTCGCTTCGTTGACCGAGCGGCACGGCGGCCAGACGGTGGTCGTCGTGTGCCACGCCGGGGTGATCGAGTCGGCGCTGTTGCGGTTGCTGCCCTTCGGCCCCGAGGCCAGGCTCCAGCTGCGCACCAGCCATGCCTCGCTCACGGAGTTCGAGCGCGACGGCGCGCTCGGCGTGTGGCGACTGCTGCGCTACAACGACGCCGTCCACCTGGTGGAGGACGTCAGGCCCGGAGCAGCTCCGCCACTCGGAAGGCGAGATCGATGGACTGCCGGGCGTTGAGCCGGGGGTCGCACATCGTGGTGTAGCGCTCGTGGAGCTGGTCCTCGACGATGTCGCCGAAGCCACCCAGGCACTCGGTCACGTCGTCGCCCGTGAGCTCGACGTGCACGCCTCCTGGCCACGTCCCCACCTGGCGGTGGGCGTCGAAGAACCCGCGGATCTCCTCGAGGATGTCGTCGAAACGCCGGGTCTTGTGGCCCCCGTTGCTCACGAAGGTGTTGCCGTGCATGGGGTCGCACACCCACACCACCGGCTGGCCCTCGTCGCGTACCGCCCGGAGCAGGGGAGGGAGCAGCTCCGGCACCCGCTTGGCTCCGAGACGGGTGACGAGCGTGAGCCGGCCCGGGCTCCGCTCCGGGTCGAGCCGCCGGCACAGGGCGATCACCTCGTCGACGGTGGCCGAGGGGCCGATCTTCACGGCGACGGGGTTGTGGATGCCGGACACGAACTCGACGTGGGCCCCGTCGATCTGCCGGGTGCGCTCGCCCACCCACACCATGTGGGCCGAGCAGTCGTAGGCGCTCCCGGTGAGCGAGTCGGTCCGGGTCAGCGCTTCCTCGTAGGGGAGGATGAGCGCCTCGTGGGAAGTGAAGTACTCGACCTGGTGCAGCGCCGTCTCGGCGTTCAGGTCGATGCCGCAGGCGGCCATGAAGCGCAGAGCACGGTCGATCTCCGCTGCGATCTGCTCGTAGCGCTTGCCCTCCTCGCTGGAGGCGACGAACTCCTGGTTCCACTGGTGCACCTGGGAAAGGTCGGCGAAGCCACCCGTGGTGAAGGCCCGCACCAGGTTCAAGGTGGAGGCGGACTGGTGGTAGGCGGCCAGCAGCCGGGCCGGGTCGGGAGTCCGCGCCTCGGGATCGGGGGCGTCGTCGTTGACCATGTGGCCACGGAACGACTCGAGCTCGCGGTCGGCGACCGTCTCGGTGTCCGACGAGCGCGGCTTGGCGAACTGGCCGGCGATGCGCCCGACCTTCACGACCGGAACCCCGGCGCCGTAGGTGAGCACGACGGCCATCTGCAGCACGACGCGCAGCTTGTCCCTGATGCCATCGGCGCTGAACTCGAGGAAGGACTCGGCGCAGTCGCCCGCCTGGAGCAGGAAAGCCCGGCCCCCGGCCACCTCCCCGAGGGCGGCGCGCAGCCGGCGCGCCTCGCCGGCGAACACCAGCGGGGGAAGCGCCGCCAGCTCTCCGAGGACGCGCCCCATGGCCGCTTCGTCGGGCCAGCGGGGTTGCTGCGCAGCCGGGCGCGCCCGCCAGCTCGTCGGGCTCCAGGTCCCGGCGGTCATGGGGCTCCAGCGTAAACGGTCTGGCAATAGGCTCCGGGCGGTGCATCCCTTCCGATTCGGTGTCCAGCTGTCGCGTGCCGAGACCGGCGCGGCCTGGAGGTCCTTGGTCGGCAAGATCGAGGACCTCGGCTACTCGAGCGTGCTCTTGCCCGACCACTTCGGCGACCAGCTGGCGCCCATGGTGGCCCTGACCGCGGCCGCCGAGTGCACGACGACGCTGCGGGTGGGCACGTTGGTGCTGGACAACGACTACCGCCATCCCCTCGTGCTGGCCAAGGAGGCGGCCACGTTGGACCTCCTCTCCGAGGGTCGCCTCGAGCTCGGCGTGGGGGCGGGATGGATGACGAGCGACTACGAGCAGTCGGGTATCGCTCTGGACCCTCCGTCGATCCGGGTGGACCGTCTGGCCGAGGCGGTGACCGTCATGAAGACGCTGTGGGCGGGCGGCGGTGACTTCGCGGGTGAGCACTACCGCCTGCGGGGAGCCGAAGGCGCCCCGGCGCCCTGTCGTCGTCCCCACCCGACGCTGGTGATCGGCGGGGGCAGCCCGAAGGTGCTGGGGGTGGCCGCACGCGAGGCGGACGTCGTCGGCCTCAACCCCCGCCTGCGAGAGGGCACGGTCGGGCCCGGGGCCCTCGCCTCGATCGTCCCCGACCACTACGACCGGTGTCGTGACTGGGTGCGCCAGGCGGCCGGGGAGCGCTTCGACGCCATCGAGTTCCAGAGCCTCACGTTCATGGTGCGCGTCGTCCCCGACCGCGCCCGCGTGCTCGAGGAGACTGCCGGGTTGTTCAATTTGGATCCCGCCGTGGCGGCGGACGTGCCCGTGGCCCTGATCGGGTCGGCGGAGGAGATCGCCGAGGACCTCTCGGCCCGGCGCAAACGTTGGGGGATGAACTACTGGGTCGTGCACGAGCACGACATCGACGCCTTCGCCCCCGTCGTCGCCTCGGTGGCCGGCACCTGAACGTGGGCGCTGCGCCGGCACGCCCCGAGCGGATAGGCGTCTTCGGAGGAACCTTCGACCCCGTGCACGTGGGGCATCTGGTGGCGGCTCTCGAAGCGCGCCAGGCGCTGGATCTCGACCTGGTCCTCCTCGTCGTCGCCAACGACCCGTGGCAGAAACGCGACGTGCGGGCGGTCACCGCCGCCGAGGACCGCTACGCCGTGGTGGCAGCGGCTGTCGAGGGGATCGACGGGCTCGAGGCGAGCCGGATCGAGATCGACCGTGGAGGAGAGAGCCTGACCGCCGACACGGTGGCTGAGCTCGCCGCCGTCCACCCCCGGGCCGGTCTCTTCCTGGTGGTGGGGACGGACGTGGCCGCCGAGCTGGGCACGTGGAAACGGGTGGAGGAGCTGCAGGGGGCGCTGCAGCTGGTCGTGGTCGACCGGGGCGGGATCTCCTCCGTGCCCGATCCGCCCGGCTGGAAAGTGCACCGCCTCGAGATCCCGGCTCTGGAGATCTCCTCGAGCGACCTGCGCCAACGGCTGGCACAGGGCCGCAACGTGGACTTCCTCATCCCCGAGGCGGCCATCCGTTGCATTCGCAGCAGAGGTCTGTACGCTTCAAACAGATGACGGCCGTCGCCGCGCCCAGCGCATGAGGTCCTCGGAGTCGCACGTGGCGGACATGGCTGCATGAGCCCGCCGGTCGAGCCGGCTGCCGGGCCCCCGGCCGACGTAGTGCCCGAAGCGGCGCTCGTGGCAGCCAGGGTGGCGGAAGAGAAGTTGGGCGAGGACACCGTGGTGCTCGCCGTCGGTGAGCTGCTCGGCGTGACCGACGCCTTCGTCATCACCAGCGGGCGCAACTCCCGACAAGTGCGCACCATCGCCGAGGAGGTCGAGCGTCAGCTCAAGCAACGGCTCGGTCGCTCCCCATGGGCGGTGGAGGGCCAACGGGAACTGCGCTGGGTCCTTCTCGACTACGGGGACTTCCTGGTGCACGTCTTTCACGACGAGGACCGCCAGTACTACGACCTCGAGCGCCTGTGGGGCAACGCCGTGCGCGTCCCCTGGGAGCGAGCCCTGGCCCGCTGAACAGGCGGCTCAGGAGGCCGGCGCGGCAGGCGCCACCAGCGGAGCGAACTGTGCCCGGTCGGCGGTGGGCACCTCGGCGCCGGTGGCGGTGGGCACCGCCACTTGCGCGCCGCCGAGCTCGAAGCCGACACTGCTCACGTCGGGCAGCGCCGTGGCGGTGAAGACGATCTGCGCCACCGCCTCGATCTCGCTCTGGCCCACCAGCTGGTCGAAGGTCCCCCCGAGGTCGACGGTGGCCACCCCGCCCGACACCGACGCCGAGATGATCTGGGTCTGGGGCGGTACGGCACTCTGCAGCCCCGCCGCCGCCTCGGCGTTGGTGGGCCCGTCGACCAGGGCGTCGAGGATGGAGGTGAGGGGGGCGGGCACGGGGACCTCTCGCGTCGCCTGGCTCAGCGTCCCGTCGGCGGCCAGGAGGAAGATCTGCACGGCCACCGTGACCGGCGCCGCGTTCGGCGTCGTGGTGGAAGTCGCCGCCGAGGGGCGCAGGAGACCGAAGGGCACGTTGTTGCGAGCCAGCGCCGTCGGTCCGTTGTCCACGGGCACCCCGCACCCGGCACACGTGAGGGCCAGGGCGGCGCCAGCGGCGACGAGCACGCCGAGCCGCCGTCGACGCCGTGGGCTCACGGCTCGCTGCCGTTTCGATTGAAGGGAAGCTCGACGACGAAACGGTGCTCGCCGCCCAGCCCGTCCTCCACCCACACCCTCCCGCCGTGCATGCGCACGTGCTCGGCCACCAGGCTGAGCCCCAGTCCGCTGCCGTCTCCGCCACCGCGCTGTCCGGACACCGGTCCCCGGTAGAACCGCTCGAAGATCCGGTCCCGCTCGGCGGGGGGAACGCCTGGCCCGCGGTCGGCCACGACGAGGCGAACCCCGTCGGGAGCAGGTTCGAGGGCCAGACGGCTCACTCCGCCCGCGTACTGGCGGGCGTTCGCCACCAGGTTGGCCACCACCCGCTCGATCCGGCGTTTGTCGACGTTCAGCCGCTCGTGGGCCACGGCGTCGTCCATCTCCACTTGCACCCCACCCGCTCCGGCGGCGACAGCCGCCTGGCGCACCAGTTCACCCGCCTCGACCTCGTCGAGGGAGAGCTCTGCCGAGCCGGCGTCGACGCGGCTGATCTCGAGCAGGTCGTCGACCATGCGCTGGAAGCGCCGCAGCTCGGCGGTGAGAAGCTCCACGGCTTGGCGGCTGCGGTCGGGGAGGTCCTGGGCATGAGAGCCGAGCACGCCGAGGGCGCTCGACAGGGTGGTGAGAGGGGAGCGCAGCTCGTGGCTCACGTCCGAGGTGAAGCGCCGCTCTCGAGCGATGCGCTCCTCGAGCGCGTCGGCCATGCGATTGAACGACGACGCCAACGGTCGCAGGTCGATGTCCTCGCCGCTGAGCCGCGTGTCGAGACTGCCCCCGGCGATGGTCTCGGCCGCCGAGGTGACGTCGGCGAGTGGGCGCAGGGCCCGGCCACTGGCCCACCGCCCGATGACGGCGCCGGCGATGGTGGTCACGAGGGCGGCGCCACCCAGTGCCAGGGCCAGGATGCGCAGTGTTCGCGCCAGCTCGGCCAGGGAGAAGACCTCGAAGTAGGCGGCCTGGACGCTCGGAACGGGAACGCCCACCACCAGCTGGGGGGTGCCCTGCAGGACGAAGTGCTGCAGGGCGGGCGTGCCCGACAGCACGTCGGCGCGTAGCCCGCTGGGAAGGGCCGACTCGCCAACCGAGATCGAGGTGGCGTACCACTGGCCGGAGCGCTCGAGCACCGACAGCGAACCGGGAAGGGTGTCGAGCGAGCCGAGCAGCTGGGTCACGTCGGGGTTCGGCGAGCGCAGGGCCGAGCGGATGAGGGCGGCGTTGACGTAGGCCTGGCGCAGGATGGCGCTCTGGCGCTCGTTCAGGATGAACTGCCGGGCGGTGAAATAGGTGAGCCCGGCCATGGTGGCCGACAGGGCCAGGGCACCCACCCCGAAGGCCACCGTGACCCGGGCCCGGACGCCGAGCCGGGAGTGGCGCCGGTGACGGAGGCGCAACACACGGGCGATGTCGACGACGCGCCGTGCGTCGGGGCTCGGGGACGAGGCGGGCGCAGAGGACGCCGGCACTAGACGACCAGCTTGTAGCCCATCCCCCGCACGGTGAGGATGTGGCGGGGATTGGCCGGGTCTTCCTCGACCTTGGTCCGGAGCCGGCGGATGTGCACGTCGACCAGCCGGCCGTCGCCGAAGTAGTCGTACCCCCACACCCGGTCGAGGAGGTGCTCACGGCTCATGACCTTCCCCGGGCTGCCGGCCAGCTCGCACAGGAGGCGGAACTCGGTGCGGGTGCAGTGGATCTCCTGATCGGCCCGGCGAACCGATCCCTCCTCGGGACGGATCTCGACGTCCCCGAAGACGATGGCACGGGGCACGTCCGAGGAACGGGCCCGGCGGAGCAGCGCCGCGATGCGCGCCGTCAGCTCGGTGACCACGAAGGGCTTGGTCACGTAGTCGTCCGCGCCTGCCTCGAGGCCGGCCACCACGTCCTCGGTGTTGGTACGGGCGGTCACCATGATCACCGGCACGCTGCTCGCCTGACGCAGCTGCCGGCAGCATTCGAACCCGTCCATGCCCGGGAGCATCAGGTCGATGAGCACGACGTCGGCCGGGTGCGCCGAGAAGTGTTCGAGCGCCTCCTCGCCGTCGGCCGCCTCGTCGACGTCGTAGCCCTCCTCCTCGAGGGCGAGACGAGTGGACGTCCTGATCCGCTCGTCGTCCTCGACAAGCAAGATGCGTCCACTTCTGGCCATCACACCCCCCCGGGCGCTACTGGCCGATGACCGGCCGCAGGTTGCCCGTACACCCAGCCATCGTCCCTGTTCGGCCCGCCGCCGAGCCCGAGGATAGCCGTCGTCGCAGGTTACGGCGGATAACGTTGTCCGATGGCCTGGGAGATCGACGCCTTCTCGCGCTCGATCGGAGGTCGCTCCCCGCACACCGTTCGCGCCTACACCGGCGACGTGCGCGCCTTCGCCGACTGGGCGGGTCGCGCCGGGCTGGGCGGACCCGAGCAGGTGGACAGGATCCTCCTGCGCCGCTATCTCGCCTTTCTGTCCACCCGTCGGTACGCCCGCGCCACGTTGGCCCGCAAAGCGGCGGCGCTTCGGGGGTACTTCGCCTGGCTCACCCGCCGGGGTGTCCTCGACACCGACCCGGCGTCGCGTCTGCGCGCCCCGGCCGGCCGGGGGCGTCTGCCCCGGGTGCTGGAGCGAGCCGAGCTCGAGACCATCCTCGACCGTCCACCCCTGTCGGCGAACACCGACGAGTCGGTCCGGGCTCGCGACGACGCCGTCCTCGAATTGCTCTACGGCTGCGGGCTGCGCGTGGCCGAGCTGTGCGGTCTCGACATCGGCGACGTCGACCGTTCCACCAGGACACTCACCGTCGTCGGGAAAGGGGACCGCCAGCGCCGGGTCCCGATGCACGATCGATGCGTGGCGGCCATCGACCGCTGGACCGGGTCGGCCCGCCCGGCCATGTGCTCGTCCGAGACGCCGGCGGAGGCGCTCTTCCTCAATGCCCGGGGCAGGCGGCTCGGACCTCGGGACGTGCGGCGCCTGCTCGACCGGCGTGCCCCCAGCCCCACGCACCCCCATGCACTGCGCCACAGCTTCGCCACGCACCTGCTCGACGGCGGCGCCGACCTGAGAGTGGTGCAGGAGCTTCTGGGCCACGCCAGCTTGAGGACCACCCAGGTCTACACTCATGTGAGCAAGGAACGGCTGCTCTCCGTGCACGGGTCGACGCACCCGCGGGCTTAGGGGGAGGCGGTGACCACGGACGACGACTCGACGGCCCGCCTCTGGGCGGACTACAAGCAGAGCAGCGACAGGCACCTGCGCGACCAGCTGATCGTCGTGTACTCCCCATTGGTCAAGTACGTGGCCGCCCGGGTGGCGGTGGGCCTTCCTCAGCACGTCGACAGCTCGGACCTGGTGAGCTACGGCATCATCGGGTTGATCGACGCCATCGACCGCTACGACCCGGTGCGGAAGGTCAAGTTCGAGACCTACGCCATCCCTCGCATCAAGGGCGCCATCATCGACGAGCTGCGCGCCATCGACTGGGTGCCCCGGTCGGTTCGGTCCAAGGCCCGCGCCGTCGAGCAGGCCTACGCCGCGCTGGAGGCGTCGTTGCTCCGCACGCCGACCGACAGCGAGGTGGCGGCCGAGCTCGGCATCTCCGACCGAGAGCTGCAGGAGATCCTGCGGCAGATCTCCTTCGTGGGTGTCGCCGCCCTGGACGAGGTGCTGTCGGTAGGGGGCGAGCGCGGTGACCGGGCCACATTGGGTGACACCGTCCCCGACGCCACCGACGGTCCCTCGGCGGTCTTCGAGGACAAGGAGTCCAAGGAGATCCTCACCCAGGCCATCAAGCAGCTCGGCGACCGGGAGCGCACGGTGCTCTCGCTGTACTACTACGAAGGTCTCACCTTGGCCGAGATCGGCGAGATCCTCGGTGTGACCGAGAGCCGGGTGTGCCAGATCCACACCAAGGCCGTGCTCCAGCTCCGAGCCCGGCTCACCGATCGGAGCCCGGACGGGACCGATGCCGGCGGGGACCGGCCCAGAGGCAGGCGAGGACCACGGTCCAAGATGGCGGCAGCAGGCTGACGACCTCGCCCAGGTCGGATACCATCTGACGTTTCCCGCCGTCCGGCGGGGCCAAGGCAAGCACCGAAGCACCCGGCGCGTCCACGGTCGTCTCGTCCCGAGGCGCAGCGCCGGGGATGGACAACCGATGGGAGGAACCTCCGTGGCCGTCGTCACGACGCGGCAGCTCCTGGAGGCCGGGATGCATTTCGGCCACCAGACACGCCGTTGGAACCCGAAGATGCGCCGCTTCATCCTGGGCGAGCGCAACGGGATCTACATCATCGACCTGAACGAGACCTTGAAGGGTCTCGAGAGCTCGTACCAATTCGTGCGCGACTTGGTGGCCCGGGGCGGCGTGCTGCTCTTCGTCGGCACCAAGAAGCAGACCCAGGGCCCCATCGCCACGTACGCCCGCGCCTGTGGCATGCCCTATGTGAACGAGCGGTGGCTCGGGGGGATGCTGACCAACTTCACCACCATCTCGTCGCGGGTGGGGAAGTTGCGGGAGTACGAGGGCATGGAGCGAGCCGGCGACTTCGACGCCATGCCCAAGAAGGAGGGCCTGCGTCATCGTCGTGAGCTCGAGAAGCTGCGGCGCAATCTGGGCGGGATCAGGGACCTCGAGCGACTGCCGGACGCCATCTTCGTCATCGACACGAAGAAGGAGCACATCGCCGTCACCGAGGCCAACAAGCTGGACATGCCGATCGTGGCCGTGGTCGACACCAACTGCGACCCCGACGTCATTACCTATGTCATCCCCGGCAACGACGACGCCATACGCTCGGGTACCCTCATGTGCCGGGTGATCGCCGACGCCGTGGCCGAGGGCCGCTGGATCTCCGAGCACCGACCGACGCCCCCGGCCCAAGCCGGGACCCCGGGCCCGCGGGGGCGGGGACCAGCGTCGCCGCCCACCGCTGCGGCGGCGTCCGCTCCGGCACCCTCGCCGGCCGACGAGGCCGTCCCGGCCGGGGTTGCGGCCGTCCCGGTGGGGGAGCCGGCCTCGGGCACACACGAGGAGGCTTGAGCGCCATGCCGTCCTTCACCGCCAAGGACGTCCAAACCCTGCGTCAATCCACCGGCGCCGGCATGATGGACTCCAAGCGCGCCCTGGAGGCGACCGACGGCGACATGGAGGCCGCCCGGCGCTGGCTCCGAGAGCAAGGACTGGCCGGAGCGGCCAAGCGCGCCGGCCGCCAGGCATCCCAGGGCGCGGTGGCTCTGGCCGCCGACGGTGGAGCGGCTGCCATCGTCGAACTTCGGTGCGAGACCGACTTCGTGGCCAAAGCCGACGACTTCGTCTCGCTGGTGGACGAGCTCGCCGCGTTGGTGGCGGCCAAGGGCGAGGAGGCCGTGTCGGAGCGCACCGAGGCCATCGACGACCTGCGCACCAAGCTCAAGGAGAACATCTCGGTCGGCCAGGTGGTGCGGTTCGTCCTCGAGGAGGGCACCGAGCTCGGCACCTACCTCCACGTCCAGGCGGGACGGGGGGTGAACGCCGTGCTGGTGGAGCTCCGGGGCGGGAGCGCCGAGCTCGCCCACGACGTCGCCGTGCACATCGCCTTCGCCCGCCCCGCCTACTTGCGACGCGACGACGTCCCCGACGAGGAGGTGGCGGCTGAGCGCTCCACCGTCGAGAACATCGCCCGCAACGAGGGCAAGCCCGAAGCCGCCATGGCCAAGGTCGTCGAGGGTCGCATGAACGGCTGGTTCAAAGAACGCGTCCTGCTCGAACAGCCCTACGCCCGGGACGAGAAGCGGACCGTCACCCAGCTCCTGGGCCCGGCCGAGGTGGTCCGCTTCGCCCAGGTCGTGGTCGGCGGCTGAGGCCGACGGTGATGCTCACCGCCGATGCCCGGGCAGCCGGCGACGGCGTCGAGCGCCGCAGGCGCGTGGTGCTCAAGATGTCGGGCGAAGCGCTTGCCTCGTCTGCGTCCGACGAGACCATCGACGCCGAGGTGGTGGAACGCCTGGCGGCCGAGGTCGTCGACGTGCGGAGCGAGCTCGACCTCGAGCTCGCCGTCATGGTGGGTGGCGGGAACATCTGGCGCGGCACCACGGGGGAGGGCAAGGGCCTCGACCGTGCCACGTCGGACACCATGGGCATGCTGGCCACGGTCATCAACGCCTTGGCCCTCCAGGACGCAGTGGAGCGCCTCGGTCAACCCAGCCGGGTGATGAGCGCCGTGGACATGGCCGAGGTGGCCGAGCCCTACATCCGGCGCCGGGCCATCAGGCACCTGGAGAAGGGGCGGGTGGTGATCTTCGCCGCCGGCATGGGCAACCCTTACTTCACCACCGACACCTCGGCGGCACTGCGCGCCGCGGAGATCGAGGCCGAGCTGCTCCTCAAGGGGACGCATTCGGGGGTGGACGGCGTCTACAGCGCCGACCCGAAACTGGACCGCTCGGCGGTCCGCTTCGACACCCTCACCTTCGGCGAGGTCCTCACCAAGGACCTGCGCATCATGGACCTCACCGCCATCACCTTCTGCAAGGACAACGGCCTGCCCGTGCTCGTCTTCGACCTCATGGCCCCGGGAAACCTGCGTCGCGCCCTCGCCGGTGAGGAGATCGGTACGCTGATCAAGTGACCGCCGACGACCTGTCCGGCGTGGTCCTGGCCGAGACCCGGGAGCGCATGGAGAAGGCCGTCACCCACACTCAGGCCGAGTTCGCCGGGGTCAGATCGGGACGCGCCACCGCCGGGCTGGTGGAGCATCTCCGGGTGGACGTGTACGGCTCGGAGATGGAGCTCCGCCAGATCGCCGGCCTGAGCGTCCCCGAGGCCCGCCTTCTCGTCATCTCGCCGTACGACAAGTCGACGCTGACGACCATCGAGAAGGCGGTCCAGTCATCGGACCTCGGGATCACGCCTTCGAACGACGGAGCCGTGATCCGGCTGTCCTTCCCGCCGCTCACCGAGGAGCGCCGAAAGGAATTGGTGAAGGTGGTGCGCCACAAGGCGGAGGAGGGGCGCGTCGCCATCCGCAACTTGCGTCGCACGGGCCGACACGAGCTCGAGGCGCTCGAGAAGGACGGAGACCTCTCCTC
The DNA here is from genome assembly GCA_030040015.1 of Acidimicrobiales bacterium. Taxonomy (GTDB): domain Bacteria; phylum Actinomycetota; class Acidimicrobiia; order Acidimicrobiales; family UBA8190; genus UBA8190. Next base: position 27,948 of record JASHUM010000044.1, read on the forward strand.
CGACGCTCTGGAGCGCTCCGAGAAGGAGCTTGAGAAGATGACCCACGAGATGGTGGTGGCCGTCGACAAGCTGCTTGCCCACAAAGAGCAGGAGCTCCTCGAGATCTGAGGGCGAGCGGCCGCCGCCAGGGGGCGGAGGAGACCATGGACGAGCACGACGACCAACCCGAGGACCGGTCCTCAGCTGAGCCCGTCACCGAGCGCGTCCGCATCGTCGGGGCCGAGCCCGCCGCCGTGCTGGCCGGCGAAGAGCGCCCGCCCGAAGAGGCAGAGCCCGAGGCTCCCGGCCGGCGTGAGGCTCATTACCTGGGGTTCGTCCACCAGGCGACCGCACCTCCGCCGCCGCCTCCACCTCCACCCGCTCCGGCGGGAGACGGCGGGACCTTGGCCGCCGTGCCCCCCGAGTTGCCCCATTGGGCCGACCCTCCCACCGGGCAGGTTCCCGCCGTCATCGACCGCCGTGCCGAGGAGAGCGACGAGGACGCGGCGTGGGCGGCCTTCGCCGACAGCGGACCGGTGTGGCGCGAGCACGAGCACGAGTGGGAGGACACCGGCGGTTTCGAACCGGCCATGCTCGCCGACGACGAGACGCGTGTCGGCGCCCTCGACGAAGCGCCTGTCGAGGAACGCCGGCCATGGGAGTTCGACGACCTGACTCCGCCCGGTGCCACCCGCGCCGTCCAAAAGGAGGAATCATCCGCTGGTTCCACGGCGGCGCCGGGGTACGAGGACGTCTCCGACACCCACTCCGTCACGGCCGAGCACGACCTGGTGGGAACGCCCGAGCCCGGTGGCGGGTCGCAGACGGTGCCGGCACCGGCGCCGCTCCAGCGCGACCTCCCGGTGGACGAGGGCGCCTTGTCCCGCAGCGCCGCACCGTCCAACGGGCTTCTCGACCCCGCTCCGACCGCGGTCGAAAGTGCCCTCTCCGCCCCCGGCCGCCCCCGGCCCGGTGGTGAGCCTGCCGAAGCGGGGCGGTCCACGCTCAGTGCCCCGGCGGCCGTCGCCGAGCGGGCGCCGGCACCTCCGCACGCCCCCATCGTCTCGGCCCGTGAGCGCCGCCGTCGCCACGCCGGCCGCGGCGGCACCCCACCGAGCGGAACGGAGACAGCCTCGGGACGGCGCAACGTGCCGGTGGCGGTGGCCACCGGGGTGGGCCTCGCCGCCGTCGGGCTGATCTGCTTCGCCGCCGGGCCCCTGGCCACGTTGGTGCTCGCCACGGTGGTGGTGGCCCTGGCCGCAGCGGAGACCTATGCCTCGCTGCGCCGGGTGGGCATGCGGCCCGCCACCTTGCTCGGGCTGGTGGCCACCGTGGCGGTCATGGTCAGCGCCTACAGCAAGGGCGTCGCCGCCCTGCCCCTGGTGATGGTCCTGGTGGTCATCACGTCGATGCTCTGGTACCTGGTCGGAGCCGATCGCTCCTCTCCGGTCGAGGGCATCACCGCCACCGTGCTCGGCTTCGCCTGGGTGGGGCTGCTCGGCTCCTTCGCCGCGCTCATCCTGGCCCCGTCCATCTACCCCCATCGCCACGGCGTCGCCTTCCTCCTCGGGGCGGTGGTGGCCACGGTGGGGGCGGACGTCGGGGCGCTCGTCTTCGGGTCGTTGCTGGGACGTCACCAGCTGGCCCCCCACGTCAGTCCGAACAAGACCTGGGAAGGCTGGGTGGGCGGGGCGGTCCTGTCCGTGGCCGCCTCCATGCTCATCACGGGGCACGTGCACCCCTGGACCCCCTCGAAGGCTGCCATCCTGGGAGCGGTGGTCGCCGTCGTCGCCCCCCTGGGGGACCTGTGCGAGTCCCTGGTCAAGCGGGATCTCGGGCTCAAGGACATGGGCTCGCTCCTGCCCGGTCACGGCGGCGTCCTGGACCGGGTCGACGCCATGCTCTTCGTGCTCCCCGCCACCTACTACCTGGTCCGGGTGCTCAACCTCGGGTGACGAAGGTCCGATAGCCGGCTATGGATCTCGGCACCGCTCCTGAGCGGCCCGCCAACGGGCACCACGGCGGCCCGGTCCGGGTGAGCGTGGTGGGCTCGACCGGGTCGATCGGGACCCAGGCCCTCGACGTCATCGCCGCCGAGCCCGAGCGGTTCCAGGTCGTGGCCCTGGCCGCCCGGCGGTCGCTGGAGGTGCTGGCCACTCAGGCCAAGGCGCTTCGTCCCGAGCTAGTGGCCGTGGCCGACGACGAGATGGCGAGCGCCCTGGGTCGTGCCGTCCCTCGTGGGACCACCGTGCTCGCCGGTCCCGACGGGCTGGCCGAGGCGGCCCGACGAGGGGACGTGGTGCTCAACGCCGTGGTGGGCTTCGCCGGGTTGCCCGTGACGCTGGCCGCCCTCGAGTCGGGCCGGCGCCTGGCACTGGCCAACAAGGAGTCGCTCATCGCCGGCGGGCCCGTCGTCCAAGAAGCACGCCGGACCCCCGGGGCGGAGATCGTGCCGGTGGACTCCGAGCACTGTGCCCTTCACCAGTGCCTGCGGGCCGGGGGTGGAGCCGAGGAAGTCGGCCGCCTCGTGCTCACCGCCAGCGGGGGGCCGTTCCGCGGACGCGACGTGGAGGAGCTCGCCGCCGTGGGCGTCGAGGAGGCCCTGGCGCATCCCACGTGGCGCATGGGCCCCAAGGTCACCGTCGACTCCTCGACGCTCATGAACAAGGGTCTCGAGGTCATCGAGGCCCACGAGCTGTTCGGCATCGACTACGACCGCATCACCGTCGTGATCCATCCGCAGTCCGTCGTCCACTCCATGGTCGAGTTCACCGACGGGGCCACCATCGCCCAGCTGTCGCTGCCCGACATGCGACTGCCGATCGGCTACGCGCTCGGCCACCCACGGCGCCTGGCCCGGGCCTACGGACGACTCGACTGGTCGGAGCTCTCCCGGCTCGACTTCGAGCTGCCCGACCGCTCGGTGTTCGCCTGCCTGTCCCTGGCCGAGCAGGCGGGACGCGCCGGCGGCCTGATGCCCGCCTGGCTCAACGCTGCCAACGAAGTGGCGGTCGAGGCGTTCCTGTCGGGGCGCATCGCCTGGGGCGACATCGCCGCCGTGGTGGGCGACACCCTCGACAGCTTCGACAGCCCTGACCCCAGTACGGCGCAGGACGTGGTCGAGGCCGACCGCCGGGCGCGACAGCACGCCGAGTCGGCGCTCGAGCACCGGGGACGGGTCGCATGAGCTCGATGGCGTCGCGTCCCGCCCCCTCCGAGCACGAAGACGCCGAGCTGCCCCGCTACTCGCCCCGGCCCGGATCGCCTCGCCCCGACGACTCGTGGCCCTCGCCGCCGAGCGCCCGTCGCTCGCTGGCCGAGCTCGCCGTGATCGTGGCCGCCGTTGTCGCCGCCGCCATCGCCACCCACACCACCGACCTGCTCATCGTCATCGTGGCGCTCGTCGTCATGGTGATGCTGCACGAGCTCGGCCACTTCGTCACCGCCAAGTGGAGCCACATGAAGGTGACGGAATACTTCCTCGGCTTCGGTCCGCGCCTGTGGTCGGTGCGAAAGGGAGAGACCGAGTACGGAATCAAGGCCATCCCGGCCGGCGGCTACGTGAAGATCATCGGGATGAGCAACCTGGACGAGGTCGACCCCGCCGACGAGCCTCGGACGTACCGCCAGCAGCCTTTCCGCAAGCGCCTGCTCGTGGCGGTGGCGGGTTCGGCCATGCACGGGGTGATGGCCTTCGTCTTGTTGTGGGTGTACTTCTCCTTCGCCGGTGTGCCGTCGAACGTCGTGCAGATCCAGTCCTTCGCCCCTCTGGCCCACGGGGCCGACCCGGCCAGGGCCGCCGGCCTGAGACCCGGCGACGACCTGCTGCGCGTCGACGGCAAGGCGGTGACGGGACCGAACATGATCATCGACTTCATCGAGGACCATGCCGGCGTCCCGGTCACGTTGAAGGTCGAGCGCGACGGCCGGACCCGGACCCTCACGGTGACGCCGGCGCCGGTGAGCACCACGGCGGGGAGGGCACCCCAGGGCCACATCGGCGTCTACCTGGAGGAGCCCAGCGTCTCGGTCAACCCGGCCTCGACCTTCGTGCACTCCGGGGCGGCGCTCGGGACCACGGTGACGGCGTCCTTCTCGGCGCTGGGGCAGATCTTCTCGCCCCATGGCCTCGACCAGTACTGGCGCGACCTCACCAACGCCAAGGCGGCGGCTGCCTCCGAGCACAGCACCACCCGCATCCAGTCCATCTACGGGGCGGTGCGCATCGGCGTGGAGGGGGCCGAGGCGGGGTGGGGCGGGCTCGTGGCTGTCCTCGTGTCCATCAACGTGTTCGTGGGGATCGTGAACCTGGTGCCGATGCTCCCCCTCGACGGAGGGCACGTGGCCGTCGCCGTCTACGAGCGCATCCGCACCCGCCGAGGCCGGCCGTACCACGCCGATGTCCGGAAGCTGGCGCCGGTGGCCTACGCCTTCCTCTTGTTCCTGGGGGCGATCGCCGTGTCCGCCTTCTACCTGGACATCACCCATCCGCTGGCCAATCCCTTCCACTGATCGCGCCCGGTGACCGCCGGCCCCGCCATCCCCGGCACAATGGGGGGAGGAGGTCTTCCATGAGCCGTCCGGCCACGCCCAGCGCTCCTCGCCGGCGCACCCGGCAGATCCGCCTGGGCTCGCCCCCCGGTCCCTCGGTCGCCGTCGGGGGTGACGCCCCGGTGTCGGTGCAGTCCATGACCACGACCAAGACGGCGGACGTCGAGGGCACCCTCAGCCAGGTCTACGCCCTGGCCGCCGCCGGGGCCGACATCGTGCGCTGCACGTGCAACGAGGCGGAAGCGGCCGAGGGCCTGGCCCACATCGTTCCGCGCTCGCCCGTCCCCGTCGTGGCCGACATCCACTTCCACCACGAAATGGCGTTGGCGGCGCTCGAAGCGGGAGTGCACGGGCTTCGACTCAACCCGGGCAACCTGCGCAAGGCGGACGAGATCCGCCTGGTGGCGAGCGAGGCTCGCGACCGCGCCGTGCCCATCCGCATCGGGGTGAACGCCGGCTCGCTGCACCCCGAGCTGTACAAGCGCTTCGGCGGGGCGACCCCCGAGGCGCTGGTGGAGTCGGCCCGCATCGAGCTGGCGCTCTTCGAGGAGGTCGGCTTCGAGGACGTGAAGATCTCGGTCAAGGCCTCGTCGGTGCCCCTCATGATCGAGGCCTACCGGCTGGCGTCGGAGACCTTCGACCACCCGCTGCACCTCGGTGTCACCGAAGCCGGGCCGCCGCCGGCGGGACTGGTGAAGGGCACGGCCGGTATCGCCACCTTGCTGGCCGAAGGCATCGGCGACACCATCCGGTACTCGCTCACCGCCGACCCGGTGGAAGAGGCCCGGGCCGGGCGCCAGCTCCTCGAGGCGCTGGGATTGCGTGAGCGCAAGGGGCTCGACCTCATCGCCTGTCCGAGTTGCGGCCGTGCCGAGATCGACGTGATCGGCGTGGCCAAGGCGGCCCAGAGCGCCCTCGAGAACCGCAACCTGCCCATCCAGGTGGCGGTGATGGGGTGTGTGGTCAACGGTCCCGGCGAGGCGCGCCAGGCCGATCTCGGCATCGCCGCCGGGCGGCGCAAGGGACATCTGTTCATCAAGGGGAAGATCGTCCGGGTCGTCCCAGAGGACGACATGGTCACCGCCTTGGTCGAGGAGGCGGAGCGACTCGTGGCCGAGGGGATCGAAGCCCGTCTGGCTGCCGCCGACGTGGGTGCCGAGGCCGAAGCGGAGGCCGACCGCCGGGCGCTGCTCGAGGCCAAGGGCGAGGACGTCAACCACGCCGGCGACAAGGTGGAGCTCATCCGTCGTACTGTCGCCGGCCACGGCGACGGCCAGGCGGCGCCGGTTCAGTAGGCGCGGCTCAGTGGGCGCGGCTCAGTGGGCGCGGTTCAGTAGGCGCGGGCGAGCACGGCCACCTGGGGCTCGCCCGGCTCCTCGCCGGCGGGCGGCCCGCCGTCGGGGTTGATCAGGCAGCGCACCGACACCCCGGCGCGGTTCGCCTCGGCCTCGCCGTCGGCGCCGAGAACCTCGACCGGCAGCGTGGCGAATCCCTCGGCGGCTGCCTCCACGGCGTCCGCCACCGACGTGCAGGCCGTCGTCCGGCTCGTTCGGAAGTCCGTGGCCTCGAGGAGCAGCTCAGCCTGGTCGTCCTCCAGGGCGGCGCGCACCGCGCCGGCGACCTCGCGCAAGCGCACCGTTCGTTTCTCCCCCCGCAGTCGCCGCACCACCACGGCGGTCCCTTCGGCCAGGTCCCGGGGACCGAGCTCGACGCGCACCGGCACGCCCTTGAGCTCCCAGTCGACGACGCGGCGACCGAAGGAGACGTCGACCCGGACGTCGGTCTCGACGCGCACCCCGGCACCGGCCAGCTCGTCGGCCAGCGTCAATGCCGCCTCGGCCGTGCCCTCCTCGGCGCGTACCACCAGCACCACCGTCTGGACCGGTGCCAGACGGGGAGGCAGGCGCAACCCGGCGTCGTCGCCGTGCGCCATGACCAGCGCCCCCACCAGGCGCGTGGTCGAGCCCCACGAGGTCTGCCACACGAAGGACTGGGCGCCGGTCTCGTCCAGGAACGTGATGTCGAAGGCCCGGGCGAAGTTCTGGCCCAGCTCGTGGCTGGTTCCCATCTGCAAGGCCTTGCCGTCGCCCATCATGGCCTCGCACGTCCACGTGGTCTCGGCCCCGGCGAAGCGCTCGAGCGCCGTCTTGCGGCCGGTGAGCACGGGGATGGCCAGCACCTCGACCATGAAGTCGCGGTACACGTCGCCGAGCACCCGCAGGGCGAAGGAGCGGGCCTCTGAAGCGGTGGCGTGGGCGGTGTGGCCCTCCTGCCACAGGAACTCGGTGGTGCGGAGGAACAGCCGGGGCCGCAGCTCCCAGCGCACCACGTTGGCCCACTGGTTGAGGAGCATGGGCAGGTCTCGATGTCCCTGGATCCACTTGGCGAAGTACCAGTTGACGACGGTCTCGCTGGTGGGCCGGACCACGACCGGCTCCTCGAGCTTCTTGCCTCCGCCGTGGGTGACCACGGCGAGCTCGGGGCTGAAGCCCTCCACGTGCTCGGCCTCCTTGTGGAGGAAGCTCTCGGGGATGAAGAGCGGGAAATAGGCGTTCGACACACCGAGCGACTTGATCCGCTGGTCGATCTCGGCCTGCATGCGCTCCCAGATGGCGAAGCCGTAGGGCCGGATCACCATGGTGCCCCGCACCGGGCCGTTGTCGGCCAGCTCGGCCTTGGCGAGCACGTCCTGGTACCACCGGGGGAAGTCGTCCGCACGAGAGGTGAGCACCGAGGAGCCGGCCATGCCGGCGAGATGCTAGGCAGCTTGGCCGAGGACTGCCGGTGCCGAAAGGGGAGAAACGACCCAGCTTCGCCCCGCAGAGGAACGCGGAGGGCCCCCTGGTATACTCCCCGGGCCGTTCAGTGAAGTGGAGTGGTAGGACGAAGCGTGGGCGGGCAGCCCACGCTTCTGCTTTCCACGGACACGGTGGGTGCCCGGAGTGGGGTGGCCACCGAGGATGGTCGGACCAGACGAGCAGCTAAAGGGAGGTGCGCAGCGGTGGGTGACGAGCTCTTCAACCTGCTCGCCTCCACCGTGGCTCCCGTCGGGTTGGAGCTGCTCGACTTGGAGGTCCGTCCCGGGCTCGTCCGTCTCGTCGTCGACGGTCCGGGTGGCGCCCAGCTGGAGGCCATCGCCGACGCCACCCGGTCGGTGTCGCGCCTGCTCGACGAACACGACCCCCAGCCGGGACATCGCTACACGCTCGAGGTGACGAGCCCGGGCGTCGAGCGTCCCCTGCGCACGCCCGGCCACTTCGTGCGGGCGGTGGGGGAGACCATCACCGTCCGCACCGCCGCCGGCGACCCCGGGACGCGCCGGCACACCGGCCGCCTGGTCGCGGCCGACGACGAGGGGTTCGTCGTGGAATGTGCCGACGACGCCGGCGTGCATCGCTTCGGCTACGACGAGATCGAGCGGGCCCGCACCGTGTTCGAGTGGGCCACCACCGAGCGGCCCGGGCCCGGTGCCGGCGGGACGCGGGAGCGACGCGGCACCGGAGGGCGAGGGACGGACAGGAAGAAGGTCACGACGTCATGAGCAAGACGAACTTCGAGTTCCTCGACGCCCTGAGTCAGATCGCCCGTGACAAAGGCATCTCGGTCGACACCCTTCTCGACGCTCTGGCCAACGCGCTCGTCGCCGCCTACAAGCGTCGCCCCGGCGCCGCCGAGGAGGCGGTCGTCACCATCGACCCCGAGTCGGGGGAGATCCGCGTCTATGGGCAGGAGCTCGACGAGGACGGCAACGTCATCCGGGAGTGGGACGACACCCCCGAGGACTTCGGCCGGATCGCTGCCCAGACGGCCAAGCAGGTCATCCTCCAGCGCATCCGGGAAGCGGAGCGCGACCTCAAGTACGAGGAGTACGCCGGGCGCGAGGGCGACATCGTCACCGGGATCGTCCAGCAGACCGACAACCGCTACACGCTTCTCGATCTGGGGAAGGTAGAGGCACTGCTGCCCCAGGCCGAGCAGGTGCCCTACGAGCGCTACGAGCACGGCGCCCGCCTGAAGGCGTACATCGTGGAGGTGCGCAAGACGACCAAGGGGCCCCAGATCGTGGTCAGCCGGAGCCATCCTGGGCTGGTGAAGCGCCTGTTCGAGCTCGAGGTTCCGGAGATCTCCTCCGGGGTCGTCGAGATCAAGGCGGCGGCGCGCGAGCCCGGGCACCGCACCAAGATCGCCGTGTGGTCCAACGACCCCAACGTCGACCCGGTGGGCGCCTGCGTCGGGGCTCGGGGGTCGAGGGTGCGCATGGTCACCAACGAGCTTCGGGGTGAGCGCATCGACGTGGTGCCTTTCTCCGACGACCCTGTGGACTTCATCCAGGCCGCGCTGCAACCCGCCCGGGTGCGCGAGGTGCGCCTCGACGACGTCACCGGGACCGCCACCGTCGTGGTGAGCGACTACCAGCTGTCGCTGGCCATCGGGAAAGAAGGTCAGAACGCCCGTCTCGCGGCGCGCCTCACCGGGTGGCGCGTCGACATCAAGAGCGAGACGCAGCTGGCCGAGGAGGAGGCCGGGCTCGGCGAGGAGTGGGCCGAGGGCGAGTGGGTGGAGAACGAGGCCGGAGAGATGGTGTGGCAGCCGGCCGAGGGCGGTGAGGCCGTGTCGGCGGCCGAGTGGTCACGAGCCGCAGCCGGTGGTGGCACAGAGGCCGACGAGACCGCGCCGACGACGACGGCAGAGGAAGGCGCCGCCAGCGGCGACGGCAGCGCCTCCGGCGAGGCCGAGGTGTCGGACGCGCCCGAGGCCGAGGTGTCGGAAGTGGCCGAAGAAGCGCCTGGAGGGACGGGATAGCGCCTCGGCGCACCTGTATCGGCTGCCGGCGAACGGCGACGGCCGACCGGTTGGTGCGGGTGCGCATCGGCCCCGACGGCCGGCTCCAGGTGGGGTCGGGCGCCGGTCGGGGGGCGTGGCTGTGCCGGGACTCGCGCCCGTGCGTCGAGCAGGCACTGCGCAACGGAGCGTTCGGCCGAGCCTTGAGGGCGCACGTGGCCCACGAAGACGTGGCACGCCTCGCCGTCGCCCTGAACGCCGGCGAACCGAGCGGAGGGGCGGGGGCACAGGTGTGCGAGGATGGAATGTCCGGTCGCGCCGGTGTGCGGCCCCGGGCTGAGCAAGGAATCTAGGAGTCGGTGCCCAAGAAGATCCGCGTCTACGAGCTGGCCAGAGAGCTCGGCCTCACCAACAAGGAGGCGCTCGACCTCGCCCTGGCGCTGGGGATCGGGGTCAAGAGCCACTCCTCGTCGATCGAGGACGCCCAGGCTGACCGCGTCCGCCGCAAGGCCGACGCCGATGGGTTGCGCCGCGCCGCTCCTCCCGAGGAACCCGCGCCGGCCAAGGCGGCCAAGGCACCGGCCAAAGCGCCCGCCCGGCCCACCGCCTCGCCTACCGCTCCGGCGCCCGCCGCGGCCTCGGTGTCGACGGAAGAGCCTCAGGCTGCTCCGGCCCGCCCGGCGGCGGTGGCCGTCCCCTCTGGTGACCAGGGCGGCCCCCCGGCTCCGGCCCGGCGCAGCGGCCTCGTCACCAGCCGGCCGGCCAGCGAGGTGACCATCCCGCCCGTCACGCCTCGGGCTGTCCCGCGCCCGGCGCCTTCGGCCCCACCCCCTGCGGCTGCCCCCCATGCGCCGGCTCAGCCTCCACAGGCCCCGGCCGCGTCCGGCGCGCCTCCGGTGAACGCCCCCTCTTCCGGCCGTCCCACCGCGCCACCCCCGAGCCAGCCTCGCTCCAGCACCGGCCGTCCCATCCCGCCGCCCCCGGGCCCG
>JASHUM010000045.1 GCA_030040015.1 Acidimicrobiales bacterium
CTCCTGGCGGAACCGGCGAAACCACTCGTGGGGCACGCCGGGCACGAAGTTCCGCCCGTCGACGAGGTCGATCTCCTCGAGACCCATGGTCCCCCCTTTCGAGTAGCGGGCCTCAAGGCCCGCTACCTGCCCGATCGGGCCATTTCTAGAACGTGTGTCAGTCCCGATCATAGGCACGACCGGGGCCGGGCGGCCCACGGCCCGGCCGGCCCAAACGAGAACGTGTTACAGTTTTTGGCGAGCGGCCTTGACCAGCGGGGACCGCGCGCCCAGCATCGTCGCAACCGATTCCAATCGACCACCGCGGTGGCCCAGGGGGGTCCATGTTCCTGGAAGAGAGCCCACAGCAGCAGGCATTGCGGGCCGAGCTGCGGGCCTATTACGCCGGGCTGCTGACCGAGGAGGTCCGGGCCGGGCTGGCCGACGGCGGCGAGGGCGGGGAAGCCTGGAGCCAGTGCGTGCGCACCGTCGGCAAGGACGGCTGGCTGGGCATCGGCTGGCCCACGGAGTACGGGGGCCAGGGCCGACCGGCAACCGACCAGTACATCTTCTTCGACGAGACCCGCCGTGCCGGAGCGCCGTTCCCGTTCGTCACCGTCAACACCGTCGGCCCGACGATCATGCGATACGGGACCGAGGACCAGAAGACGTTCTTCCTCCCCGGCATCCTCTCGGGTGAGATCAACTTCGCCATCGGCTACACCGAGCCGGAAGCGGGCACCGACCTGGCCTCGTTGCGGACCCGGGCCGTGCGCGACGGCGACCAGTACGTGGTGAACGGTTCCAAGGTGTTCACCAGTGGCGCGGACATGGCCGACTACGTCTGGTTGGCGGTCCGGACCGATCCCGACGCCCCCAAGCACAAGGGCATCTCCATCCTGTGTGTGGCGACGGACACCCCGGGGTTCTCGTGGAGCCCCATCACGACGGTCGGCGATGCCACGACCACCGCCACCTACTACGGCGATGTCCGGGTGCCGGTGTCCAGCCGGGTGGGCGCCGAGAACGAGGGCTGGCGCATGATCACCACCCAGCTCAACCACGAGCGGGTCGGGCTCGCCGCTTGGAGCGGGCTGGCCGCCTTGCTGTGCGACGAGGTGGGCGCCTGGGCGGCGCGCACGCCGGTACCGGAAGGGGGGACGGTGCTCGGCAGGCCCTGGGTGCGCGGCGACCTTGCCCGGTGCCGAGCGGAGGTGGAGGCGATGCGACTGCTCAACTGGCGCATGGCGTGCGACACCGCCGCCGACGAGCTCAAGCCGGCCGACTCCTCGGCCGTGAAGGTCTTCGGGGTCGAGCGCAGCATCGACGTGTACCGCCGCCTGCTCGGCATCGTCGGAGTGGCCGGCTACCTGGCTCCCGAGTCGAAGGGTGCCATCCTGCGCGGGCGGCTGGAGCGCGCCGCCCGTGGAGCGCAGATCAACACGTTCGGGGGCGGGGTGAACGAGGTCCAACGCGAGATCGTGGCCACCGCCGGTCTGGGCATGACGCGGTCGAGCCGATGAGCGCCGGGACCCGCCCGTCGCCGGCCGCCGATCCGGCCTTGGCCGAACGCCTCGGTGTCTTCGAGGGCCGGCCGGCCGGACCGGACCTCGAGGCTGCCGACGAGGTGAACCAGGCCATGATCCGGCACTGGGTGGAGGCGACGGGCGACGAGAACCCGGTGTACGTCGACACCGGTGCCGCCCGCCGAGCAGGGTTCGCCGGGATCGTCGCTCCCGCCACCATGCTCCAGGCGTGGACGATGCGCGGCTATCGCCGTACCAAGGAGATCGAGCAGTGGCGGGCCCGTGGGCGGAGTCGAGCCGGCGACGTCACCGACGTCACCGACATCACCGATGCCGCCGGCGCCCCCGACGACTCGCCGCTCGACGAGCTGTTCGGCTTGCTCGACGAGGCCGGCTTCACCTCGGTGGTGGCGACCGACTGCCAGCAGGAGTACCTGCGTCCCTTGGTCCTCGGGGACCGCCTGCGAGCCCGGTCCACCATCGAGGCCGTGTCGCCGGAGAAGCGCACCGCACTCGGCGCGGGCCACTTCGTGACCACCTTGACGGAGTTCTCCGACGCAACGGGGGCGACGGTTGCGACCATGCGCTTCCGGATCCTGCGTTTCCGGCCCGGTCCCGTCGGTGCAAGGGAGGAGCAGCGTCCGCTCCGGCCCCGGCCGGCCATCACGCCGGACACCGCGTTCTTCTTCGAGGGGGCCCGCCACGGGCAGCTGCTCATCCAGCGATGTGCCTCGTGCGGCCGCCTGCGCCACCCGCCGGCACCGTCGTGCCGCTGGTGCCGGTCTCTCGAGTGGGACACCGTGGCCTCGAGCGGCCGCGCCACCCTCTACAGCTTCGTCGTGGTGCACCATCCGCAAGTCCCGGCCTTCGATTATCCCCTCGTCATCGGGTTGGTCGAGCTCGAGGAAGGGACGCGTCTGGTTGCCGACCTCGTGGGCGTCGCCCCCGACAAAGTCACGATCGGCATGCCGGTGCTGGTCGACATGGTGTCCTACGACGACGAGCTGACGTTGCCCGTACTTCGCCCGGTACCGGACGAGGACGCACGCTGATGGACTTCACGTTCACCGAGGAGCAGCTCGCCGTCTCGGAGGCGGCGGCCGGCGTGTTCTCGGGCTTGGCGACGAGCGACCGGGTGGCTGCGGTCGAGGACGGGGACAGCCGGTTCGACGAGCCGCTCTGGAAGGCGCTCGCCGGCGCCCATCTGCTCGGCTTGGTGGTGCCCGAGGCGCTGGGGGGCTCGGGGCTGGGACTGATCGAAGCCTGTCTGGTTCTCGAGCAGCAGGGCCGCCACGTCGCTCCCGTGCCCCTGTGGGCGACCACCGTGCTCGGTGCCCTCCCCGTGGTGCGCTTCGCCACGCCCGAGCAACAGGGGGAGCTGCTGCCGGGTGTGGCGGACGGTTCCGTCCGGCTCACGGCGGCGTTGAGCGAAGTCGCCGACAGCTCGTCCCGGCGGCCGGTGGTGGTCGCCGTGGCGGAGGGAGGCGGGTGGCGTGTCTCGGGGAGGCTGCAGGCGGTCCCCCAGGCGCACCTGGCCCATCGCGTGCTCGTCCCGGTGGCGACCGACGACGGCGTCATGGTGGTCCTGGTCGACCCCGCGGCGCCGGGGGCCGAGCTCGAACCGGTGATCACCACTGATCGCCAGGTCCATCCCCATCTCGTTCTGCGCGACGTGGTGGTGGCGGCCGCAGACGTCGTTGCCGGAACGGGCTCGGGCCGGCAGGCCGTCGAGCACATGGTGGAGACGGCGACGGTCGGCCTGTGCGCATTGCAGCTGGGCGTGGCCGGAGAGGCCCTGGCCCGGGCGGCGGCGTACGCCAACCAGCGACAGCAATTCGGGCGTCCTCTTTCGTCCTTCCAGGGAGCCCTCCTACGGGCGGCGGACGCCTATATCGACACCGAGGCCATGCGGGTGACCACCTGGAAGGCAGCGTGGTGCCTGGACACCGGCCGGCCCGCGGCTCAGGCGGTGGCGGTGGCCAAATGGTGGGCGTCGGAGGCCGGGCAGCGCGTGGTCCACACCACGCAGCACCTGCACGGCGGTCTGGGGGCCGACATCGACTACCCGATCCACCGCTACTTCCTGTGGGGCAAGCAGATCGAAGTCATGCTCGAGGGGCCGAGCGCCCAGCTGGCCCGTCTGGGCGAGCTCATGGCGAAGGAGTTCGCCGGCTCATGAGCGTCACCCGCGCAACCCGCCTGCACGATGACGTCTCGGTGGGGGAGCAGCTCCCCGAACTGGCGGTCCCGCTGACCCGCACGCTCATCGTGGCCGGCGCCATCGCCTCGCGCGACTACCAGGACGTCCACCACGACCCGGAGCTGGCTCGAGAACGTGGTTCGGAGGACGTCTTCATGAACATCCTCACCACCAACGGGTGGGTGGGGCGCTTCGTCACCGACTGGACGGGCCCCGGGGGGGTGGTGGAGCAGGTGTCGATCCGCCTGGGGGCGCCCAACTACCCGGGTGACACCATGGTGCTGTCCGGTTCGGTCACCGAAGTGGGCGACCCGGCGGCACGCCGGGACGGCCGGGGGGACGTGACCCTGTCGGTGCGAGGCTCCAACAGCCGGGGCGACCACGTGACCGGCACCGTCCGGGTGGCCCTGCCCCGCCGCGGAGCGGAGCTGCGACCACTCCCGGGGGGCCGGTGAGCTCCCGCCCTTCGTCCCGTCACGGCTTCGCCGGCACCACGGCGCTCGTCGGGATCGGGGCGACGGAGTTCTCGAAGTCCTCGGGCCGCAGCGAGCTGCGCCTGGCCACCGAAGCGGTGGCGGCCGCCCTCGACGACGCCGGACTGCAACCAGAGGACGTGGACGGGCTGGTCACGTTCTCGGCGGACACCAACCCCGAGATCGAGTTGGCGCGCAGCCTGGGGATGGGAGAGCTGACCTTCTTCAGCCGGATCCACTACGGCGGCGGAGCGGCGTGCGCCACCGTGCAGCAGGCGGCCATGGCCGTCCACAGCGGTGTGGCGGACGTGGTGGTGTGCTACCGGGCCTTCAACGAGCGCTCAGGTGCCCGCTTCGGTGCCGGGGTGCAGGGACGGCCGCCCCTGCCCACCGCCGAGAGCTCGCAGTTCTCCTGGTACGCCCCCCAGGGTCTGCTCACTCCGGCGTCGTGGGTGGCCATGTTCGCTCAGCGCTACCTGCACGTCACCGGGGCGACCACCGAGGACTTCGGCCGGGTGGCCGTGGCCGACCGGGAGCATGCGGCGACCAACCCGGCGGCATGGTTCTACGGCCAGCCCATCACCTTGGAGGAGCACCAATCGTCACGCTGGATCGTGGAGCCGCTGCGTCTCCTCGACTGCTGCCAGGAGACCGACGGCGGGCAGGCCCTGGTGGTGACCGGCTTGGATCGGGCCCGCCACCTGCGTCAGCCCGCAGTCGTGATCCGCGCCGCCGCCCAGGGCTCCGGCGACCAGCAGGACATGATGACGTCGTACTACCGGGACGACCTCACCGGGCTCCCCGAGATGGAGGTGGTGGCCCGCCAGTTGTGGGCGACGTCCGGGCTCGGTCCCGAGGACGTGCAGGCCGGCATCCTCTACGACCACTTCACGCCCTTCGTGCTGTACCAGCTGGAGGAACTCGGCTTCTGCGGGCGAGGCGAGGCAAAGGAGTTCGTGCGTGACGGGCATCTGCACCTCGGCGGCCGTCTGCCCACCAACACCCACGGCGGTCAGCTCGGCGAGGCCTACCTCCACGGGATGAACGGCATCGCCGAGGGGGTCCGCCTGGTCCGGGGCACGTCGGTCAACCAGGTGCCCGGTACCGACCACGTGGTGGTCACCGCCGGCACCGGTGTTCCCACGAGCGGCCTGGTGCTCGGCGCCGAGCGCTGACGAGCGGAGCACCGAGGAGTGGCGAGGAGCGGCGCAGCCGGCGAGCGGCGCGCCCAGCGACCGGCGATCAGTGCCCGTTGGCTTCCTCGGCTCCCGGACCGGGTCGCCCGATGGCCGAGGCCACGGCGTCGATGAGGCGGCGGGGGTGAAACGGCTTCACCAGTTGGAGGAAGATCTTGGCGTCGACCCGCTCGAACTCGTCGAGGTCGAGCGTGAAGGCCGAGGTGATGATGACCGGCGGCGGGTCGGTCAGGGTCTCGAGGACCCGCAAGCCGTCGACCCCGGGCATGCGCAGGTCGAGGACGACCGCTCCGACGTCGTGCTCGGCCAGCATGCGCAGGGCCTGCTCGCCGTCCTCGGCCTCGACGACGCTGTAGCCAGCCGTCTGGAGCAGCTCAGCGACCGAGGTCCGGATCGCCTCGTGGTCGTCGACCACGAGCACATCGACGGCGGTCATGACTTCACGCTAGTGCCGCGTCCAGCCTTGTGAGGTCTTCTCGAGCGAGCAGCCGATAGGTGGAGCCGGCCCGGCCCTCGGGTGTCCACCACACCGGGTCACCGCACCGCCATGCCTCCTGGCGAAGCTCCCGGACGAGCACCTTGGCCGTGGCGGTCATGGGCAGTCCCGGGCACACGCGGACGAAGCGCGGCGCCCATTTCGTCCCGAGGTCGGGTTGGCCGGCCAGGAAGGCGGCGAAGCGTTCCGGGTCGAACTCCTCGCCTTCGTGAAGCTCCAGGGCGGCCATCACCTGGTCGCCCACGGCGGGATCGGGGACGGCATACACGACGGCGAGGCGGACGCCGGGATGACGTTCGAGAATGCGAGCGACGGGGGCGGCGGCGAAGTTCTCCCCGTCGACGCGCAGCCAGTCGCCGCTGCGGCCGGCGAAGTAGAAGAAGCCTGCTGTGTCCCGGTAAGCCAGGTCCCCGGTCCAGTACCAGCCGTTTCTCAGCCGAGCCTGCTCGGCCTCCTCGTTCTCCCAGTAGCCCTCGAAGCCGGCGCCACCCGTGGTCGACACCAGCTCGCCGGTCGCCTCCTCGGCGTTGAGGAGCCGTCCGTCGGCGTCGAAGCGGGCCGGGGGGCGCTCCCGGCCCGTCTCGGGGTCGACCACCATCGTCCCGTCAGGGGCGCGTCCCAGCGCGCCGGGCGGGGTGTCGGGGGTTCGGGTCACGACGGCGCCGCCTTCGGTCGAGCCGTAGCTGTCGATGACGGTGCACCCGAATCGCTCCCCGAAGCGGATCACGTCGGCCTCGGCGCCCTCGTTGCCGAAGACGGTCCGCAGGCTGTTCTCGGCGTCGTCGGGCTCCGGCGCGGTGGCGAGTACGTACGAGAGCGGCTTTCCCACGTAGTTGAAGTAGGTGACGCCGTAACGACGGACGTCGGGGAGGAAGCCCGAGGCTGAGAATCGGCCTCCCGACGGCAGGGCGACGGTGGCGCCCGCGGCGACGGCCGGCCCCCACCCGGCCATGAGGGCGTTGGAGTGGAAGAGCGGCATCGAGACCAGGCACACGTCGTCGGCGCCCAACGAGAACATCTGGGACACGATGACGCCGATGCGGGCCAGGCGGCCCTGGGTGCACCGGCACGCCTTCGGGGCACCCGACGTGCCGGAGGTGAAGACCAGGTAGCCGAGCGTCGACTCCTCCACGGGGGCGATGTCCGGAACGGGAGCCCCGGCTGCTCCGGCTGCCTCGTCGACGGCGGTGGCGTAGGCGTCGTCGTCCACCACCAGCACCCGGGAGCTGTCCCTCGTCGCGGTGCCGATGCCGGAGCCGAGGTCAAGTCCCTCGACCAGAGGAAGATGCCCGGCGTCGGTGACCAGGAGCTGGCAGCGGGTGTGGGCCAGGTCGCGGGCCAGGTCCGGGCCCCGGTGCGTGGGGTTCGCCCCCACGACGACCAAACCGGACAGGGCGCAGGCGGAGAGCCACCAGGCGTACTCGGGCACGTTGTCGAGGAGCACGGCGACGTGCGCCGGCCCGTCGCCCAGTCGCCTGGCGGCCACCGCCGAGCGCGCCGACGCCTCCCGGAGCACGTCGTCCCAGCTCCAACGGTGGGCCCCGAAGACCAGCCCCGGACGCTCGTCGCCGGCCCGGGCCGCCAACAGGGCGGCCATCGTCACCGGTGGTCCGGCGTCGTCCCAGGTCACCTCCGCCTTCCCCTCAATATTGGAACACGTTGCAGTTTCGTGTGAGGATGGTATCCCGGCACGGCAGCGGACAGGGAGGCTCGGTCATGGAGTTCGGCATCTTCAACTCGGTGTGCATGCCGCCCAAGTTCAGGGCCGAGCACGGGGCAGGGGCGGAGCACCGGCGCATCCGGGACGAGGTGCGCTACGTCCGGGCCGCCGACGCAGCGGGCTTCAAGTACGCCTGGGTCACCGAGCATCACTTCCTCTCCGAGTATTCGCATCTCTCGGCCAGCGAGTCGTTCATCGGGTACGCAGCGGCGGTGACGGAGAACATCCACCTCGGCTCGGGGATCTTCAACGTCACCCCGCCGGTGAACCATCCTGCCCGCATCGCCGAGCGGGTGGCCATGCTCGACCACCTGTCCGAGGTTCGCTTCGAGTTCGGCACGGGCCGTGGGTCCTCGACCACCGAGCAGCGGGGCTTCGGCATCACCGATCCCGAGCTGACGCGGGAGATGGTGGCGGAGACATTGCCCCAGATCGTGCGGATGTGGCGGAACGAGGAGTACTCGCACGACGGGAGGTTCTTCTCGATGCCGTCGCGCAACGTGCTCCCCAAGCCCTACACGGACCCCCACCCGCCCCTGTGGGTGGCGGCCGGGAGCCCGAGCACGTTCGAAATGGCGGCACGTCAGGGACTCGGAGTCCTGTGCTTCGCCTTCGGCAGGCCCGAGACGTTCACGCCGCTCATCGAGAAATACAAGAAGGACATCGAGAACTGCGACCCGGTGGGCGGCTACGTCAACAACAACGTGATGATCACCACCCAGATGCTGTGCCTGGAGGACGGCGGCCGTGCCCGGCAGGTCCTGCGCGACATGGACGTCGGGTACTACGTGAGCCTGGTGTTCCGCTACCTCGACACCTTCCCCCGTCCGCCGGGGATCCCCGAGTGGCCCGCCACCATCCCGGACCAGACCCTCGAGCAGATCGACCAGCAGATCAAGGACCGGCAGATCGCCGTCGGCGATCCCGACGAAGTGGCGGCCACGGTGCAGCGCTTCGCCGACACCGGAGCCGACCAGCTGAGCTTCGGGATGCTGTCGTCCTCGATGTCCATCGACGTGTGCGAGGAGGCCATCTCCACCTTCGGCAAGCACGTCCTCCCCCAGTTCGACAAGGACCCGGTTCACTCCACCACCCGCCAGCGTCAGGCCCAGGTCGGCGCCTGAGCGCGACCGGCGCCTGAACGAGCGCCGCCCGCCCGCTGCTCGCCTGCTCGCCTGCCCGCCCGGCGAGGCCCACGAAAGGCGCTCGACCACATCCGGGTACTACCCTCCTCGCCGGTCACGGCCGTGCAGACCGGGCGGGACCGCGACAGGGGAGGGTCGGGTGACGACGACGCACGGCTGGACCGCTTCGGGCTGGGAAAGGGTCGACCAGGCCTTCAAGGCCAACTTCTCCACACGCAACGAGGTCGGCGCCGCCTTCAGCGCCTACCACCGGGGCGAGAAGGTGGTCGACCTGTGGGGCGGCCTCGCCGACGAGAGGGCGAGGACACCTTGGGAAGAGGACACCATGGTGATCACCTTCTCCACGACGAAGGGCCCCGCTGCCGTGGTGGCCAACCTCCTCGCCCAGCGCGGTGAGCTGGACATGACGGCGCCGGCGAAGGAGTACTGGCCGGAATTCGCCACGGCCGGCAAGGAGGAGGCGACCGTCGAGCACCTCGTGTCCCACCAGGCCGGGGTCCCCTGGGTCGACGCCACCCTCTCCGTCGACGAGGCACTCGCCTGGGACCCGGTGGTCCGGGCCCTCGAGGTGCAGCCGGCGGTGTGGAAGCCGGGGACCGCCCACGGGTACCACGCCACCACGTATGGCTGGCTCGTGGGAGAGGTGGTGCGCCGGGTGGCGGGATCGACCATCGGCACCGTCTTCCGGACCGAGGTGGCCGAACCACTCGGGCTCGACTACTTCATCGGCTTGCCCGAGTCGGAGGAGCCCCGGGTGGCCCGCCTCATCCCCATCCTCGACTCGATCGCCTCGGGCCGGCTGTCGGGCGGTGCCGCTCCCGGCGCCGCCGCGGGCGGCGGCGACCAAGAGGTCGCGGCCGCCGACAACGCCTACCTGGCTGCGCTGGCCGAACGGGCCAAGGAGTACCTCGCTCCTGACGGGCCGCTGACGAAGGCCCTGTCGTCCCCGTCGGGAAACCTCGAGGCCGGGAACGAGTTCCTCCTCAGCCAGAAGGTGCACGCCGCCGAGCTGCCCGCCTTCAACGGCATCGGTGACGCCCGCTCGCTGGCCCGCATGTACGCGGCGTGCATCGGCGAGGTGGTGACCGAGTCGGGCGAGAAGGTGCGGATCCTCGACGAGCGCACGCTCGACGAGGCGACCCGCCAGCGCACCGAAGGCCCCGACCGGATCCTGCTCGGTCTCGACATCCAGTTCGCCCGGGGCTTCATGGTCAACCGCGGCGTCCTTCAGGCCGGTGGCCTGGGTGGGGACCGCGCCTTCGGCCACTTCGGCATGGGCGGGTCCGGCGCCTGGGGCGACCCCGAAGCCGGGCTGGCCATGGCCTACGTGATGAACCGGATGGACATCGGCACCACCGGGGACCTGCGCATGTTCTCTCTCATGCGTGCCTGCTACGACGTGGTCGCCTCCTGACCGTCGAAAACAGAGAAGCCCTGGCTCACGACCAGAGCTCCACGACGTCGTCGACGTCCACCACCGTGGCCACCAACGAGATCGTCCGGGACAGGACGGCCTCGGCGTAGTCGGGCGGGATGCCGGTCACCGCGTGGCGGGGGACGACCACCCGGTAGCCGAGGTCGACCGCTTCGACGCACAAACCGGGGATCCCGAGGTTGAGCGACACCCCGGTGGCGACGACCACTTCCACGCCGTGACGGCGGAGCAGGGCGTCGAGGTCCGTCCCGCCGAAGGGGGCGACGCCGTGACGGCGATGGGAACGCAGATCGTCCCTGGAGGCGGCGAGCCCGGGGACGAGGTCGACGGCCTCTGTGCCCTCGAGCAGGTGCCCGGGTCGTCGCAACATGGCGGTGATGAGCGGCGCATTGGCCGGTGAACCGGCGCGGTCGGCGAGGAACCCGGCCGTGCAGTGGACGACGGGGACCCCGGCTCGGCGTGCAGAAGCAGCAAGGCGGGCGCAGTGACGGATCAGGCCGGAGCGCTCGGCGGCGGCGGCCAGCTCGGGAAAACTCGACAGGTCTCCGACCACGCCCCGCTGCAGCTCCATGGTGAGCAGCGCGCACCGGCTCGGGTCGAGCAGCTCGTGGAGATCGACGGGCACCGTGCCGCCCTGCAGGCCGGGCGATGTGGCCGTCCCGGCCGGCTAGGCCGGTTGGCCGGCTCGGACGATGCCGTCCGCCCAGCGGTAGTCGGGCTTGCCGCTCGGGGCGCGCTCGACCTTCTCCACGATGTGCAGCTGACGGGGGATCTTGTAGCCGGCCACGTGCTGACGGCAATGCTCCTGGACCGTCGCCAGGGTCGGCGCCTGGTGGCCCGGCCTCGGCTCGACGATGGCCGCCACCCGCTGTCCCCATCGCTCGTCGGGCGCGCCGACCACGATGGCGTCCATGACGTCGGGGTGCGAGCGAACCACGGCCTCCACCTCCTCGGGGAAGATCTTCTCCCCGCCGGAGTTGATGCAGATCGACCCGCGCCCGAGGAGCGTGACCGAGCCGTCCGCCTCCACGGTGGCGAAGTCCCCGGGCATCACGTAGGGGACCCCGTCGACGGCGACGAACACCTCCGCCGTCTTCTTCGGGTCGTTGTAGTACCCGATGGGGATGTCGCCGGAGCGGGCGATCTTGCCGATCACCCCCGAGCCCGGCTTCACCAGCTCCATGTTCTCGTCGAACACCACGGTGCCGCTCGTGGAGGTGACGGTGGGCCCGCTCTTCATGGTCGTGCCACCCGGTTTGATCCACGAGATGCCGTTGTTGCCACCTTCCGAGGAGCCGATGGCATCACTCATGACCAGACTGGGGAAGTGCTCGAAGAACTGGTCCTTCACCGAAGGGGAGAACAGCGCCGCGGTCGAGGTGATCCCGATGAGCGAGGACAGGTCGTACGAGACCCCGGCCTCGTCCAGCGCCTCGATGAGCGGTCGGCCCATGGCGTCCCCGGTGATCATGACCATGTTCACCTTCTCGGCCTCCACGAGGCTCCACACCTGGTGTGGTTCGAAACGGGGGACGAGGACGATGCGGTTGCCGACGAAGCTCTGGCCCATCACCGCCCACTGGGAGGCGCCGTGCATGAGCGGTGCCACGGGGAGAAAGACGATCTGTCCTCCCATGGCGCGGCCCTTCTCCACCATCTCCTCGGGGCGCTCGACTCGGGATCCGGTCATGGCGTCGATGCCGCCGCCCAAGGCGAAGAAGACGTTCTTGTGCGGCCACACGACGCCCTTGGGCAGTCCCGTGGTTCCGCCGGTATAGAGGACGTAGAGGTCGTCCCCCGAGCGAGGCCCGAAGTCGCGCTCGGGGGAACCCCCGGCCATGGCCGCTTCGAAGTCGACGGCGTCTTGGACCGGGCCCGGCTCCTGGCTGTCGTCCTCGATGACCACCACGTGGCGCAGGTCAGGAAGTGCAGGCAAGAGGGCGGCGACCCGAGGGGTGAACTGGCGCTGGTGGACGAGCGCTTTCAGGTCGGCGTTGGCGAACAGGTAGCGCAGTTCGTCCTCGACGTAGCGGTAGTTGATGTTGATCCACACCGCTCGCAGCTTGAACACCGCCCAAGCCGTCTCGACCCACTCGGCGCTGTTGAGGGCGTAGATGCCGACGTGGTCACCGGGCCCGATGCCCACGCCGGCGAGGTGGTGGGCCAGGCGATTGGCCCGAGCCTCCATCTCCGAGTACGTGAGGCGGCGGCCGTCTGCCACCAGGTACTCCCGGTCCCCGAAGGCGTCGGCGGCGGCCTCGAACAGGTCGGCCAGGTTGAACTCCACCACCATCGTCCCCCAACCTAGACCGAAACTAGAACAGGTTTCAGGAAAGCTCGGCCCGGCGGCGCTCCACCGACATGGCTTCGAGCACCGAGGCGGCGACGCCCGGCCCGTCCAGGCCCAGCTCGGCGAGGATGGCATCTGGCTTGCCGTGGGCCATGTAGTGGCGCGGGATCCCGAGCGTCCGCACCGGGACCAGGGGACGGGCGGTGCTGGCGGCGCGAAGCGCGTCCACCAGGAACGACCCGGCACCGCCCACCCGGACACCGTCTTCGATCGTCACGACCAGACCGTGCTCGGCCGCGTCGGTGAGCATGGCCGGGTCCGGCGGAGACACCACCCGGACGTCCCACACGGTCGCCTCCACGCCGTCGCCGGCCAGCTTGCCGGCGGCCTCTTCGGCGGCTTCGAGCATCTTGCCCACAGCCAACAGGCACACCGACCCGTCGCCACGACGCGTCCGGCGGGCCGACAGCCCGCTTCCCACCAGGCCGTCGGACGCCTGGCGTGCCGGAGTCTTGGGGAAGCGGATCGCCGACGGCCCGGGCAGTGCGAGGGCCTCCTCGAGCATGGGCCCGATCTCCTGGGCACTCGACGGCGCGAAAACCGTCATGCCGGGGATGGACAGGCACAAGGCCAGGTCGAGCACGCCGTGGTGGCTCGGCCCGTCGTCGCCGGTGATGCCGGCGCGGTCGAGCGCGAACACCACGGGCAGTCCGTGCAGACCCACGTCCAGGTTCGCCTGGTCGAAGGCTCGGCTGAAGAACGTCGAGTACACGGCGACCACCGGTCGCATCCCGGCCATGGCCAATCCGGCGGCCATGGTCACGGCGTGCTGCTCGGCGATGCCCACGTCGAGGAAGCGGTGCGGGTACGCGGCCTGGAAGGGCAAGAGGCCCGTCGGTCCCGGCATGGCGGCCGTGATGGCGAACACCTCGGGATGCCGCTCGGCTGCCTGGAGCATGGCCTGGGTGAAGGCATCGGTGTAGGTGGCCGGCGCCTGCAGGGCAGACGGCGCGACCACGGACGGCTGGACCTTGAAGTCGTGCAGCCGCTGGACGTCGTCCTCCTCGGCCGGGGCGTACCCACACCCCTTCTTGGTGAGGACGTGGACGAGGATGGGGCCGTCCCACTCGGCCGCGTGGGCCAGCGCCTGCTCCACACCGGCGATGTCGTGCCCGTCGATGGGCCCCGCGTAGCGGATGCCGAGCGCCTCGAAGAACCGGTGGGGGGTGACGATCTCGCGCACGGCACTGGTGAAGCCGTGCACGCTCGAGTATGCGAACCCCCCCAGGACGGGGATGCGTTGCAAGAGGCGCCGGGCGCGCTCGCGAGCGTGCACGTAGGAGGGGTTGAGGCGCAGGTGGGCCAGACCCTCGGACAAGCGTGACACGGTGGGGGCGTACGACCGTCCGTTGTCGTTGAGGACGATGATCACGGGGCTCTGGGCGTGGCCGATGTTGTTGAGTGCCTCATAAGCCATGCCGCCGGTGAGCGAGCCGTCGCCGATGATCGCCACGACCCGTCGACCGGCCTCTCCTCGCCGGCGCACCCCCTCGGCCAGGCCTTGGGCGTAGCTCAAGGCGGTCGAGGCGTGGCTGTTCTCGATCCAGTCGTGCGGCGACTCCCGTCGCGACGGGTAGCCGGAGATACCCCCGGCCTGGCGAAGTGACGCGAACGCCTCTTTGCGCCCGGTGATCAGCTTGTGGACGTAGGCCTGATGTCCGGTGTCCCACAGGACGACGTCGCGGGGTGACTCGAACACCCGGTGCACGGCCAGGGTCAGCTCGACCACGCCCAGGTTGGACCCGAGGTGGCCGCCCGTGGTGGTGACGGTGTCCACGATGAAGCCGCGGATCTCGGTGGCCAGCTGTTCGAGCTGGGAGTGCGACAACGCCCGGAGGTCCGCCGGGTCGTGGATGTCGTCGATGAGCATGGGCGTGTGCCGGGTCCTAGGCCCGGCGTCCTTGCCGAGCTTCGACCCACGCTACCCCTGTGCCCCGAGGGACATGCCTCCGTCGAGAGCCGGCCAAGCCATCGTGCCCGTCGGAGCTCATCGGGCCTTGGCCAGGAACAATGCCGTTTCCACGGCCACTCGAGTCATGCGGCCGGCAGCGACCAGCCCGCCGTCGTCGGAGGCCGACACCGTGAACACCAGGCGTCGGCCCTCCACCCGTTCGAGGGTGGCTTCGGCGGTGACCGTGGAGCCCACCTGGATGGGGGTGAGGTGGTCCAGCTGGACCCGGACGCCCACCGTCGTCTTCGGCGGGGGCAACGCCCCGGACACCGCCGCGCAACAGGCCTCCTCGCAGAGCGCCACCAAGCGGGGAGTGGCCAGGACCTCCACGGCGCCGCAACTCATGGCCGGGGCCGTGTCGGCCGGGGTCACCTTCATCGTCGCCTTGCCCGTCAGGCCGCTTTCGACCGCCACGCCCGTACCATACGTCGCCGGTTGCCTGGTCTCCGAGAGGCGCACCGTAGTGTGGGGCAGGTGACAGACCCGTCGTCAGCTGCGTTGGTGGAGCCGCCCGTCGTCGAGCGCGTCCTGGCCGCGGCAACGGCTCGTGGAGCCGAGTTCGCCGAGGTCTTCGCCGAGGATCGGCGGGGGATCTCCGCCTTCCTGGACGACGGAAAGGTGGAGGAGCTGTCCTCGGGGCGCGACCGGGGTGCCGGCGTCCGGGTGGTGGTGGGGGAGACGACCGGTTACGCCCACACCGCCGATCTGTCCGAAGCCGGTCTGCTCGCTGCTGCCGAGGCGGCCGCGGCGGTGGCCCGGGAAGGAGGCGCCCCGCAGAAGGTGGTGTCGGTGCAGGCCCGTTCCGTCCCCCGGCACAGCCCGGTCGAGGTGTACCCCGAGGACGTGGCCAAGGCCCGCAAGATCGAACTGCTCGGCCGGGCGGACGAGACGGCGCGGGCCGAGGGCGGCGCCATCTCGCAGGTTTCGGTGAACTATGCCGACAGCCGACGTCGCCTGCTCGTGGCCAACACCGACGGGGTGCTCGTGTCCGACGACCAGGTTCGCTCCCGGTTCTTCGTGAGCTGCGTGGCGGTCGGGGATACCGGCATGCAGACCGGGTACCAGTCCGAGGCGTTCACGGTGGGCTTCGAGATGTTCGAGGTCGTCGACGTGGAGGAGACGGCCCGCAAGGCGGCGCGTCGGGCGCTCGTCAAGCTGTCGGCGCGTCCAGCCCCGAGTGGCGAGCTGCCCGTGGTGCTGGCGAGGGGCAGTGGTGGCGTGCTCTTCCACGAGGCGTGTGGGCACGGGCTCGAGGCCGACCACATCGTCAAGGACGCTTCGGTGTACGTGGGCCAGGTGGGGGCCAAGGTGGCGAGCCCCCTCGTGACCCTGGTGGACGACGGCACGGTGCCAAGGGAGTGGGGCACGTCGTCGATCGACGACGAGGGCCGTCCCGCCCAGCGCAACGTGCTCATCGAGCAGGGCGAGCTCACGGACTACATGTGGGACTTCCTGCGGGCCCGCAAGGAGGGCAGATCCTCGTCGGGCAACGGGAGGCGCCAGAGCTACAGGCACCTGCCCATGGTGCGGATGACCAACACCTTCCTGCTCAACGGCGACGAGGACCCCGAGGAGATCGTCGCCCAGACACCCTCGGGAGTCTTCGTCGCCCAGCTGGGTGGCGGCCAGGTGAACACCACCACCGGCGACTTCGTGTTCGGGACGACCGAGGCCTACCTCATCGAGAACGGGCACGTCACCGAGCCGCTGCGTGACGCCAACCTCATCGGGAACGGGCCCGAGGTCCTGAGACGCATCGATGCGGTGGCCGGGGACTTCGCCATGATGCCCGGCACCTGTGGCAAGGACGGCCAGAGCGTTCCCGTCGGCTGTGGGCAACCCACACTGCGGGTGAGCGCCATCACGGTGGGGGGAACCGCCGGTGACTGACCCGGCCTTGGCGGCCGTGCACAGCTCCCAGGGGGACGTCTCCGAGCTGGTGTCGCTCGCCACCAAGGTGGCCGGTGCCGCCCGGTCCGGGGAGCAGCTGGAGGTGTACGTCTACCGGGGGGCGGAGATCGACGTCCGGGCCTACGACGGAGAGGTGGAGTCGCTCTCCTCGGCGGCGTCGGCAGGAGTGGGCATCAGGGTGATCTCGTCCGGGCGCCAGGGCTTCGCCTATGCAGGGAGCCTGGACGACCACGTGGTGGCGGAGACCCTGGCCGAGGCGCGCGACAACGTCGCTTTCGCCACCGAAGACCCTCTCGTGGCCCTGGCCGAGCCCGATGGCGTGCCGGCGGCCGACATCGACGTCTGGGACGAGTCGGTGCTCACCACCCCGACGACCAGGAAGGTCGACCTGGCCCTGGAGCTCGAGCGGCTCACCAGGGGAGCCGACAGCCGGATCCGCCAGGTGTCGTCCGCCGACTATGGGGACGTGGCCGCCGAGGCCGCCATCGCCACATCGGCCGGGATCGTGGCGTCGTCGAGGCGCACGATCTGCTCGGTCTCGACCGAGGCCATCGCCGGCGAGGGTCCCGAGAGCCAGAGTGGCTACGGCTTCGACGCCACCAGGGGCCCGGACAGCCTGGACCTCGAGCGCGCCGCCGCCGACGCCACACGCCGGGCGGTGCGGATGCTCGGCGCCACCAAGGCCAAGAGCGGACGTTGTGTCGTCGTCCTCGACCCCAGGGTGACCTCCACGTTGCTGGCGATCGTGAGCTCGGCGCTGTCCGGCGAGGCGGTGATCAAAGGGCGTTCCATGTTCGCCGGCCGCGTCGGTGAGGCGGTCGCCGACGTCGCCGTGACGCTCGTCGACGACCCGACCGACATTCGTTCCTTCGGCGCCTCCGCCTACGACGCCGAGGGGCTGGCCTGCCGGCGCAACGTGCTCGTCGACGCCGGCGTGCTGCAGGGGTTCGTCTACGACTCGACCTCGGCTCGCCGGGCGGGCACCTCCTCGACCGCCTCGGCCGTGCGGGGCGGCTACGCCACCACACCGGGAGCCGGCTGCCGGGCCCTTCTCCTGAGCCCGGGGACGTTGGGAGAGGCGGAGATCCTGGCGGCCGTGGGCGAGGCGCTCTACGTGCAGTCGGTCACCGGGGTGCACTCAGGGGTCAACCCGGTGAGTGGTGACTTCTCGGTGGGAGCCGAAGGGTTGATGGTGCGCAACGGCGAGTGGGCCGAGCCGGTGCGCGAGGTGACGATCGCCTCCACCCTGCAGCGGATGCTTCAGTCGGTGCTCCACATCGGACTAGACGTCGAGTGGCTGCCGGGGGTCGCCGCCGGCCAGACCTTGGCCATCGACGCCATGTCGCTGAGCGGGAGCTGACCTCTCAGAGGAGGAGCGGGGCCGGCGTCAGGACGCGGCTGCGGCTGCCTTGCCCGAGGACCCGGAACCCGACGAACCCGAGCCCGAGGACCCGGAACCCGAAGAGCCCGAGGACGTCGACGTCGTCGAGGAGCCGGATGACGAAGCCGCGCTCGAAGACCCACTCCCGGATTCCGACGTGCGCGGCGAGGAGGCGCCGGAACCCGAGTCGGCGCTCGACACCGCTTTGTCACCTGCTGCTTTGTCACCCGCGGCCTTGTCACCCGCGGCTTTGTCACCCGCCCCCGAAGAGGCGGCCGGACGACTGTCGGTCTTGTAGAACCCGCTTCCCTTGAACACGACGCCGATGGACCCGAAGACCTTGCGGAGCCGCCCGCCGCAGGCGGGGCATTCGGTCAGGGAATCGTCACGGAAGGACTGCACCACCTCCAGGTGCTCACCGCAGTCGGTGCAGGCGTACTCGTAGGTGGGCATCGGCTGCTCTCGCTCCTCGGGGTCCGGCCGTGTCCGAGGCCGTTGGCACTCTCGGCCTTCGAGTGCCAAGTCTACCCGGGCGCCGTGTGCTCTGTCTCGCGTCGTTGCCATCGTGGGTTGCGTCGGTGGTGCCGTAGACTTCCGCCGTGCCCGAACGCGGTCTCGCCCATCTGGACCCGCTCGGCGGGGCTCGCGTGGTCGACGTCGTACCGAAGGAACCCACCCATCGCCGGGCCCTGGCCCGATGCCGCGTCCTCATGGCGCCTGAGACCACGGCCAAGGTGGCCAGCAACGCCATCACCAAGGGGGACGTGCTGGGAACGGCACGAATTGCCGGCATCCAGGCGGCCAAGCGCACAGCCGACCTCATCCCCATGTGCCACCCGTTGCTGGTGGGATCGGTGCACGTGAACTTCACGATCGGGGACGACTTCGTCGAGGTCGAAGCCCAGGTGGAAACCGTCGACCGCACGGGAGTCGAGATGGAGGCGCTCACCGCCTGCGCGGTGGCCGCCCTCACCATCTACGACATGTGCAAGTCCTCCGACCGCTCGATGAGTGTGGGCGAGCTCGCCCTGTGGGAAAAGAGCGGCGGAAGCCTGGGCACCTGGCGGCGACAAGTCGGCTGAGGGCCCTGCTGGGCCCACGGGTCAGCGCAGCCGGAAGTGTCCGCGCTTGCGATGGGTCTTGCTGACCAGGGTCAGATCCTCGCTGACCACCAGTGGCGCCGACTCGGAAGACGGTGCCGCCGTCTGCGGACCGGCAGCGGCAACCGCCGATCCCAAGATCTCGGTGGCCAACGAAGCGGAGAGCTGGGCCTCGGCCACAGGCCGGCCCCCGAGGACCCCGACCAGTGCCGGCTCGGGCTGCTCGGCGGCTGCAGGCTTCGGAACGACGACGGGCGGTTCCGGAGCAGCGGTCGTTGTCGGCACGGGCACGGGAATCGCGGTGTCGACGACCGCCGTGGCCACCCCCGACTGCGCCGCGACCGGCTCGGCCTCGAGGCCGGCAGGCGCGACCGGAGTGGTCACGGGCACCTGGGGCGGGTCGAGCTGGAAGGTGGCGACCGAGGGGTCGAGTGGGGCGTCGAGCTCGAAGGGAAGGGACGTCTCGGCGTTGGACGGCGTGTAGACGAGAGCCTGAGGGGCCGGCGGTGTCCCGTCCTCGGT
>JASHUM010000046.1 GCA_030040015.1 Acidimicrobiales bacterium
GCGGCGTTCGTTGACCTTCCTCGTGACGAGATACCGCACGCCGGCATGATCACGCGCGTGGCGCAGCAGGTCGGTGGGTCATTCGGTGTCGCAATTCTCGCCGTCATTCTCGATGACGCCCTCGGCAAGCTCGGCATGACTTCGAGTTCGGTAGCGAACGCGTTCGATCAAGCATTCTGGTGGGCTGTCGGCTTCACTGGAGTCGCTCTCGTCCTCAGTCTTATGCTTCCTGGCCGGACCGCGAGGCCCTCGCCGGCCGCTACCCGTGAGAGCGACTAGCCGCATTCAGGCTCGGCACCGACTCACCTGGCCGAGCCACGGAGGTGACACCCGACATTGAGCAAGCGGGCCGCCCACGCAGTGTGGATATGCGCGAGGCCGTGACCAGCAGGTACGTCGGGTCATGGACCCAATCTTGAGTCGCCCATTGCTCAGAGATCCCACCATTTCGCACACTTCGCTCGTACCATCGGTGAGATGCGTAGTTCGACTGGACGAACCGACGGCGTCGGAAGCTCGGTCGGCCTAGGTCTGTCTCCGAAGACGTGTCGAACGTAAGTCGCGCAAGACAGAGCCAATCTTGACCACGGTGCTCGCGGCTATTTACAAGCCAGGGTTGTGGAACGACTTCTTCTTCATGGTAGGCGGTGGGGTTGCCGCATTGACCGGCCTCGTCTTTGTCGCCCTTTCCATTGCACTGTCAACGAATGTCGAGGGCATGACGAAAGACGCAACCCACAAATACAGGTCCATCAACACGTTGGCCGGATTGACCTCAGTCTTCGTGAGTTGCGGGCTGGTTTTGATGCCGGGTCAAAGTCACGTCGCCGTAGGCGTCGAGTTGCTCACGCCCACAGCCGTTGCGTTCACCATTTTCCTGTATGGCTTTCGTCGAGCGTTTCAGTTTGGCTCTACGCCGAGCAAGGAACGATTGGTAATCGGAAGCTGCCTCTACCTGACCGAGATCGCAGGAGCCCTGGCGCTGATGGCCGGCTCCATAGCGGGACTGTACGTGGCCGCGGCCGCATTGGTGATGAACGTGGCGTTCATGATCTCGGCAGCGTGGTTGCTCGTTGTCAGTGTGTACAGCGAAAGAGCCGCATAGGGCGCCGCATCCGAGGTTGCCTGGCGCCTGACGGGCGAAACCCGCCTAGCTCGTGTGCCTGACCGAGCTCGCCAGGTTGCCCAGGCTGGCTTCGATGGCCGGCCGCCAGTTCTCGCCTCCGTTGGTCGCCTCGTGCAACCAGGCGGGGGACGCCGAACAGTCGAAGAACTCCGTTACCCGCGTCCCGCCTCCGGGCAGCGGGGCCAACTCCCAGCCCCAGCGGTGATGAGCCGGCACGCCGGGTTCGATCTCTGCGTCGGGCTTTGCGACGGACTTGAGGACTGGTTCCCACACGATTCGCCGGTCGGGCGCGAACTCCACGACGCGGTTCTCCATCACGTAGTCGCCCAGCCTGTCGTTGTACATCTCCATGTCGAAGGCATCGCCTACCCCGGAGAGGACATGATCGTCGGGAGTGCCCCTGAGCATGCCGCTGCCGTCGATTCTGGCGTGGTTGGCCGGCCGCGCCAGGTAGCGGAACAGCTCATCGGCGGGGGCGTCGACGTCCAGGGAGACCGATATGGATGGCTCGTTCGTGTTCATGCCATGTAGACGGTAGCGCCGCGAGGAAACCATCGCGGTTGTCGGAGAACTCGAAGACAGCGGCGCCCTTTCCGACCATTACCACGGGATGGAGCCGAACGCGAGACCTGCCCGGGAGGATCAGTCCAAACCGGTCGCGGCCGAGACCTCCCGGCGACGCCGGGCGACGACGTACACATAGAAACCACCGAGCAGGACGGCGCCCGTGAGCGGCAGCGTGATGAGCAACGCAGCCTCGGGCGTGTCGGCAGGGGGGGCAGTAGGAGCCAGCGCCACGCCGCGGAAGGCCTCGTCGGTGGCGGCGGTGGCCAGGTTGGTCGGTGTGCCCGTGAGAGTTCCGGTGCCCACCGGGTCCGTGATCTCGACGAGGTTGGTCGGATCGGTGGCGAAGAGCGTCACGGTGCCCCCGCTCTCCGTCCCGGTCAAACCGGTGATTCCGGCCATCGAGATGCTGCCCTCGGCGGTCCAGGTCCCGGAGATCAGGCTGTACTTCTCCATGCCGACGGTGGTGTCGGCAACGTATGCGGTGTCGATTCCGTTGCCGCCCTCACTGAGGAGGTAGTAGCCGTATGGCGTCCCGGCGCTCGTGGAGTCGACCCCGCTGAGGTTGTTGACAGACTGCCCGCTCGTGGTGGGAAGCCCGGCGCCGATCCCGTTTACTCCGATGACAGCTGGCGATGTGGCGCTGGCAGACGAGGCATAGAGCTGCGAGTTGAAGATGTTGACCCAGCGGAAGTTGCCGAATGTCAGGTCGGTCGAGGTGCTGGAGCCCTCGGTGGTGTACCACACGCCTCCTTCGGTCGATTCGGTGCCGCCTGCCCCGCCTGCCCATATACCCGATCCACTGGTGGTTGCGGCCGCGCTGCGGATGTTGCTACCACTGAAGGCGGTACTACCGAGCGTCGTGGTCGTGTTGATGTCTCCGTAGGCGTCGACCTCGGCCACCTCTCGCTCATAGTCGCCGCTGGCAGTGCCGGCCGTGGTGCTGGCAATGCCCGACACCCCCGGGGCGGCGTCGTAGCCGGGCACGAGCAGGGTGGTGCCGTCGGTTGAGAGGGTCAACCCTCCCTCGGATGTGGCGGTGCCGCTGGCGGAGAGGGGATTGGTTGTCGGGCTCGAGCCGGTCGTAATCGGCATGGCCAGCGAGTAGGCGGGAGCCGACTGGTTGGCCACCCCGGGCTGGTACTCGTCGAGGGTGACTGCCGTCGACGCGCTCGTGAGGCCCGCCAACCCTGTGCCGACGCGGTAGACGACCACATCGCCGGTCGTGAACCCCGAGCCTGCATTCACGGGCTGGGCCACGAAGGAGAGAGCCGCGGCGGCAAAGACGGAGACGGCGGCGGTCCGGCGTGCCAGAGCCGATCGACGGGGGTGCTTCGACGCTGTGAGCAGGGAACCGAGTCTGAAGAGGCGGTCAGGTCTGCTCATCGTTCGGGCTCCTCCGGCTTCTGTCCGCCTCGTATAGAGCGCGCTCGAATCATGCGACTGCGTGTGTCGCGTGAACTCGATACGCGGACGCTGACAGAGATTCGGACATGGAACAACCAATCTCGGAGTGAATTCTGTGCGACGAGCTCCCTCGCCATCCCTCCGCTTTGAGCCGCTTTTCCTCTGAATGTGGTGGACCCGTCCACGTCAGTGCGGACCGGCGTCACTTCCGTGAGCAGAATGTGACCAAAGCGTGTCCAGGGCGCGACGGTTCTGTGAGTAACAACGTCTCGTAACTGGTCGCTCTTCGTCGCTTGATGGAGCGTTCTTCTGGGGCAGTCGTCGGGCCGTGGAGAGTACCTGAGAGGTCTTGACTATTTCCCGCCGTGATGGTCCGATGACCGAGCATGAAGACGGGTCGTCCGTCTCGAACGAGATGTAAGCCAACACCTGAGGTTCCACCAAGCCGCCGTCTCCCGGTCTTCCCTCGGCATTCAGATCGCTCCGTCTGAGGCCTCGGGTCCCACTACAAGCGGACTGATTTCGGTTCGAGGAGCAAGAAGGGAGACCACCGCGATGTTCAGGTTCCGGCGGGCCTTGGCGAGCATCGTAGGTGTGAGTGCGACCGTGCTCTTGCTCGTGCCCCTCTCTTTGCTGCTCAGCAGTCCCGCCTCAGCACAGCCCGCACCAGGGACCAATCTTCTCGTCAACGGGAACTTCGAAACCAACTTCGTGAACGGAGGCACCCCCACCGGATGGTCGAAGACCGATCTCGGAGCGGAGACCGACCCCTATAGCGCTTCGATCGAAACCGACAACGCCTCCGGCCCTTACCCGCCCCCTGCGGGTGGCCCGGACCCGGAGGGGATCGCTGACGAGGACTTCTACGAGGCGGGCAGCGCCCTCGGAGTCGAGGGCTTCGGCGGTGAGCAGACCTCGTCCACCTTCGGGTCGATCAGCCAGGCGGACGACCCCCAAGTCTCGTTCTCGCTGGCGCCGACAGACTCACCCGAGGCGAAGAACTCACAGTGGGCAGGCAGCGCATTCGAGGTGAATTTCACCAGCTACCCGGTCAACTACACCCTCGTCTACTTCTACCCTTGGGTGGCGTACGCAGGAAGCTTCAGCGGAACCCCGGCGAACACCTCGACGGTGAAGTACATCATCGGGCCCACCCTCACCACAGACGAGTGGTACACCCAGCCGGCCCGGGACCTCAACAGCGACATCGAGAACGAGTTCGGGTTGAGCAGCTATACCGTGACCAGCGTGGTGTTCGCCGACCTCGAGGACACCATCAACTCCTCCGAGTCCCCGTACCCGAACATGGACGGCTACTGGGCCGACCTCTCGCTCGACGAGGGTGGTGGGACGACGTCAACACCGCCGGGGTCGCAGCTGACGACGTTGACCGTCACCCCTCCGACCACCGACGGCGCGCTGTACGACCCGGAGGGGGTGGTCGCGTCCAATGGCGCGGTGTACGTGTCGAACACCAAGGACAACGTGGTGCTTGAGGTCAGCGGCGGTAACACGACGATCGTGGCCGGTTCGTACGAACATTACGGGGAGACCGGCGATGGCGGCCCGGCGGTCGACGCCACCTTGTATCAACCAGTGGGCCTTGCTTACGACCCGACGACCGGGGACCTGTTCATCGCCGACAGCGGTGACAACGTCGTGCGAGAGGTCAACACCTCGACGGGGGTGATCACTCTCTTCGCCGGTGACGGGGCCGCCGGCAACGCCGGGAACGGTGGTCCTGCCACCTCGGCTGAACTCGACCAGCCCCAAGGCCTGGCCGTGGACGCCAACGGGGACGTGTTCATCGCCGATGCGGACAACAACGAGGTGCGCGAGGTCACCCCTGACGGCATCATCCACGACTTCGCCGGTGACGGCACCGCCGGCTACACCGGCGACGGCGGCGCTGCCGCATCGGCCGAGTTGAACCAGCCCAGCGGCGTAGCGGTGGACACCGACGGCAACGTCTTCATCGCCGACTCGGCCAACAACACGATCCGCCGGGTCGACGCCACCACCGGTTACATCACAACCGTGGCGGGGAACACGACGGCCGGCTACACCGGCGACGGCGGCCCTGCCACATCGGCCGAGTTGGACGATCCTCAGGCCATCGCTGTGGACCCTGACGGGGACGTCTTCGTCGCCGACACGTTCAACAACACGGTCCGCGAGATCACCCCCGGGGACCAGATCAGCACCGTCGTGAACAGCGGCCTGCTCAACGCTCCCTACGCGCTGGCCGTGGACGACAGCACGGGAGATGTGTACATAACCAACACGGCCGACAGCTACATCCTCGAGAGTTCCGGCCTTGGCTCGACCTCGTCGCCAGGGCCCGGCCCGGTCGGCCTCGACCTCGCACCCGTCCTGGCCGAGAGCCCGTTAGCGGTGGCGTTGCCCCTCGCCGGCGGGACGGTCCTATTCGGCGCCGCATGGCTCGTCACGAGGCGCAGGCGGTCGGCCCGCCGGGTTGCTCGGGCGGCGGCGGCGTGAATTCACGACGGCCGATCGATCGAGACCACCTTATCGATGTCACCGAGAAGAGGATTAAGTGACTGAACGGATAGCTCCCTTCCATACGAAGATCACGCGCCGCCGTTTCCTCGTCAGCGGAGCGGCTCTCGCTGGCGGAGCAGCTCTGGCCGGGTACCTTCCCGAGCGACTGGCCCGGGCGGCCGCCGCTTCGGCGCCCGATGGTTTCGACCTGAGCCAGGTCAAGCACGTCGTCTTCCTGATGCAGGAGAACCGCAGCTTCGACCACTACTTCGGCACCTACCCGGGTGTCAGCGGGTTCTCCGACCCGAGTGCGATCACCCTGCCGAACGGGAATTCGGTGTTCCAGCAGCCGGACCCGGCCAACCCAGATGGCTGGGTGGAGCCGTTCCACCTCAACACCGTCACGTCCGGCGCCGCCGCGACCCCGTCGATGAGCCACGACTGGCGTGACCAGCACGCCTGCTGGAACCTCGGGCAGATGGACGGCTTCGTCCGGACCCACACCGCGTCGGATGGTGTCGCCTACGGGACCTACACCATGGGGTACTACACCGAGAATGACATCCCGTTCCATTGGGCGCTGGCCCAGAACTTCACCCTTCTGGACAACTATCACTGCTCGGTCATGAGCATGACCTACCCGAACCGGCTTCATTGGCAGTGCGGCATGCTCGACCCTCAAGGACAGTACGGAGGACCGGTTCTCGA
Source organism: Acidimicrobiales bacterium (assembly GCA_030040015.1). Taxonomy (GTDB): domain Bacteria; phylum Actinomycetota; class Acidimicrobiia; order Acidimicrobiales; family UBA8190; genus UBA8190. Next base: position 6,308 of record JASHUM010000046.1, read on the forward strand.
GACGGTCACGCCCAACCCGCTGACGTGGGAGACGTCAGCCGAAGCCCTCTACAACGCCGGGTACAGCGTCAAGGTGTACTCGCCGTCGGACGCCGCCGGCCTCAGCATGTTCAACTTCTTCGCCAACTTCCAGAGCTCGACGATCCTTCCTGCCGCGCTGTACCAGTCGATCATGAGCACCGGAACCCTGTGGGGCAACGGCACGCCTGGTGGAGCCGGCAATCCGGCCGACCCGACTCCAGCATCGACGGCGAGCTTGGCCTTCGAGGAGGACTGCCAAAACGGGACCCTGGCTGACGTGTCATGGATCATCCCGGTCGGTGACGTCGACGAGCACCCGCCGTACCTCCCGGCCAACGGAGCACAGTTCATCGCGTCCAAGCTGGAGGCGCTGGCGGCCAACGACGACCTGTGGAACACCACCGTGTTCATCCTCGACTACGACGAGAACGACGGCTTCTTCGACCACGTCACGCCGCCCGTGCCGGACCCGAGCACGTACCCCGACGAGTTCGTGGACCTGCCTTCCCCCAAGGGCACTCCGGGCGGTGGCCTCCCGATCGGCGCCGGATTCCGGGTGCCGTGCATCATCATCTCCCCCTGGACGGTCGGCGGAAACATCTACCCGGCGGTCGCCGACCACACCTCCTGCCTGCAATTCCTCGAGCAAGTGACTGCGGCCGGTGGCCTCAGCGCCAATGGCCCCGTCACTTTCAACTACATCAGCGCCTGGCGTCGGGCCACCTTCGACGACTTCACGGGAGCGCTGGCTCCTGGCACGGGTCAGGCGGCGCCGGCCGGTTTCCAGGCCATGGCCAACGGCTCGGCCGACCTACCCAATGGCGAGACCCTCAGCACCTACGTCACCAACCAGAACAATTCCTCGGACTTGGCCCTGCCGCCCTTCCCCGGCGCCAGCCAGACCATGCCGACCCAGGTGTGAGAACGGCGCCTCGACGGGTAGGTTCGAGAGTCGCCTAAGCCGGAGCTCGCCGGGCCGCCCGCCCGACGTCGACGGTTGAATCAGGCGGCACGGCGGGCGCTGCGCCCGCGGCTCTCGGCTCCCCGGCTCCTTTGGCCCTTGAAGGCCTGGTCGCCTTCGAGCTCAGACCACGCTTCCGTCATCACCCGCTGGAGACCGGCCAGGACCTCGTACAGGAAGCGCCGCTGGAAGTTGATCGCTTGCTGGGCGACCTCGAAGCTCAAGTCCAAGAATCGAGCCGGTTGGCTCATTGCCACCGGTACAGCTGTCCGCAGGAGTTCCGTGAAGGCATGGACGGTGGCGGCGATCGCCTCCTCGCCCGTCGCCTCACCGCTGCGCAGCGAGTCGTAGACGCCCTCTAGAACGTCGGT
>JASHUM010000047.1 GCA_030040015.1 Acidimicrobiales bacterium
TGGCCCAGATGCGGGCCGAAGGCGTGGAGTTCCGGTGCGCCACGGCCGTGGGGTCGTCCGCCGACCCCGAGGCGGCCGCGGCCGAGCCGGGCGCAGGGCGCGGCCCGGGTGAGGCCTGCGCCCCGGACGTGCGGGTCGTCCCGGCCCAGGACGTCGTGGCCGAGTTCGACGCCGTGGTGCTGGCCGGGGGGGCCACATTGCCCCGAGACCTGCCCATCGAGGGCCGCCGGCTCTCGGGTGTGCACTACGCCATGGAGTACCTGAAGCCGTCCAACCTGGTGCGCGAGGGGGCCTTGTCGGAGAGCCCCGTCTCCGCCGCGGGCAAGGACGTCGTCATCATCGGCGGAGGTGACACCGGCGCCGACTGCCTGGGGACCGCCCACCGTCAGGGGGCGCGCTCCGTGCACCAGCTCGAGATCTTGGCCCGGCCCCCCGACGACCGGGAGGCCGAGAACCCCTGGCCCACGTGGCCCCTCATCTTCCGCACGTCCTCCGCCCACGAAGAGGGCGGCGAGCGCCTCTACTCGGTGACCGCCACCGCCTTCGTCGACGACGGCACGGGGTCGGTGTCCGCCCTGCGGGGCCACGAGGTGCGCCAGGAGCTGGTGGACGGTCGCCCGAGCTTCGTGCCCGTGGTGGGCACCGAGTTCGAGGTTCCCTGTCAGCTGGTGCTGCTGGCCATGGGCTTCCTCGGCGCCGAGCGCCACGGCGTGGTGGGCGAGCTCGGCCTCGAGCTCGACGCCAGGGGATCGGTGGTCGCCGACAGCGAGTGGCAGACCAGCCGGCCCGGGGTCTTCGTGTGCGGCGACATGACGCGGGGCCAGAGCCTCATCGTGTGGGCCATCTCCGAGGGCCGCTCGTGCGCGGCGGCCGTCGACCGCTATGTGAGCGGGTTGTCGGCGTTGCCGGCACCGCTGGTGCCGGGCCAGCTCGCCCTGCGCTGAGCGGGCGGTGCCACGAGGAGGCGCCCGACGACGAGCCCGGTGTAGGCGGCTGCCCGCAGGCACTGGCAGGTCAACCGGAACAGCGGGTTGTCCGCCACCTTGGCGCCGAGCCCCCGGACTCCCATGTCCTGGTATCGGCCCGCTCCGGAGGCCGCTTGAGGGGGGCCGTCAGCCGGCAGGGGTGGCGTCCGGGGCGCTCCCGGCGCAGACGCTCTTCGGGTCGAAGAGCGGGTTGGAGGCCGGGGCGACCCCGATGTCGAGCAGCTCGCAGTACTCGGCCTCGCCGAGGCTCGAAGGGGTGCCGGTGGAGAAGTCGGAGATGAGATTGGGGTCACAGCTGTAGGTGGTCCACGACCAGCCGGCGTAGCCGATGTCGAGGCCCTGGGAGGCATCGACGGCGTCCACCGACTGGAGGAACGGGAACAGGGCGTCGTTGTCGCACGTGGTGTCGCCCACTTCGTCGATGAGCACGGGGGCGACGTTGGCCACCTGGGTGATGGCGTTGCGGTCGCTTGCGGCGCACGAGTTGTTCACGTTCGTCGAGGCCGAGCAGGCCGAAGCCCCGACCGGGAAGTAGACGTGCACCCCGGCGGCCAGTTCGTTGCTCGGGTCGATGGACACCCCCCCGGGGTAGTAGGACGCCAGCCACTGGTCCATGTCCCCGGCGAAGTCGGGACCGGCGGCCACCAAGGGGGCGCTGGTGTCGTACTGGCGGATGACGCGGATGAGCTCGGCCAGGCCCACGCCGGCGTAGGTGGTGGTGGGAACGGTGGAGGTGTACTGGTTCGACACCTCACTGGTGTAGTCGGGCACCGTGCACCCGTTCACGGTGCAGTTCCAGCTGGTGCTGTCGTCGTAATTGGCCCGGGCGTCGGGGGGATAGGGCTCGTTGAACAGGTCGAAGAGCACGGCGTTGTCGTAGCTGAAGTAGCTCGCCACCGACTTCCAGAACTGCACCGAGTTGGCGTCGGGGAGCGGGTTCTCGGCCACCGGGTTGCCGGTGATGAGCTCCGACCCGGGAGCGTTCAGCATGAGGTCGAGCTCGACGTAGACGCCGGCATCGTTGAGGGCGTGGACGTAGCTGCCCATCTGGTACATGTAGGCGTTCACCGACTTGTCGAAGCGGTCACCGGTGGGCACCGGATAGGGAACGCCGTTGCTGTCGGTGGCCGAAGTGGTGGCCGGGACGCCGTTGGTGCCCAGCCAGCACTGCTCGTTCAAGTTGAGCCGCACCAGGTTCACGCCCCACGCCCGCAGGGCGGCGATCTCGGTCGAGTAGTTGCCCGCTGAGTCCGGGTAGTCGGCCGGCGTGATGGTGGTGTCGGCGAAGAATCCCCTCCCGGGTTGGGCGCAGTCCTCGAGGGTGCCCTCGGTGTTGACGCCCCGCAGCACGACGCGATGGCCGCTGCCGTCCACGAACTGGTTGCCCACCACCGAGATGGACAGCCCGCTGGTCCCGGTTCGCTTCGCCCCGGACGGCGTCGAGGTGGAGCTGGCCCGTGCGCTCGATCCCGATGCGGGCCCGAGCGACGCCCCCGCCACCGAGGACGTGACGAGAAGGACGGCTACGCCGACCATCACCGTCACCCAGCTCCGTGAGCGCCGCACCACGTGGCGCCACAGCGCTGTGCTCCTGCTGTGAGCGGCCATGAGTGGGTCCCCCGACGTCCTCTAGGGCGAAATTTCGAAGCTAGCCCTGCGCCCTCGCTACGGCAAGGGCGCCCCCCCGGGCCCGCGGCCAGGCCCGATCTCTCGGGCCGGCACGCCGAGGCTCAATACCCAGGGCCGTGGTCGAGGATGCGCCGTGGCCCGTCGACCAACATGGTCGTGATGTCGTTCTCGCCGACGCCTCGTTCGCGCAAGGCGGGGAGAACGTCTCGGCTGATGTGGAGGAAGTGCCAGTTGGGCACGGAGGCGGCGAGCAGCTCGGGGTCGAACCAGTCGATGTGGCACGAGGCGTCGTGGGAGAGCACCATCTGGCCGGCGCGGCCCTGCTCGCACAGCTTGGCCACCGTCTCCACCCGCTCGGCGGTGGGGCAGTAGACGTCGACGCCGAAGCGGTCCATGCCGAGCGTCGATCCGGCGTCCATCAAGGCGCTGAGGTACGCGAGGTCGGTGGAGTCCCCGCTGTGGCCGACGACGACCCGGGACAGGTCCACGCCCTCCTCGGAGAACACCCTTTGCTGCTCCAGCCCCCGTCGCGAGGGTGCGTGGGTGTGGGTCGAGATGGGAAACCCAGTCTTGCGGTGCACCCGGGCCACCGCCCGCAGCACCCGTTCCACCGCAGGGGTCAGCCCCGCCTCATCGGTGCAGCACTTGAGGATCCCGGGCCGCACCCCTGTGCCGGCGATGCCTTCCTCGAAATCGTGGAGGAAGAAGTCGTCGAGGGCGTCGGTACCGCTCGGTCGCATGGCCGGCAACCGCAGGTCGAAGTAATGGGGGAGGACGTCGTAGGTGTAGTAGCCGGTGGCCACCACGATGTTCAGCTCCACCCGGGCGGCGACCTCCTGGACCAATTCGACGTCGCGCCCGAGGCCGGGGACGGTGAGGTCGACGATCGTGCCGATGCCGGCGTCGAAGAGCTCGCTCAGCCGGTCGACGGCCCGCGACACCTGTGAGGCCCGGTCCCAGCCCGTGGGCCAGTTGGACTCGATCTCGGGCGAGCGGACGAAGACGTGCTCGTGCATGAGCGTGGGGCCGAGCCCAGCGGCGTCCACCGGCCCCCGCACCGTGTTCACCTGTCCCATGCGCGCTCCTGTCGTGTGGGCCGGCCGCCGCTCAACCGGCCCGGGCCGGGCCCGCTCGCTGCACGTCGACGCGCACCATGACCCGCCGCTCGCGCTCCATGGCGCTGCGGTAGTCGTCCCAGTCAGGGTGCTCGCCTGACACCTGGCGGTAGTACGCCACCAGCAGGTCCATCGCCTGGGGGAGCGATACCACCTCGGCCGGGCCTTCGACCTGGACCCATTCGCCGAAGAAGGCGTCGCTCATGACGCACAGCGAGGCGTAGGGGCGCCGGCGCAGGTTGTGCGCCTTCATGGCCGTCTCCCGGGTGCTCACCACCACCTTGTCGTCGAGGACCCCGGCGGCCACCGGGGAGAGCTGGGGGCGGCCGTCGCCTCGGGTGGTGGCCAGCACGGCGCGGTGATGGCGGCGGACGAAGTCGAGGGCGGCGTCGATGTCCACGGCGGGGCAGGATAACTAGGCTCTGCCCGATGCGCAGCACCATGCAGGACGGGCCGCTCCTGGTGAGCGGGATCCTCCGCCACGGCCAACACCTCTACGGCGAGAGCGTGGTCGTGACCGCCCAGGCCGACGGGTACCGCCAGGCCACCTTCGCCGAAGTCGGGGCTCGAGCCGAGCAGCTGGCCAAGGCGCTCGCCCGCCTCGGGATGGTCGAGGGGGACCGGGTCGGGACCTTCATGTGGAACGACCAGGAGCACCTCGAGGCCTACCTGGGGGTGCCTTCGGCCGGGTTGGTCCTCCACACCCTCAACATCCGGCTCTTCCCCGAGCAGCTGGCCTTCGTCGTGAACGACGCCGAGGACCGCGTCGTCATCGTGGACGCCTCCGTCGCCCCGTTGCTCGCCCGGGTGCGCGACCAGTGCAAGACGGTCGAGCACGTGGTCGTGGTCGGCGGTGACGCCGAGGGGTTGGGGGACACCCTCGCCTACGAGGAGCTGCTCGCCGCCGAGGAGCCCGGCATCGAGTGGCCCGAGCTCGACGAGCGCTCGGCGGCGGCCATGTGCTACACGAGCGGCACCACCGGCGACCCCAAGGGCGTGGTGTACTCGCATCGCTCGACCTACCTGCACTCGATGGCGGGGCTGTCGGCCAACGCCGTCGGCGCCTCGGAAGGCGACCGGGTGCTCGTGATCGTGCCCATGTTCCACGCCAACGCCTGGGGAATGCCCTACACCGCCTTCTTGGCCGGCACGGACGTGATCATGCCCGAGCGCTTCCTCCAGGCCGAGCCGCTGGCCCGCATCTTCGCCGAGCAGCGTCCCACGCTCTCGCTCGGCGTCCCCACCATCTGGAACGACCTGTTGCGCCACGCCCAGAGCCACGACGTCGACCTGTCCTCGGTTCGCATGCTCACCGCCGGGGGCGCAGCGGTGCCCCGGTCGCTCATCGAGGGCTATCGCGACCGCTTCGGGGTGGAGATGGTCCAGGGTTGGGGGATGACCGAGACGAGCCCCGTCGTGGCCCTGGCCCGCCCGCCCAAGGGCGTGGCCCCGGAGGAGGGCATCGAGTGGCGGGTGAAGGCGGGCCGGGTGCTGGCCGGGAGCGAGGTCCGCGTCGTCGACGAGGAGGGCGACGTGCTGCCCAGCGACGGTCACTCGCTGGGCGAGTTCGAGGTGCGCGGGCCGTGGATCACCGGCGCGTACTACGGCGACGCCGGCGCCGAGCGGTTCCACGACGGCTGGCTTCGCACCGGCGACGTGGGAACCCTCGACAGCAAGGGGTTCATGAGCATCTCGGACCGCACCAAGGACGTCATCAAGTCGGGCGGCGAGTGGATCTCCTCGGTCGACCTCGAGAATGCGGTCATGGCCCATCCAGCCGTGTTCGAGGCGGCAGTGGTGGGCGTGCCCGACGAGCGGTGGGACGAGCGCCCTCTGGTGGTGGTGGTCGCCACCGAGGACGGACCCCCCGAGCCCGTGGAGCTGATCGAGTTCCTGTCCCCGCGGGTGGCGCGCTGGTGGCTTCCGGAGCGGTGGGCCTTCGTCGAGGAGATGCCCAAGACGTCGGTGGGGAAGTTCGACAAGAAGGCACTCCGGGCCAAGGTGTCCAAGGGTGAGCTCGAGGTGCTGACGGTCGAGCTGCCGGGACGCACCCCGAAGTCCTGAGGCCTCCCGGCGTGGACGCCGAGGAGCTGGCCGAACGACTCTCGGCCATCGCCGAGGAGCTGGGGGAGCTCGCCTACGAACGCC
>JASHUM010000048.1 GCA_030040015.1 Acidimicrobiales bacterium
CAGTCCTCGGCGTCGCTCATGTCTGCGGCGGTGAAGGGGAAGCCTCTCGACGAGGTACGCGACCTCATCCGGACCTTCAAGTCGATGATGTCGATCCACGAGGCCCGTCTGGGCGACGGTGAGGAGACCGAGGCCGACGCCGACGCCGACGAGGAGCCGGTCGACCTGGACTCCCTGGGAGAGCTGGCCGCCCTGCAGGGCGTGGTCAAGTTCCCGGTCAGGATCAAGTGCGCCACCTTGTCGTGGAACACCTTGGCCCAGGGCCTCGACGAGGCGGAGAAGGCGGTCGCTGCCGGCTGAGGAGCCGGCTGGCGTCACTCCCGGCCGGCGAGCACGTCGAAGAGCATGCGCCAGCGAGAGGCGCGGTCGGGCTCGGGCGCCTTGAGGAAGAGCCATCCGAACTCGTCGCCGTAGGTCCCGTCCCTGCCGGTGTCCATCGTCTCGAGGACGTCCCATCGCAGCCCGAGCTCGCTCCGGGCGTACCGCACCACCTCGGTGAACTCGGCCTGGGTCCAGACATGGACGTGGACGGAGCGCTGCCGGTGCATCTCGAGCTCGTCCTCCCCGAGGTCGGCGCCGATCTCCTCCAGCGGGCGACGGTCGGCGCGCATCTTGTACACCTGAGCGGCGACCGCCTCCACCAGGTGCTCCCGGGAGACCTCGTGGACGTCGCCATGCAGCTCGTCCACGAGATGGTCGAGCGACGTGGGGGCACGGGTGCGGTCGACGGTGTGCTCGCGATCGGGGAGGACCACCACCGCCTTGCCACCGGGACGCAGGACCCGGTCGATCTCCTTGAGCATGGCCAGGGGGTTGGCCAGGTGCTCGAGGATGTGACAGGCGATCACGAAGTCCTGGCTCCGACTCCGCACGGCCCGGAGCCGGTCGACGTCGAGGTCGGCCTTGATGTCAGGTTCGGGGAAGACGACGCCGTCTCCCAGCTCGGGGAACAGGGAACGGTTCTCGCCGGCCGCCCAGCGGTCGATGTAACGCACCTTCGCCGCCGCCACCCCCGGGAACGGCACGTGCCCCGGCCCGATCTCGATGCCCCTGCCCTCGAGCATGGAGCCCCACCGAGTGCGGACAGCCACGCGGGGATCGGTGGCAGGCGTCGTCACCGGTCGGGCGCCGACCGATAACCGGCGTACCCGACCCGGTCGATCTCCTCGGCCAGCTCGGGGCCGCCGCTGGCGACGATGCGCCCGTCCACGAGCACGTGGACGACGTCAGGCGGCAGCACGGTGAGCAGACGCCGGTAGTGGGTGATGGCCAGCACACCCAGCCCCCATTCGTCGCGGGCGTCGGCCACCCGGCGGGCGATGTCGCGAAGCCCGTCCACGTCGAGGCCGGAGTCGAGCTCGTCGAGCACGGCGAGGCTGGGTCGCAGCACGCCGAGTTGGAGCGTCTCGCTGCGCTTGCGCTCCCCGCCCGAGAGGTCCACGTTCACCGCCCGCTCGAGCATCCGCGCCGGCAGGCCGACCCGGGTCGCCTCCGCCGTGGCCAGCTCGGCCAGGGCCGGGGCGGCACCGGCCTGGCCGCCGTCGTCGTGGGCGGCGGCAGCGGCGAGGACGTCTGCGAGTCGCACACCGGGGACCTCGGTCGGGTACTGGGGGGCGAGGAACAGCCCCAGGCGGGCCCGGCGCCAGGGCGCGAGCGCCAGCAGGTCGGTCCCGTCGAGAGTGACAGAACCAGCCGTCACCTCGGCACCGGGCCGGCCCATGAGCACGTGGGCGAGCGTGCTCTTGCCCGAGCCGTTGGGCCCCATCACGGCGTGCACCTCGCCGCTTCGCACCGAGAGGTCGATGCCCCGCAGCACCTGACGTCCAGCGACGCCAGCCTCGAGCCCGCGGACCTCGAGCACGTGCGCACCCCTTGGGCCGGCTCCGTTGGTCGTGGCGCCGGTCACGAGATCTCCACCAGCACGTCGTCGCCTTCGAGCTTCACGGTGTAGACGGGCACCGGCTTGGTGGCGGGCAGCGAACGGGGCTCGCCGGTGCACAGGTCGAACGTCGACCCGTGCTTCCAGCACTCGAGCTCGCACTCCTCGTCGAGGACGGTTCCCTCCGACAGCGAGTAGTCCTCGTGGCTGCAGGTGTCGCCGATGGCGTAGAAGTCGTCCTCGATCCGCACCAGGGCGATGCGGTGCTCCCCCACGTCGAAGCGCCGCGCCGTTGAGGGCTCGACGTCCCCGCGGGCACACAGCCGGACCAGCTCAGCCACGGGAAGCTCCCTCGGTCTCGGCTCCGGCCATGGCCGGCTCGGCGCCTTGCTCGGCGGGCAGGCGCCCGGCCAGGCGGCGCTCGACGGCATCGGACACCCACCGGCCGACCGCTGGGAACGGACTGCGCGCCGCCAGGTCGGAGAAGAAGCCGAGGACGATGAGACGCTCGGCGGTGGCCGGCTCGATGCCCCGGGACTCCAGGTAGTAGCGCTGCTCCTCGTCGATGGGCCCCACCGTCGAGGCGTGGCTGCAACGCACGTCGTTCTCGTCGATGTCGAGGTTGGGGACCGAGTCGGCGTGGGCACCCTCGGACAGCACCAGGTTGTGGTTGGTCTGGCGGGCGTCGGCGCGCCGGGCTCCCCGGCGAATGCGGATGAGCCCGCTGTAGACCGAGCGGGACCGGTCGGCCACCGCCCCGGTGAAGAGCAGCTCCGAGTCGGTACGGGCGGCGTGGTGGTCCTGCAGGGTGCGGAAGTCGTGCACCTGGTCGCCCACCCCCAGGTAGGCGGCGAGCAGCGCGCTGGTGCCGCCTTCGCCGAGAAGCTCGGAGTCGGTGCGCACCCGGGCGTAGCTGCCACCCAGTCCGACGGTGAAGGAGCGAAGTGACCCGTGGGCACCGACGTGGCTGCGCTGGAGCCCCAGTGCGAGGCCGCCCGGTCCGAGCAGTTGCAGGTTGGCGTAGGAGAGGTGGGCGTCGTCTCCGACGCTGAGCTCGGTGACCGGGACCACCAAGGCGCGCTGCCCGTCGTCACCCGCCGCCGCGCTTGTGCCGCCCTCGTCGGCCGTGAGCTCGATCACCCCCGCCTCCGAGGAGCGGCCCAGGCGGACGAGCGTGTGCGGGAAGCAGGCGGGGGCGGTGCCGTCGGCCC
>JASHUM010000049.1 GCA_030040015.1 Acidimicrobiales bacterium
CTCCGCTCGTCGTGGCCTACGCCTTGGCCGGGTCCATGGAGGTTGACCTGACCCGTGATCCCCTGGGCACCGACAGCGACGGCAACCCCGTCCTCCTGCGCGACATCTGGCCCACCGAACAGGAGGTGGTCGAGGCCGTCCGCAGCGCCGTGAGCTCGGACATGTTCCGCAGCCGCTACAGCGAGGTGTTCACCGGCGACGACCATTGGCGAGCGATGGACGTCGGCTCCGGCGACACCTTCCCGTGGGACGAGCGCTCGACCTACGTGATCGACCCGCCGTTCTTCGATGGGGTCTCCCCCGAGCCCACCCCGGTGGAGGACGTCGTCGGAGCACGGGTGTTGGCCCTTCTCGGCGACAGCGTCACCACGGACCACATCTCACCTGCCGGCTCCATCCGCCCGAACGTGCCCGCAGGCCTCTACCTCACCGATCACGGCGTCCCGGTCGAGGAGTTCAATTCCTACGGGGCACGACGGGGCAACCACGACGTGATGATGCGCGGCACCTTCGCCAACGTGCGGCTGCGCAACTTGCTGGCCCCGGGGACCGAGGGTGGCGTCACCAGGCACCTGCCCGACGGCGAGCAGATGACGATCTTCGACGCCGCCCTGCGCTATCAGGCCGAAGGTACGCCGCTCGTCGTACTGGCGGGAAAGGAATACGGCTCGGGATCGTCCCGTGACTGGGCGGCCAAGGGCCCGGCACTCCTCGGGGTCCGGGCCGTGATCGCCCAGAGCTTCGAGCGCATCCACCGGTCCAACCTGATCGGGATGGGCATCCTGCCCCTGCAGTTCGCCGACGGGCAGTCGGTGACGTCGCTCGGCCTCACCGGTGAGGAGACCTTCGACATCGTGGGGCTCGACGCCCTGGCCGCCGGGGACGTGCCCAAGGAGCTCACCGTGCGCGCCGGCACCACCGAGTTCCCCGCCCGTGTACGGATCGACACCCCGATGGAGGCGGAGTACTACCGCCACGGAGGCATCCTCACCTACATGCTCCGGCAATTGGCCCGCTGAGCCCTGCTCGGGGCTGATGGGCCGGCGTCGCCGGCCGGCTCCGTCAGTCGGCGACGGCGCCGTCGACGATGACCTCGGTCTCGTCGGTGAGGACGTAGAACAGCCGGTCCACGTCGAGGAAGCTCTCGATGTCGGCCCAGACGTCTTTGAAGTCGGGGGCGGACACGTGGGCCTCGTAGTCGGTCCGAGAGGCGAACCACTGCACGGTGGCACCGTCGAACCCGCCGTCGTCCACTTCGGGATAGTCGGAGAGCGCCCGATGGTGCTGTTCGTAGCGCACGACGTAGCTGCCGCTCGTCGTGGAGGCGACGAAGGGCCCGTGGCGCCTGCGCCAGTAGCGGTGGAACTCCTCGGGCGACATGCCGGGCTTGCGACGGACGAGACAGGTGAGACGGACCATGTCCTCACCCTGCCACGCCGCCCTGGGGCTTGGTTCGAAGCCCTGCTCCGGCCTGCACCCGGGCCGACGGCCGTCGGGCGGGTTGGGGCGGGTCCGTCGAGCCGTGCCAGGGTATTGGTCCCCGCAGGTGCCCTCTCCCTCTGTCCCCATGACCTCTGCCGTCCCCACCACAGAGCTGATCTCCGGCCGGTACCGCCTCGAACGCCTTCTCGGCTACGGAGGGATGTCGGACGTGTACCGGGCCGCCGACGCCACCGGTGGCCCCCCGGTCGCCGTCAAGGTCGTGCGCTCGACCGACCCCGAGCTGGCCAGACGTCTCATGCGCGAAGCCCGGGCGGCAGAAGGACTCGACCATCCCGCCTTGGTCCGGTTGCTGGCCGCCGGCGTGTACGACGACCACGCCTGCTTGGTGATGGAACTGGTCGAAGGGCCCACGCTGGCTGAGCAGCTCCGCCACGGACCGCTCCCGCCGGGAGAGGTGGCGGCACTCGGTGCGGCGTTGGCGGACGGCCTGTCCTACGTGCACCGTCAGGGCATCGTGCACCGGGACGTCAAGCCGGCCAACATCCTTCTCGGCCCCGGGTCGCGTGTGCGCCTCGGCGACTTCGGGGTGGCCCAGCTCCTCGACGCGTCCGCCATGACCGTCACTGGGACCACGCTGGGCACGGCGGCGTACATGGCACCGGAGCAGCTGGCCCAACACCGGGTGGGCCCGGCCGCCGACATCTGGGCGCTCGGAGCGGTGCTCCTCGAATGCCTGACCGGTCGGCGCCTCTTCGAGGGCGCACCGGCAGAAATCGTGGCGCAACGACTCGCCGGCGCCGCGCCGTCGGCGACCGGGCTGCCGGCGCCATGGCGCATGCTCCTCGGCTCGATGCTCGAGGGCGATGCTGCGCTCCGTCCCGAGGCGCGCGACGTGGCGGAACTGCTCAGGGCCTCTGCCTTCTCCCGCCCCTGGGACCCTCGCGACACCACGCCCCTTTCCGCGCCTGTCGCCGCCGCCCCGGTAACCGGGGCCGCTGGGGGCACGAAGGGGGCCGGGCCCGACGCAACCAGGGTGGCCGGGCATTCCACGGCCGCCGCCCCTGCGCAGCGCAGGGCCGCACCCGGTCGCCGTCGCCAGGTGCGACGCCTGGTGGTGGCGACCGTCTTGGTGGGGCTGGTCCTGGTGGCGGCGCTCACGGCGTGGGCCGTCTCCTCGGGCCCCTCCCACACCCGCAAGGCCAGCTCGACGTCGACGACGTCGACGACCAGCCCGACCACGACGACGACCCCGACGACCACGACGACCACGCAGCTCACGAGCGCGGACGCTGCCGGCGCGCTGGTCCGTGACGTGCAACAGGGAGAGGCTTCGGGACAGCTGTCGTCGGCGGCGGGGAGCAGCATCCTCAACCAGCTGGGCCAGGCGCTGTCAGGGGCGGCGCAGGGCAACACCGACCAGACCGAGACGGCGTTGGGCAACATCGAGCAGACCGTGAGCAATGCCAGCGCCAACGGCAGCATGACGGCGGCTGAGGCCTCGACGTTGCTCACCGACGTCGGGATGCTGGCTACGGCGTTGGGGGTCGCCAACCCGTCGACGACCAC
>JASHUM010000050.1 GCA_030040015.1 Acidimicrobiales bacterium
CGATTTCGAAGACGCCTGCGAGCAGAAGGGGATAGGCGGGCGCCCTGAACGCCGTCGCCTGGTGATCGGTCCACGTCAGTGGCGGGATCAAGGAGTAGCCGAATCCGTGTCCGTCCACCAGGGACGTCGCCATCAAGTCGAAGCTGAGCGAGTCGGTGGCGGGAGCGTACGGGGAGTTCTCCACCACCGCTGCGATCCGCAGAAGTAGAGCCAGAAGAAGCACGGCGGCGACGATGCCGCGCGCGCCGATACCGGACGGTACTAGTGGTTCGCTTTCCGCAGGTGCGGGCACCGGCACGGGAGTATATGCATTGCTGATGTCGGCACTACCTGAGAGTGGTCTAACCTTCTCGCCAACGCTCTGGGGAGCCCGACGCCGAAAGGATGAGGTCGTGACGCCAGAAGTGTCGGTGCCAGGAGCAGTGATTGTGATCGGTGCCGGCCCCGCTGGGCTCACCGCCGCCTGCGAGCTCGTGGATCGAGGCGTGCGACCGGTGGTGTTGGAGGCCGACAAGGTCGTGGGCGGGATAAGCCGCACCGTCGAGATCGACGGGTGGCGGTTCGACATCGGAGGACACCGCTTCTTCACGAAGGTAGAGGAAGTCGAGCACTTCTGGCATCGAATCCTGCCCGGCGACGACTTTCTCCGGCGCCCTCGGCTGAGCCGGATCTATTACAACGGAAAGTTCTTCCACTACCCCTTGAGACCCTGGAACGCATTGAGTGGCCTGGGTCCCATCGAAGCGATCCGGTGCGTTGCGTCCTATGGCTGGGCGCGGCTTCGCCCACCAGCCAACCAGGGTTCCTTCGAGGGATGGACCGCCAGCAGGTTCGGGCGCCGTCTGTACATGATCTTCTTCAAGACCTACACGGAGAAGGTGTGGGGGGTGCCCGCCACCGAGATCAGCGCGGATTGGGCTGCCCAGCGGATCAAGAACTTGTCCCTCTTCAAAGCGGTCTGGAGCGCCATGCTCCCGAGGCGAGGCCAAACCAACGTGACGAGCTTGATAGAGGAGTTCTGGTACCCCCGCCTCGGTCCGGGGATGATGTGGGAACGAGCTCGACTGGTTGCCGAATCAGGTGGAGCTCAGGTGATCATGGACAGCCCCGTTACCGCCGTCCACTGGGAGCAGGGCGGCGCCTTCGTGGTGACAGCTGAGCGGGACGGTGACGCCACCAGCTATCAAGCGTCTCATGTCATCTCGTCCATGCCTCTCGGGGCCCTTGTCGAATCCCTCGACCCAGCACCGCCGGGAGACGTGCTGGAAGCGGCTCGTGACCTGAGTTACAGGGACTTCTTGACCGTGGCGCTGGTGATACCCATCGAGCACGACTTCCCTGACAACTGGATCTACGTCCATGACCCCGACGTCCGGGTAGGAAGAATCCAGAACTTCGGTCGCTGGTCTCCCGATATGGTCAAGGACGGCCTGGCGTGCCTCGGGCTCGAGTACTTCGTGTTTGAGGGAGACGACCTCTGGGATGCGGACGATGAGGACTTGGTGCAGATGGCAACTCGCGAGATAGGCATACTTGGCCTGGTCCCGGAGGACAACGTCATCATGGGGTTCGTAGCTCGGATGCCGAAGGCGTACCCGACCTATGACGAGGGATACCTGGACCGGGTGGAGCTCATCAAGGAATGGCTCTTCGCCCACGTACCCAACCTCATCCCGGTGGGCAGGAACGGCATGCACCGTTACAACAACCAGGATCACTCGATGTACACGGCCATGCTCGCTGCGGACAACGTGCTCGGTGCATCACACGACGTCTGGTCGGTGAATGTCGATCCTGAGTACCACGAGGAGCGCAGTTCTGAGACGATCGCGGCCCTCCCAGGTCGAGTCGGGACCGGGCGCGACGCCCCCGTTCTCCCTCGGCATCACGAGCATGAGGCGGCGCCGATCGAGGTGTCAGAGCGGGCGCAGGACTCCCCACTGTGAGATGAACGCCCTGATCCGGTAGTCGACGACCTGGAATCTGGGGAGCTTCCGCAGGTCGACGAGATGGGTGTGAGGACTGGTCCGACGTTGGAGAAGACCGGCGAACTCCATCAAGCGGCAGGCCCAGTCCATCGAAGGAACCGGAGTTGTGGCTAGCAGGAGCCCGCTCGGTTTCAGCAGGTCGTGAAGCGCGGGAGCGAATTCGCCGTGCTCGACGACCTCGAAGGCCACGACGGCGTCGAAGGAGCCGGCCGTAATTCCGATCTCGCGGAACCTGGTGACGTCTCCGACGACATCGGCGGGGGGGACGAGGTCGAGGCTGGTGACGTTCCTGTAGCCGTGCTCGTTGGCCCAACGCTTGACCCAACCGTCCCCCGAGCCGACATCGAGAATGGCCGCGTCTTTGCTCAACCGAGCAAAGAACCATGGGAGCTTCTTTGCGCGGGCGAGTTGGCTGACTACGGGCGCTGGACGAGTTGGTGGCGCCACGCCCGAAGTCTGGCACACACCGGGTCTTCTCAAGACGCTAGGTTCTCGCCGTGGCAACCAAGAGAGGTGGGGAGCCCGTCCCCGCCAGTGTCTATCCGTCCGAGTACCTCTTGTCGCCGGCACTCGAAGGGTACGCGGAGTTCCTCGAGGGGCGGATCTCGCTGGTCAAGCACCACGAGCTGGACCTGCTAGGAGCAGAATCGGGCCAGCGGGTACTGGATCTCGGGTGCGGCCGGGGTGAGGTAGTGGCGGAGTTGCAGCGCCGAGGCGCCGTCGCCGTTGGTCTCGACTATGCGCCGGCCGCGGTGGAGATCGCCGCCAAGCTCATCGGGGAGGGTGCTCGGGTCGTGCGCGCCGACGCCACCAAGCTGCCGTTCGCCGACGCATCCTTCGACCGGGTGCTCATGGGCGACGTCATCGAACACTTGACCTGGCCTCTCGGAGTGCAGACCCTTCGGGAAGTGCGTCGGATCCTGGCGCCTGGCGGCACGGCCCTCTTGCACACCGCCCCCAACCGGTGGTTCGTGGCAGTCGTAATGCCCGTTCTCAGGCCGGCCATGCGGCTGGCTCGGCGCAACGAGGTCGTCGAGCGCCTGGCCGACTACGACCGCCTGCGTGGGACCATGCACCCCAACGAGCTCAGCCCCTTCGGCTTGAAACGCCTGCTCCGTGAGGCCGGGATCTCTGCGCAGACCTGGGTCGATCGTGATGTGCTGCGCTCGGGCTCAAGTGCCTGGACCTCTGGCATCGCCCAGAGCGGGCTTGTCCGAGGGCTGGGGGCTGTGGTGGGGCGATGGCCCTTCCGGTTGGTCTTCGGAAACGACCTGTATGCCGTATGGACAACGCCCAGGCCGTGACCGCCACTCTCGAAACCGAGAGGTGCTGGTCAACTCTCTCTGGCAGCCCAGACCCACGAGAACAACGTACCGAGGTCACGCGTCCCGATCACCTGTAGGCCGGCGTCCTCCAGCGTCGCCTTGACCCTTTCGTACGGCACACGGGTGCCGGCGAAGTGCCGGGCACCGCGGACCTCTTTCTTGAGTGGGCCCCACAAGCGACGGCGAAGCTGCCACCAAGCAACGCGGAGCTTCCACAGGCGCGGGTGGGGAAGGTTGTTCCACTGGGCGCACAGGACACCCCCGGGCGCCAGCACCCTCGCCGCCTCGCGCAGGTAGTCCTGGATCAAGCTCTCGCTCGGGAGATGTTGGAGGACAGTGAAGGTCACTACGAAGTCCGCCGTCGCCGAGCCGATTCCCGACAGGTCGGTGCCGTTTCCGAGCTCGAAGCTCACCCCTTCATCGATGACGAGGTCGCGGGCACGCGAGACCATCTCTTCTGAGATGTCGATGCCCACCACCCGGTCGAAGTGGGGAGCGAGCGCCTTGCAGATCCGGCCCAGCCCAGAGCCGATCTCGATGGCGAGAGCGCTTCGGGCGGGCTTGCACGGAGCTTGCAGCAGGGCCACCTCTACCACCCTGACGCCGCTGGCGAAGAACGCATCCATGTCGGGAGTCTGGTAGTCGCAGGTGGTGTCCACGTACCAGACAGCGTTTTCCCGAGCTCGGTCGTCCCAGTAGTCCCGCATCGACTGAGAGGCACGCTCCACAGGGACGGGATGCTAGTACCGTCTCACGTCGTTAGGATCGTCCGAATGGCAGCACATCAGGAAGAGGGTACGAGTCCCAAGCTGCAGCGACGGGCTGAGGAGCTGGCCTGGTACCACACCTTCGACCTGCCCGATGGCACGACGACCAGGGGGATGTTCGACCACCGGAGGTTCGTGCATCGCCTTCCAATCCCGGCGTCGCTGGCCGGGACCCGCTGCCTCGACGCCGCAGCCGCGGACGGGTTCTTCGGCTTCGAAATGGCACGTCGAGGGGCGGCCGAGGTGGTCAGCCTGGACCTTCCAGACCCGAACGACCAGGACTTCGCCGGAGTTCCTGGCCAGCGCTACGAGGCGGGCATGGAGGGTCGGGCTAACAAGTGCTTCGACCTAGTGCGGGAGGCGACAGGTCTGGACGTCAAACGCGTAGACGGCTCGCTGTACGAGGTGGACGAGCTGGGCCTGGGTGATTTCGACTTCGTCTTCCTAGGCAACATCCTGCTCCACCTGCGCGACCCCATCCTTGCCTTGCAGAAGCTGCGGACGGTCACCTCCGGCCATTTCTTGTCAGTGGAGCCAGTCTCGTTCCCGCAGTCGATCCTCCGGCCCTTCACCGCCACCGGCCAGTTCTCGCACTACGACGACAACACCTTTTGGACTCCGAGCCTGAAGGGTCACCGTGCCATGGTGGTCGCCGGAGGGTTCGACGTCATCGCCAGGGGTGGACCAATCCTGCAGCCAATGGGCGATCTCCAGCCCCGGCACCCCACCAAGCTGCCTGCGAGTCTACGTGAGGTCGTCTACTGGGGATTCACCCGACCATTCGGCAAGGCAACAAGCTGGGTGCTCGCACAGGCTGCCAGCGGACCGGCCTGATGACTCCGGACAAACTCGATCCGCCATCTTGACAGCGATGACCCAGCCAGATCGTCCGGTCGAGGAGTATCAGGATTCCATTATCATTTGGCCCTCATGGCCTCCCCTCCTCGCGCCACGGCGGCGAAACTCGTGCAAGGCATGCTCGGCAGGTTTGGGTACGAGCTCCGACGCATCAACCGTGACGCTGAGGGCCCTGGTATTCCGCCTGACATAGACGTTTCGGCGCGAGCCCTTTTCCGCCGGGTTCAGCCCTACACCTTGACGGGCATCGAGCGCGTGGTAGCGCTGAGGGACAGCGTGCGTTACATCTCGTCCGCCGGAATAGAGGGCGACATCTGTGAATGCGGAGTATGGCGCGGCGGGAGCATGATGGTGATCGCCATAACGCTCGTCGAACTGGGGGACACCAGTCGGAACCTCTACATGTTCGACACCTTCACCCGGCCGCCCGACGCGGGGAGTCGGGATGGAGAAGGGGCACAGGCCGCGCTCGAAAGGGACCTCCAGAACCCTGCGTACTCGTACTTGCCCATCGACGAGGTGCGGCGGAACCTCGAAGCGACCGGGTATCCGAGCGACCGACTCAAGTTCGTCCAGGGGCTGGTCGAGAACACGCTTCCGAGACAAGCGCCTGAGCGTTTGGCCTTGCTCCGGCTGGACACCGACTACTACAGCTCGACGGCGCACGAGCTTGCCCAGCTCTATCCCCGCATCAATCCGGGTGGGATCCTGATCGTCGATGACTACGGCCAGTTCATCGGAGCCAAAGAAGCAGTGGACGAGTATTTCGCAGGCCCGGCCAAGCATGTGCTGCTCAACAGGATCGACTTCACCGGGAGGCTCGTGGTCGTGCCGACGTTGCGGGAGCGCTCTCAGCCGCCGGTCGGTAGGTAACTGTCGTCCGCGACACGTAGTGAGGGTTGTTGTCCATGATCAGAGCCCGTCTGGGAATCGTCTCGTGGAACACGGCGTCACTTCTGGATCGATGTCTGACGACCCTGCCGCTGGCCACAGAGGACATGGAGGTGGAGTTCGTCGTGGTCGACAATGCGTCGTCGGACTCGAGCGTGGAGGTGTGCCAGAAGCACGGAGTCCGGGTCATGAGGAACGCAGCCAACAAAGGCTATGCCGTCGCCATCAACCAGGCACTGACGACTGGGTTGCAATGGCGAGGAGTCGACGCCCTTATCGCCTTGAATCCCGACACGGAATGTCCACCCGGTTCACTTACTGCTCTTGTTGAGGCGTTGCTGGCCGAACCCGATGTCGGCCTCGTCGTTCCTCGGCTGCGGAACCTCGACGGGACCATGCAGCATTCTGTCTATCGCTTCCCTTCGGCTGCCGTGTCGACGGCAGCGTCGGTCATGCCGACACGGATGCACAACGGTCGGATTGCGAGACGGCTCTGGCTGGAGGGAGCGCCGTCGCCCGAACGGCCTTGCGACATCGATTGGGCGATCGGGGCGGTTCACGTCATGAGGCCGGCCGCCGTGGAGAGTCCGCATCCGTACTCTGAGCGGTGGTTCATGTACGTGGAGGACCTGGATCTCTGCTGGAGGCTGCACGAGCGCCGGTGGCGGTGCGTGTTCCACCCGGAGGTCGAGATCACCCACGTGGGGAACGCCGCCGGAGCCCAAGCCTGGGGCCGTGACCGCACCAGGCGCTGGCTCAGTTCCACCTACGATTGGTACGGCCTCCGGCGCGGAGTGTGGGCAGCGAGACGTTGGGCAATGGTGAACACGGCCGGTGTGTCGGGGCGCCTGCTCATATCCGGAATGAAACGGATCCTCGGACGCCCACTACTGGCGTGGGAGCGTGAGTTGAAGCTCGCTCTTCCTGTTCACGCGCGCAGAATGTGGGGTCGTACTGGGCCACATGACGCCCCGCATGTCGAGAACGACCCGTTGTAGGGGCCACTCTCTCCGGCAAAGAGACCTCATACGAATCTGGCCAAGCTAGTCTCATCGCTCATGCTCAGACTTCGGCGCGCCACCGACCGGGCCGCTGCCAGGCTGAAAGCAGCGCTGCCACCGAGATCGCGGTTCGAGCTCGTCATGTCAGGGGCGTTCGTACCCCCCGGCCCCGAGGAGTTCGCGTACTTCGGCCCTAGATCGTGCCTCATTCCCCCGTCCGTGGTCATCGGGGCGTCGCACGTGTATCTCGGTGCCGGCGTCCTGGTGATGGAGCATTCCGAGATCCGAGTGCGCCCCGCGTCTGGAGGTGCCAGCGAAGACCCCGTGCTGCGAATCGGCGACGGGAGTCGTCTGGCTCGATTCGTCACGATCTGGGCCACGATCGGCGTGCACGTTGGCGACAGAGTGAGCATCTCGGACAAGGTGACCGTGGTGGACTGCTGGCGACAGCCCGACGGATCACGTGGCGAGATCCCCCCTCCGGAAGCCGCTCCAGTGGTGATCGAGGACGGAGCCTCACTGGAGTTCGGATGCGTTGTCGGCCCGGGCGTGACGGTGGGCAAGGGAGCGTTCGTGGGGGAGGGGGCCGTCGTCGTAGGCGATGTGCCTCCTCACGCGGTCGTCTACGGGAATCCTGCTCGGGTGACGAGATGCTGGAGCGCCGATGGCGGGTGGCAAGGGCAGATGTTCGGAGAGACTGCGTGAGGGTGGGGTCGCGTCGGCGCCTTTCGGAGCTGCGGCGTTCGTGGCTCTTGTCCATCCGCGCCATGCGCGACACGAACCCGCCTCCGCCGTCGGCTTTCGCCGCCTTCGGGGAAGGTTCGTGGGTTGTTCCACCG
The DNA here is from genome assembly GCA_030040015.1 of Acidimicrobiales bacterium. Classification (GTDB taxonomy): domain Bacteria; phylum Actinomycetota; class Acidimicrobiia; order Acidimicrobiales; family UBA8190; genus UBA8190. The sequence continues at coordinate 7,670 of JASHUM010000050.1, forward strand.
GCACGAATTCTCACACCCGAAGCGATCACCATCGGCCGTCAAGTCACGATCCACGAGCACGCGTGGCTCTCGGTGGTCCCCGCCGTCGCGGGTGTGAAGCCCCACCTGAGCATCGGGGATCGGTGCTCCATTGGCCGCATGGTTCACATCGCGTGTGCCGGAGAAATCATCATCGAGGAAGACGTCCTGACTGCGGCGATGGTGTTCATCGGCGATACGTATCACGACTACTCGGATCCAAACCAGGCCGTTCTGGACCAGCCCATGGCACAGCCGAAGCCGGTGCGTATTCGGCGAGGAGCGTTCCTCGGCATCGGGTCGATCATTCTCCAAGGGGTGACCGTGGGAGAACAGTCATACGTTGCCGCGGGAGCTGTCGTCACGTCCGACGTGGCGCCGCGCTCGTTGGTGGGAGGCAACCCGGCTCGGATTGTCCGCCGCTATGACGCCGACTCGGAACGCTGGACAGGGGTATGAGGTCCGCTGTCCTCGATTTTGCCCGCGACGTTGCCGAGGGGTTCACCATCTGTTCGCCACTGGTGGAATTGGGGGCACGGGCTGCAGAGGGGCAAGAGGGCGAGGCCGACATGCGCCCGATCTTCAAGGCGCAGCGTCACTTCGGCTGCGACATCCAACCTGGTACCGGTGTCGACCTGATCGAGGACATCCATCGGCTCAGCTTCGCCGATGACTCGATCGGGACGGTAGTGGCGCTCGAGACGCTCGAGCACGTAGCCGACCCCATCCGGGCGGTGGAGGAGATGTACCGCGTGCTCAAGCCTGGGGGTGTGCTGGCCATCTCGTCGCTGATGTTCTTTCCCATTCATGCCCACCCCTGGGACTACTGGCGCTTTACGCCGGAGGGATTCGAGCTTCTCCTGAGGCCGTTCGAATCTCGGTTGGTGATCGCCCAAGGCTATGCACTGCTCCCAGAGGGGATCTTCGGAGTCGGGGTGAAGGGTCCAGACGACTCACTCACGCCGGAGCGTCTTCCGCGCACACACCGCAGGGCGCAAACGTGGGGGGAGGGAATGGCTGTCGACTTCGGTCCGCTGCGCATGTCGGTCCGGCAACTCTGGAGGTACACACTTAGGTACTCAGCAGAAAGTGCCCGTCAGCGCATCTCACGCCGAGGCGCCCCTGGTACGTCGCCCTGACCTGGCACATCGGCGTCGGTGCCGCACGATCCCAGACTGGTCCCTTGTCGGACCAAGCTTCGAACGATCAGTGCTTGACGGCAATTCGTCCGGTGTAGTCGATGCGACACAGCATCACCTGTGAGGCCTCCTCGGCGAAGTAGCGGTCGACTGCCTTGCGGGCCCCGTCCCAATGGCCGTAGTCGTCGATGATCAGCACACCACCGTCCGAAATCCGCGGGTACAGGTGAAACAACTCGTGCCATGTCGACTCGTACCAGTCGGTATCGAGACGAAGAATGGAGATCTCGTCAGGGGCTCCCGACGGCAGCGTTGTCTCGACGCGTCCCTCGACGAAGTGTATTCGCTCGGGCGGATACCCGGTGCCAGAGATCACGTCTTTGACTTGGTTGAGATTGAAGTATTGAGCATCGAATGCCCAACTCCAGGGTTTTGTGCCAGAGGCCAGGCTCTGTGTCCAGGTCTTGAGCGCGGCCTCGTCGAAACGTGACGTGTCGTCCGCTGTGGGCTCGGTCATCCCCTCAAAGGTGTCGAAGAGAAAGATGTCGCGATCCGAGACACCGAGCCCCTGCAGCGTGCGAATCATTGCCAGGACGGAGCCGCCCCTCCACACGCCGCACTCCACAAGGCAGCCGGGAACTCCACGGGCCACGACGTAGGTGACGGCGTCCATGTTCGCCAGCAGCCGCTCAGGCGAGGTCAGCGTGTACGGTCGTGCTTCATCCAGGATGGCCTGCTCGGAGGCGGTGACCGTGGTCGAGAAATCGCTGTGGAGATCATGTGCCCCTCCAGCCGCAGGCGACGTCAGCCATCTGCGACGAGCTGCTCGTTTGATTCGACGAGTCCACCCAAGGGCTTTGGCGCGGCCAGTCCGTGCGATGCCCTCGGAAGATACGTGGTCGCTCAGGTTCTCGTGCGCCATGACAGGTGAGGCTACCTGACCAGTCCTGCGATGTGTCACGTCCCGCTCGACGTGTGTGGAGGACCTCCTCGGCGGTTTCGTGACTCCCGTGAGATATCGTTGCGGGTCTTGGCATCGATCCTCGTCCTGTCGAACATGTACCCGCCCCACCATTACGGAGGGTACGAGTTGTCCTGTCGGGACGTCGTCGACAGGTGGCGTCGGACGGGCCATGACGTCACCGTGCTCACCGGCACAATGCGCGTGGCCGGCGTGCAGGATCCGTCGGGGGAGCGGGACCAGGGCGTCCTCCGGGACCTGCGGATCTTCTACGAGGCCGGCAAGCTGGTGTCGCCGCCGCTCCACCAGCGCATCGGCATCGAGAAGGAGAACCAGCGGACGCTGAGGGACACCATCGAGCGGGTCAAGCCAAAGATCATCTCGGTGTGGCATATGGGCGCCATGTCGACCGGTCTACTGAAGGCGCTCGTCGAGTCCGGCATACCGCTCGCCTACGTCGTCTGCGACGATTGGCCCACCTACGCTTACAAGATCGACCCGTGGATGAAGCTCTGGTACAAGCACGGTCGGATAGGGAGCCTGGTGGAGCGGCTGGCCGGGGTGCCAGCGACGTTGCCCGATATCGGCTCGTCCGGGGTGTGGCTCTTCATCAGCGTAAACAACCGCGATCGCTGCCTCGAGTGGTCCCCCTGGGCATTCTCCGAGTCCACGGTGACCTACAACGGGATCGACCACGACGACTTCCCGGTCGCAGCTGCTACACCGGATCACCCCTGGCGATGGCGGATGGCCAATGCCGGCCGCCTCGACCCCCGCAAAGGACTGGCCACGGCGGTGCACTCCTTGGCCTACCTCCCCGACGAGGCGACCCTCGAGCTCCTGCCTTCGGTAGACGACCCATATCGCCAGGAGTTGGAGGCAGTCGCCCGGGAGTGTGGGGTATCCGACCGCCTGCGCTTCACCAACGTCACCAGGGCCGAGCTGCGGGGCAGGTATGCCCAGGCCGACGTCTGCGTGTTCCCGACCGAGTGGGACGAGCCTTTCGGCCTCGTGCCAGTCGAGGCCATGGCGTGCGGGGTGCCGGTGGTGGCGACCGGGTCCGGTGGGAGCGGCGAGTTCCTCATCGACGACGGGAACTGCCTGCGCATCCCCCAACGCGACCCCCAGGCGCTGGCAACCGCTGTGAAGCGGTTGGCGGACGAGCCGGAGTTGCGTAGCCGGCTCGTCATGTCCGGATTCGCGACGGCGCGGGACCTGAGCGTGGACCGGCTCGCCGAGGTCCTCGAAGTGTGGCACCTTGCCGCTGCTGACCGATTCGCCAACGGCCGGCCCGCCCAGCGTCTCCTCTCGATACGGTGAGGACGGAGGGTGTCGCGGGCTGCTCCGTCTTGGTCACCGGCGCCACTGGTTTCCTCGGCTCTCACCTGGTGCACCGCCTGCTGAGGGAGGGAGCCCATGTCCACGCCCTTACCTCGTCCGTGTCGTCGATCGTCCCCGTGAGACTTGCGGACGTCATCGACGACGTCCATCTCGTCGAGGCGAACATCAACGACCAGTCCTCCCTGGAGGATGTCGTCGCCGGCACAGAACCGGCCCTGGTCGTCCATCTGGCCGCCTTCACCCACGTCGGCAAGTCGTTCCACCGGGTCAACGAGAACATCCAGACGAACATCCAGGGCACAGTGAACCTGCTCAACGCGCTCGGCGGTAACTATGAGCGCTTCATCTATGTGGGTACCGGCGAGGTGTACGGCGACGCCCCCTCGCCCTTCCGCGAGGACGGGCCGGTGCAGCCCATGTCACCGTACGCGGTGTCGAAGTATGCCGCCGAGCGGTATTGCCGTATGTTCAACCAGGCCTACGGTTGGCCAATCGTGTGCCTCCGCCCCTTCAACAGCTATGGACCGTGGCAGACTCCTGATCGGGTCATTCCCGAGATCATCTTGTCGGCCTTGCAGAAGACACCACTGCTCATGACAGCCGGCGAACAGATCCGCGAGTTCACCTACGTCGAGGACACCGTCGACGCATTTCTGCGAGCCCTGGTCCGCCCCGGCCTTGAGGGCGCCGTCATCAACATCGGCAGCGCTGAGGAGATATCTATGCGGGCCCTCGCCGTCACTGTCCTCGAGTTGCTCGGCAACCCCGTCGAAGCCCAATTCGGGGCTCTCCCGTACCGCCCTAACGAGATTTGGCGCATGGTGGGCGACAGAGGCCGTTCCCATGACCTCCTCGGCTGGAAGCCTCACCACGACCTGACTGATGGGTTGGCCCGGACGATCGACTGGTACCGCTCCAATTACAGGCGATGAGGAAGATCGGCGGCCCTTGAGCGGCTCGGCTTGGAGGTCGCCGCCCTGTACAGGTCTTCCAGGAGCGGGGCGATACTGGCGTCCCAGTCGTAATCGGCTGCGAACTTCCGGCAGAGCTCGGCCGTATCTCGTCGGCGAGCCAGCTCCAACCCCTGGCATAGTGCCTCGGCCAAGGATTCCGGATTTCGAGGCTTGGCCACGGCGCCGGTGGCCGGCGAGACCAAGGCTGGGGGAGCGCCGGAATCGGCCACCACGATCGGGGTACCGGAAGCGAGCGACTCGAGAAGGACCAAGCCGAACGAGTCCGATAGGGATGGCAGTGCAGTGACCCACGCACGGCTGTAGCGGTGGCCCTGGTCCTCTGGCCTGCCGAGCGGCAGCACCTCGACATGGTCTCTAGCTTCCGGTGGTGCCATTGCCAAGACGCGTCCAGGGTCACCCGGACCACTCAACCAGAGGCGAAGTTCGGGCATCTCCGGTCCCAGGATGGCAACCGCCTCGAGGAGCACGTCCAGGCACTTCTC
>JASHUM010000051.1 GCA_030040015.1 Acidimicrobiales bacterium
GGTTGCCCGAACTGTTCCCGGACCTTGGCGTGGTCGACCGCCAGCTCGAGCGCTCTGCCCGCTGCCCCCAGGGCGTCGGCGGCACGGGCCACGAGGACGTCGTCCACGATCGCCCGGAGCGCGTCGCCGGACAAGGCGCCGACCCGGCGTGCGGTCACCCGGTCGAGCTCGACGCTGGACCACCTCGTCGTGGGATCGACCGACCGGCCCGGCGTCACGGCGACGCCGGGTGACGAACCGGCGACCTCGTACAGCACGGCTCCGTCGGCTCCACCAGCGGCGACGAGGAGCACCGAGGCAGCAGAGGCGTCGGCGACGAGGGCCACCTCGCCTGAGAGGAGGGCTTCCCCACCGACGCCGGCCCTGCTCGTCACCGACACGCCGGGCGCAGGCAGGCACACCGTGGCGATCACCGTCCCCTCGGCGATCCCCCGCAACAGCTTGGACACCTCGCCGTCGCCACCGGCTCGCTGAAGGGCGCGGGGAGCGACGACCGCCGTCGACATCCAAGGTCCGGGGTAGAGGGCACGGCCCAGCTCCTCGAGGACGATGGCCGCTTCCACCATGGTCGCCCCGGCGCCACCGTGCTCCTCGGAGACGAACAGGCCGGTGGTCCCGAGCGCGACGAGGCCCTGCCACAGGTCCTCGTCCGTCCCGACCGGGTCCTCGAGCAGGGCGCGCGAGCGGCCGACGACGTCCTTGTCGTCGAGGAAGCGGCGCAGCGTCCGGCTCAGGGCCAGCTGCTCCTCGGAGCGCTCCAGGTTCATCGCCGGGGCAGCCCGAGGACCCGCTGGGCGGTGACGTTCTTGTTGACCTGGGTCGTGCCGCCGGCGATGGAGAGGCTTCGAGCCGAGAGCCGCAGCTGGGCCCAGCGCCCGTCGGCGCCGTCGGCCCCGAGGGTGTCGAAGCCGAGGGCGGCGATGTCCTGGCCCAGCTCGGCCCACACCGTCTTGGCCAGGCTGGCCGAGGCGAAGGTGTCGCCACCGTGGAGAGCGGCGGACACCGAGCGCTTGCACAGCACTTCGAGGAGGTCGGCCCTGGTGGCGAGCTCGCCGAGCCGGCGCAGGGTCACCGGGTCGACCTCCCCACCCGGCGGAGCGGCGGCGCCGAGGTCGTCGGCGAGCTCTCGGAGGCGGACCTGCTGCTCGGCGTAGAGACGCGCCGCATTGGCCCGCTCGTGGCTCAGCGTCGTGGTGGCCACGCCCCACCCGCCGTGCAGTGGCCCCAGGAGCGCCCCGGACGGCACCCGCACCTCGTCGAAGAAGACCTCGGCGAAGTGGGTCTCGCCGTTGAGCGTCGGCACCGGGCGGGCGTCGATGCCGGGCAAGCGCATGTCCACCACGAGGCAGGAGATGCCCTGGTGCTTGGTGGCCTCGGGGTCGGTCCGGACGAAGAGCTGGCAGTAGTCGGCGCGATGGCCGAGGGAGGTCCAGATCTTCTGCCCCGAGACGACGAAGCCGTCCCCGTCGCGCCTCGCCGTCGTGCGCAGAGAGGCGAGATCGGATCCGGCCTCGGGCTCGGACATGCCCTGGCACCACACGTCGTCGGCCCGCACCATCCTCGGCAGCAAGGAGCGCTTCTGCTCGTCGGTACCGAACTGCATGATGGCGGGCGCGATGTTGTTCAGGCCGATCACGTTGACCGGCAAGGGGCACCGGGCCCGGACGGTCTCCTCCATGTAGACGAGCTGCTCGAGCCCGGTCGCCCCCCGTCCCCCGTACTCCTCGGGCCACGAGATGGCGAGCCAGCGGGCATCGGCCATGCGCCGGTTCCAGTCCCTGACGACGGCGAAGGCGTGGTCGTCGGCCATGCGCCGCCCGGCCGCCACCACGTCGTCGGTCAGGTTGGCGCCCAGCCAGGACCGCAGCTCCTGTCGGAAGTGCTCGGCCGTCGCCGGTAACGAGAAGTCGACCATCCCCGGGGTGTCAGCCGAAGAGCACCGGAATGGCCGTCGGCGAACGGAACACCTGGCCCCGGATGTGCGGGTCATCGGCCTCGGGATCGAGACGCAGACCGGGCAGTCGGTCGAACAACAAGTTGAGTGCCACCCGCATCTCCATGCGGGCCAGGTGCATGCCCAGGCAGATGTGGGGTCCCTGGCCGAAGGAGATGTGGGGCTTGGGCTCGGCGCGCTCGATGTCGTAGCGGTCGGGCTCGGAGTAGCGCTCCTCCTCGCGGTTGGCCGCCGCCAACATGAGCATGACGGTGGAACCCGCCGGTATGGGCACGCCGTCGATCTCGGTGTCCTTGGTGGCGAGTCGGGTGATGTTGAGGAGAGGGGTCTCAAAACGGAGCGACTCCTCGATGGCCGGGGCGACGAGGCTGCGGTCCGCCCGGACCGCCTCGAGCTGGTCCGGGTCGCAGAGCAGGGTGAGCAGCAGGTTCCCGGTGGAGCGGTAGGTCGTCTCGACGCCGGCAGGGAGCAGCAGCCGGACGAACGAGAAGATCTCCTCGTCGCTCAGGTGTTCGCCGTCGAGCTCGGCGTGGGCCAGGTCGGAGAGCAGGTCCTCACGGGGCGAGCGACGCCGGTCTTCGAGGATGCCGGCCACGTACTCCTTCACCTCCCGCGAGGCGACGACGGCCTCGTCCTGCTTGCTCAGGAAGCTCAAGATGGCGATGGACCAGCGTTGGAACTGCTTGTAGTCGTCCCTCGGCAGTCCCAGGATCCCAGCGATGATCTGCGTCGGGTAGGGGAAGGTGAACTCCCGGACGAGCTCGGCACGACCGCGTTCGGCGAACCCGTCGACCAGTGCGTTGCCGACCCGCGCCGCCAGCTCGCTCTCCCAGCGATCCATGACCTTGGGCCGGAAGGCGGTGGAGACGAGCACCCGGTAGCGACGGTGCTGGGGACCGTCCATGCCGAGCATGATGTGCTCACCCATCACCGGGCCCATGATGAGCTCGATGATGTGGCCCGAACAGAACGTCTCGGAGTCCCGCAGGACCCGGGAGATGTCCTCGTGCCGGTACACGAAGAACACCGGCGCCGATTCCTCGTGCGGCATCAAGGAGGAGTCGAGTCGCTGGACGGGATGCTCCCGGCGGGTCCGGGCCAGCTCGGGGTACGGGTCGCGCGTGTCACCGGCGACGGCGTCGTCGAAGAGGCCGAACTCCTCGCCGTCGCGCTCGTCGTCTCCGTGCCGGTCCGCAACCAACGCCGTGTCCTCCGCCGACGAGTCCACGTGGGCCCCTCCCGTCGCTGTAACCAAATATTCGTTCAGCAGCACGGTAGCGGCGCCGGCCGGAGCCGGTCAATCGGGCTGACCAAACGTTAGGCTACGCCGGCACCAGGGCCTGGCCGAGGGGAGGGACAGATGGGGACGAGCGCTGACCTCGGCGGTCGTCGCGTGCTGGTCACGGGAGCCTCGAGCGGGATCGGGGCCGCCACGTGCCGGTCGATCGTCGCCTGCGGCGGCTCGGTGGCCATGCTGGCCCGGCGCAAGGACCGGCTCGAGGAGCTGCGGGCCGAGCTCGGCGAAGGCGCCGTACCCGTCCCGTGCGACGTCACCGACCTCGAGGCGCTCCCCGTTGCCGTGGACGAGGCGGCACGGTCCCTGGCCGGCCTCGACGGCGTCGTCGCCGTGGCCGGCAAGTCGATGGTGGGGACGATGGCCACCGGCACCCCGCAACGCTGGAAGGAGCTGATCGAGCTCAACCTGCTCGGCCCCCTGGCCACCGTTCGCTACGGCATCGGCCACTTCCCCCCATCGGGCCGGCGCGACGTGGTCGTGGTGGCCTCGACCGGGGCGATCACCCCGATGGTGGGCGTCGGCGTCTATGCCGCCACCAAACGAGGACTGCGGGCCGCCACCGATGCCCTTCGCCTCGAGCTGGCGCCGGCCGGCATCAACGTGGGGTGCGTGCTGCCCGGCATGTTCGACACCGAGGGCCTCACCATCGAGGGCATGTCCTTCGACGGTGAGATCCCGCCGTCGGACATCCCGTACTTCGCCGGTGACGCCGGACCGGGTTCCGCCGCCGATCTCGGCGACGCCATCGCCTTCATGCTCAGCCGGTCCGAGGACTTCTGCGTCAACGAGCTGGTGGTGCGCCCGACACGCCAGATCAACCCCTGAGCGCCGGGCTCAGGTCTTGGCCCCACAGTGGCTGCCCGTGGTCGCTGCGGTGACCTGTGGCCGTCCCGACTGCCCGCTCTCCCAGCCGGCCCAGATGCCGGCCGAGTACGGGCCGGGCTGTCCGGCCTCGGCGTAGAGGCCTTGGGGGTCGTACACCTTGGCCTCCGGATAGGGGAACGGACAGGCGACCGAGGTGGCGGCACCGCTGGCCCGGATGACGGCGAAGCTGCCGCCGTAGAGGAACAGATAGGCGCCGTTCAAGACGAGGAACATCACGGCGAAGGTGCCCAGCGCCGGGCGGGCGTGAAATCCCCGGATCCGCTGGCCCAGCTTCTCCGCCACGGTGCGACCGGTGTCGTCGCGGTACAACAGCACGCCGGCCGGGATCATGACGGTCGTGACCAGGGAGGACTCCCACAGAAGTGGGAACTGGTAGGTCGTCCCGGTGAACACCGAGCCGAACGGGATGACCTGGGAGTAGATGTACATCCCGGTCCGGATGAGGACGATCTCCTGGGCGGCGTCGTAGACGAACCCGATGGCGTAGATCAACAGGGCCAAACTGATGAGTGGGTGCCGCCAGACGAACGAGTCGAGCGGGCGACGCTGCTGGATGCGGCGCAGTGCCCACACGGCCGGGAAGAACGGTGCCAGGTAGAACATCACGTACCCGATCACCACGAACGGCTCCACCGTGGGCGAGATCGACACCAGCGGCCAGGTCTCGGGCCAGTGCCAGAGCTGCGGGTTGTAGACGGCGTAGGGGGCCCAGTTCATGATCGGGTCCTGCCAGACGATGGCCGTGCAGCAGATGGCCGCCAGGAGGATCGGGTGCTTCGGGTGCCGGCGCCACATCACGGCGAACACCGTGACGATGAGCACCATGGAGACGATCGTCCCCACCTGCTCCAGCCCCAGCCAGTGCGTCCAGCCGAACAACGGCGCCACCGGGCGAGGTGCACCGTGCACCGCCGGGTTGGCGATCCGGGCCGCCACGGCGCCGCGCCGGGCGTTGTGGGCGACGAAGAGCAGCGCCAGGGCAACGGCACAGGCCAGGAGCGACCAACCGGCGACGGACCGGCCCGACGGCGGGCGGCCGGGTCTGGGCAGTCGTGTGGCGGCCGGGCGCGTGGCGGCGCCGAGGGCCACGCTCACTGCTCCCCGAATCGCCCGATGAGCCGGGCCTTGCCGAACTCCGGCTCGAGTTGGCGGGCCACCAGGTACCCCGCTCCCACCCACCCGCGCCGGGTCCAATTCCCGAACGACAGACGGGTCCCGGGTGCGCCCGACGCCGCCGGCAGCATCTTGACCCGCTCGAGCGCCTCCTTGACTCCTCGGGGCGTGAGGGGATGGGCGTCGGCGAAGGCATGGAGGAGCACGGTGGCCAGGTCGCGGTTCACCACCGGGACGCAGTACTCGGGCCGGCGACCGTAGGCCTCCTGGTACTCGTCGAGGAAACGCTGACCGACGACGTTCGACTCGTCGTACTGATCGAGCCCGGTCCAGCCCAAGATGGCGTCCCACATGATCTGATGTATCCAGGCGTTCTGGAAGGCGGTACCCAGGAACCTCGGTGGGTCCCACCCGAGCTCTCCGAGCACCCGGTTCACGTTGAGCAACCCGAAGCCGAACCCGCAGTGGACGAAGGCCGACACCTTGGCCTCTTGCAGCGAACGGACCTGCGGGGTGATGTCCTGGCCCGTTTGCGGGATCCACTCCTCGACCACGATGCGAATGCCGCGTCTGGCAGCAGCCCTGCGGAAGTTGCGGACGTAGGACTCTCCCACGAGCGACTGCTCGATGAGCACTCCAACCTCGCTGTAGCCACCCTTGGCCAGCAGGTCGGCCCAGAAGATGGGTTCGTCGCTCATCGAACCCATCGAGAGCGAGAACGTCCACTCCCCGAGCCATTCCTCGCTGCCGGTCACGCTCAGGGCGGGGACGTGGAATCGCTGCTCGATGGCCTCGCGTGTCGGCACGCAGTTGTCGGTGATGGCCGGGCCGAACACCGCCAAGCACCCCTCCTCGACGAGCTGGCCGTAGGCGTCGACGACGGCCTTGATGGTGCCCTTGGGCAGGCCCTCGACCTCCCGAAAGACGATCTGCACGGGGCGGTCGATCATCCCCCGCTCGAGGCCCTGGCGGAACACCAGCTCGAAGGGCCGGATCAGGTCCAGGCGCGACTCTTCGGGGTATCCGTCGGGGAGTTTGAAGTCGAACAGGTATCCGAGCTTGATCGGCTCAGCGGTGCTCTCGTAGGACACGGTCCTCCCTCCCGAGCAGCGCCCCGCAACCGCCGCCCGCCCGTTGACCTGATATTTGTTCCAGACGCTAACGAGGGCGGGTGGACCCGTCAATCGGGTCCGCCGTCACCTCCCAGGTAGGCGTCGATCATCTCGAACAGCCCCCTCGTCACGAGGGGGTCGTCGCTGAGCGGGCCGGCCACGGCGGCACGGGCCGCCTGGCGGAGGTCCAACCCCTCTGCCACCAGGTGGCCGGCGGCGACGAGGACGCGGGTGGAGGCCACCTCCCGCAGTCCGGCCGTGTCGAGGCGGCGGATGGCCTGGCCGATCTGCACGAGCAGCGCGGCGCTGTGCTGGTCGACACCCGACTCGTGGGCCACGATCTTCTCCTCGACGTCGGGAGGCGGAAAGCCGAGCTCGATGGCCACCATGCGCTGGCGTGTCGAGTCCTTCAGGTCCTTGAGGACGCTCTGGTAGCCGGGGTTGTAGGAGACGACCAGACAGAAGCCGGGCGCGGCGTCGAGCGTCACACCGAGGCGGTCGATGGGCAGCTGGCGACGATGGTCGGCCAGGGGGTGGAGCACCACCGTGGTGTCCTGGCGGGCCTCGACGATCTCGTCGAGGTAGCAGATGGCGCCGTGGCGGACCGCCGTCGTGAGCGGCCCGTCGACCCATGTCGTCTCTCCACCCCGGAGCAGGAACCGCCCGACGAGATCGGCGGTGGTCAGGTCGTCGTGACAGGCGACGGTGACGAGCGGCCTGGCCAGATCGAACGCCATGGCCTCGACGAATCGAGTCTTCCCGCAACCGGTCGGGCCCTTGAGCAGCACCGGAAGGCCTCGCCGGAAGGCAGTGGCGAAAACCTGCTCCTCGCTGCCCAGCGGGACGTAGTAGGGACGGGTCGACGCCGTCACGCCGAGGTCCGCTCGACGTCGAGACGCTCTCTGACCTGCTCGTGGGCGAGGAAGACCCGTCGTTGCGCCTCGGCGGAGCGCAGCGCGCTGTGGAACAGCGGACCCACGACGCCAGGGAGCTCTTCGACCCGCGCCAGCGCGGCATGGGCCGCCGTGCCGAACACCCGCCGCAGTGCACCGGGGTCGCTGTGGGCGCCGACGCTCAGGCACAGACAGCCGATACCGTGGCGCCGTGCCTCGGACAGGGCACGTCGGGCATCGGCTTCTCCGTAGGCCGGTTCGTAGCCGTGGTCGTAGGCGAAGCCATCCGAGACGACGACCATCAACCTCCGTGACGTGCCGCCGTCGCGTTCGAGCACGGCAGCGCCGTGCCGGACGGCGGCGCCGAGTCGCGTGTAGCCCCCGGGGACGAATCCTCTCAACCGGCGGACGGCGAGGGCGCCGAGCGGCTCGTCGAACCTCTTCACCGGAAGGACGTGGACCGCCGATCGTCCTTGCGAGCGAAAGGCGAACACCGCCACGCGGTCTCCGAGCTGGTGCAGCGCGCTGGCCAACGCCATCGTCGCCGCCGTCTGCAGGACGTGCACGGGAGGACCGGTCGAGCTGCTCTCGCCCGCTGACCCCGAGACGTCGAGCAGCACCAGGATCGACAGGTCGCGGCGCCGCCTCACCGTGTCGATGTACACCGCCTCCTCGGGAGCCGAGCCGGCGGCCAGCTGCACGTGGGCCTCGATGGCGGCATCGAGGTCGATGTCGTCGCCTTGGGGCTGGCGGTGCTGGCGCTCGAGCTCCACGCCGAGGCGGCCCAAGGCCCGCCGCAACGGATGGGGATCGGGTGATCCGAGTGGCACCAGCGCCTCGGGCACGGGATCGATCTCCGCCACCGTGCACCAATCGGGCCGGTACCGGCGCCGGCCGGCATCCCACTCCGGGTACCGACGACCTGCCGGCGCAGGGAAGGCGCTGCCCCCTGCCGGCGCCATCGCCGTGGAGAGGGCAGGCCGACCGGTCGTCCCCGTCGGCCGACGGGTCCAGTGGGTCGGCGAGTCCGCCCCGGGCGGGCCGCCTCCGCCGAGGCGGCTGTCGCCGAAGAACTTCTTGAGCAGGCGTCCCACCGCCCCAGCTCCCCCGACCGGGCTCGAGAGGAAGTGCGTCGTGGTGGCTCCGGCATCCGCTTCGTCCTCGAGCTCCCTCGAGGCGGCCTTGTCGTCCCGGCGCGGGACGTGGGGCTGCTCGGCGCCGGGCCCGCCCCCCGGTCGCTCTGGGCTCCTCACCACCTTGGGGAGGATCGTCCCGAACTCGTCGGGGGGATCGGCGAGCGCCGACCGGCCGGCGGCGACGGCGAGCGAGGACTCAGGCGTGTCGACGGCGCCGGCCATGCCGTGGTCGATCACCAGCCTGGACCGGCCAGGAAGGAGGTGCTCCTGTGCGCTCAGGGCCCGATGGCCCTCGACAGCCAAGTACCTCCGCACCAGGGAGGGGCGACGCCGGAGCACATCGACGACGCCGGGCCCCAGGCTGCCCGCCCCGAGCAGGGCAGCCTGCACGGACAGCAAGGCGATCTGGCGGTCCGGAGTCTCGTGCGCCGGGACGAAGATCGTCGCCCCGTCGGTGTAGGCCGGCTCCCCACCAACGAGAGCGGCCACGTCGACGGGCCGCCCGGCGACGGCCGATGCGAGCAACCGGAACCTGGCGACGTCACCGGCTTCGTCCCGGGTGGGCGGGTACCAGGTGTCGGGCATCGAGCTCCCCGCCTGACCGCTAGGAACGCACCAGGGCACCGCGCAGCACGGTGTCGCGGGCCAGGGAGTGAGCGGCGCGGATCCCACTGGCACCGATGGTGCTCGGTGGGACCACCGACGCCTCGTACAGGCAGCGGGCACGGATGTCCATCGATGCCCCGTCGAGGTGGATCTGCCCTGCCTTGGCGCCGTCGTTCAGCACTGCCTTCACCTGGCGCAGGTGCCAGGTGAACCACCTGCCCAGATCGGGTGTGGTGGGAGGGGACTGACGCAGCCATGCCAGCTGGATGCGGAACTCGTCACTGAACCGGTGGAGCACGTGGATGTTGGCGCACGTGATGGCGTCGAGCTTCTCGACCGGAGACCCGTGCGGTTCGAGTGCTGCCGTCCAAGCCGAGCGAGCCTGTTCCGAGTACGTCCGCATGATGGAGAGCAGGAGATCGTCCTTGGACCGGAAGGACCGGTAGACCGTTCCCGTGCTGAGGCCGGCGGCTCCGGCGATGTCGCGCATCGTGGTCGCCTCGAATCCCCGCCGGCCGAACTCCCGTCGGGCCACGGCCTGCAGATGGGCACTCCGCTCGTCCTGGGCGCCCACCTCCTCGTCCCA
>JASHUM010000052.1 GCA_030040015.1 Acidimicrobiales bacterium
GGGATCCCTTCGAGGTAACTGGTCCAGGGATCCCGCCGCACTCCGCCGGTGAAGGACACCGGATCGAGGGAGATCCCCGCCAGCGCCACCCGCTCGTTCATGAGGGTGGTACGGGCACAGCGCCACCCGTCTCCCACCGCCCCCACCCGGTTGCGGTCGGGGACCCTGACGTCGGAGAAGAAGACCTCGTTGAACTCCGAGGAGCCCGTCATCTGGCGCAACGGGCGGACCTCAACGCCCAGGCCCTTCATGTCGACGATGAAGTAGGTGAGCCCCTCGTGCTTGGCCACCTCGGGATCGGTGCGGGCGAGCAGCATGCCGTAGCTGGCGAACTGGGCGATGGTGGTCCACACCTTCTGGCCGTTGACCACCCATTCGTCGCCGTCGCGCACGGCCCGGGTGGCGAGCGAGGCCAGGTCGGAGCCGGATCCGGGCTCGCTGAAGAGCTGGCACCAGATCTCCTCACCGGAGAGGATCTTGCGCAGGTAGCGCTCCTTCTGCTCCTCGGTGCCGTGCTCGATGAGGGTGGGACCGGCCAGCCCCACTCCGAGGAGGTTGATCGACACCGTGGGAAGGCGGTGCCGCACCAGCTCGGAGCGGATGACCTGCTGCATCCACACCTCGCCGGACAGCCCGCCGTAGTCCTTGGGCCACAGGGGCGCGGCGTACGGGCTGCGGCCGATGGTGCCCTGCCAGGCGAAGGGGTTGAAGCCGGCGTCGGCCTTCACCTTCTCGAGTGCGGCGTCGTCGCCCGCCTCGACCGCCTGCACCCAACCGGGTGGCAGCGTCCCGGCCAGCCAGGAGCGGAACTCGGCGCGGAACTCCTGCTGCGCAGGCGTGTCCTCGATCTCCCAGCGCATCGACGAGCCTCCCTCGTAAACTGATTCGTCAATCAGCGACCGGGATCCCAGTGTAGGGGAGGCGACCGATGGCGACCACTGGCGGCGGCGGCGGGCTCAGCGAGGAGCAGCAGCGCTCGTTGCGCCGAGCCGTGCCCACGACCATGCTGGCGACGCCCTATCTGGCCTGGCTCGGCCTGGGATTCGAGCGCTACGAGCCCGACGACGTGGTGATGCGGCTTCCCTTCCGCGACGAGCTGACCAACGACGGCACCTACTACCACGGCGGGGTGGTGGCGGCGGCGCTCGACACCGCCGGGGCAGCGGCGGCGTGGTCGAACCACGACTTCGACAAGGGGATGCGCGCCTCCACGGTGTCGATGTCGGTGCAGTACGTGGGAGCTGCCAAGAAGAGCGACCTGGTGTGCACGGCCACCGTCGTGCGCCGCGGCAAGGAGCTCACCTTCACCGAGATCACCGCCACCGACGCCCAGGGCGCCGTCGTGGCCCACGCCGTGCAGACCTACCGCATCGTCTGATCCCCTCGGGGCTGGAGCAGCCCCAACGTGTAGAGGTCGGACGACAGGATCTCCTCGGCCCGTCGCATCAGGTCGTCGAAGTCGTCGTAGGCGGTGACGTAGCGCCCCGACAGGGCGTCGAGCTCGCCCGAGGCGAGGCGCGCCAGCTTGCCCGCCGAGACCTGGGCGTCGACGCTGCGTCCGGCGGCGATCTGCGCTCGGAACCACTCGGCCACCATGTGCTCGGTCGAGCCCGGTTCCGGCGCCGACGCGAAGAGCGTCTCGGTCAAGCCGATCTCGAGGATGCCCGGATGGAAGTTGAGCACGGCGATCCCGCGCTTGCGGACCTCGGCGGCGAGGTTCTCCCCGTACTTGATCACCGCTGCCTTGGACACGGCGTACGACGACCCGTACGGCCACCGGGCCACCCCGGCGTTGCTCACGACGTTGACGATCCGCCCCGAACCCCGCTCGAGCATCGAGGGGAGCACCGCCGTGGTGGCGTTGTGGGTCCCCCGCACGTTCACCTCGACGGCTCGCCACCACTCGGTGCGGTCCACTTCCCAGGCCAGGCCCAAGGTCCCGCCCACGCCGGCGTTGTTGACGAGGGTGTCGACCGGTCCGTGGTCGGCGAGAAGCCTGGCCACGGCGGCGTCGAGGGCGCCCTCGTCGAGGACGTCCGCGACGAGGGCGATACCACCCACTTCACCGGCGACCGCCTCGACGGCGGCACGGTTGCGCCCCAGCACGACGACCTGGTGGCCGGCGGCGGCGAGCCGGCGGGCGACGACCGCTCCATATCCCCGGCCGGCGCCGGTCACCACGGTGCGCACCAGGCGATGCTACGGGGGCGTTCCTCCGTCGGCCCAGGGCTCGATCACGCCGTGCACCGGTGGTGCCGAGGAGCCTTCGCCGGCCATCTCGGCCAGCAGTCCGGCCGCTTCGTCGAGTCCCACCCGCCTCCGGGGAAGCTCGGCGAACGGGTACCGACGTGACACGAGCATCTGAAGGGCCTGCTCGTAGGAGGTCGAGTCCACGCCCAGGGCGCCCAGGATGCGCAGTTCCTTGTACACGATGAGGTCGGGCCAGAACCCCGGCGTCTCGCCCGAGCCGCGGGTGCCGGCCAGCACGACGGTCCCGCCCGGGCGGGCCAGGGCGATGGCCTGGGCGAGGGCGGCGGGAGACTTGGCCGTGACGTCGACGACCACGTCGGCCAGGCGACCGGCCGCCTTGGACAAGGCGGAGACCGGGTCCTCCTCCTCCACGTCCACCACCAGGTCGGCGCCGAAGCGCTTGGCCAAAGAGAGGCGGGGGCGGTCGCGCTCCCCGCGCCCGGTCACCATCACCGCTTCGGCACCCGCCTCTTTCGCCGCCGCCGCCGTGGACAGCCCCCGGATCCCCGGTCCCATGACGGCGACGACGTCGCCGGCCCGGGTCCCGGGGAGCGTCACCCCCCACCGGATCCCCGCGCCGAGCGGGTTGAAGACGGTGGCCGCGACCGGGTCGAGCGCGGGTGGGACCCGGTGCAGGAGGGAATCGGGGGACAGGTACTGGAAGCGGGCATATCCACCCCAGAGCCCGGGCGGCTTCTCGACGGGGACGAACCCGTACATGTCGCCGATCCCGTGCACGAGACAGCGCCGGTAGTCCCCGGCCGCGCACGGCCCACACACCCGGCACGACTGGAACACCTCCAGCGCCACCCGGTCCCCCGGAGCCACGCCCCACCGTCCTGCGGCCCGCTCGCCCACGGTCTCGATGGTCCCCACCGTCTCGTGACCGGGGACGAAGGCGAAGGAGGCGGGCAGGTCGCCGGTGTACTGCTCGTGGTCCGTCCCGCACAGCCCGCACGCCTCCACCCGGAGCACGCCGTCGTCCGGTCCCACGTCGGGCACGTCGATCGCCCGTCGCACCAGCCGGCGTGGACGCTCGAGGACAAGGGCGTCGGCCGCCATCACCAGACCTGCGTGCCGGTCGCAGTCATCGGACGACGCGCATGGTGGCGCGTCCTTCTGTGGCGGTGTCGAGGCCCATGAGACGTCGCCGGCGGCGCTCCACGTTCTCCATGAACTTGCGTCCCCGGGGTAGGACGCGCAGCACATCGGCTTGAGCGCTGGGTCGTGGCAGCATCCACGAATGCCCGCCGGGGAGCCATTGCACGGGCTCGCCGGTGAGGGCCGAGAACTCGGCCGCCGTGGCCGGCGTGCAGATCTGGTCGAAGCACCCCCACACCGCCAGCATGGGGATGCCGGCTCGCGCCACCTCTTGGACCTCGGCGCGCATGTCGATCGACATGAGCATCGCCCCGACGGGAAGGGTCCGGCCCATGGAGCGGATGTTGCGACGGGCGTCGGGCCACAGCCCCCGCATGGTCGACGACAGGCGACGGCCGATGAGGATGTCGGGAGTGTCGAGGGCGGCCGCCACCATGAGCTCGGCCAGGGTGGCCACGTCGGGGAGCAGCGCACCGAGCATCCTTACGATCGGCCCGTTGCGTATCCGCCATGCCGGGGTGGCGGCACCGTCGCGATAGACGATTCCGAGCACCCGCTCGGGGTGGCGGGCGGCCAGCTCCACGGCCACCGCCCCTCCCATGGAGTGACCGAGGATGACGGCCCTGGGCACCTCGAGCTGGTCGAGCAGGTCGACGACCTGGGTCGTCATCTCCCTGATGTTCACGTGCTCCCACGGGAGCGGATCGCTCCCGGCGAAGCCGGGAAGGCTCGGGTTCATCACCCGCCAACCGAGCGCCTGGGCCAGGTGGCTGCTCTCGCGCCAGTACATCCCGCCGCCTGCGAAGTACCCGTGGATGTTCACCGCCCAGAGCGGCGGGCTTCCCGGGCCCTCGGGCCCCGAGGCATCGACGTTGTCCGAGACGGCGTACCGCATGCGCCTTCCCTGCACGACGGTGCGGTCGGGCACCATGCGGACGGTGATGCCACGAGAGCGACGAAGCAGGGACACAAGGCGCATCACGGCACACTCGACCCTACCCGAGCGGCACCGAGTGCAAAGGGACGCTAGGCGCGCACCGTGATGTTGCCCAGGCGCGCCAGTGCCTCTTCGGCCTCGGTCACGAACCGGTGCACGAGCTCGCCGGCAGGGACCAACTCCTCGATGGCGCCCACACCTTGTCCCGCCGGGTAACACTCACGATGGGCGTCGATCTCACCGGTGTGCTCGTCGCCACCGAGATGGAACGCCTTGTCCGTGATGGAACGACCGAGCTGTCCCGGGAACGGTTGCAGCTCGTCGGGGTGCTCGTCGAAGAAGCGCGTGTAGTCGTTGCGCACGACGCGCATGGTCTTGCCCGAGTAGGCCCGGCTGATGGTCGTCCCGTCCTCGGCCGCCTGGAGCAGGGCGTCCTTGTAGCCCACGACCGAGCGGGCCTCGGGGGTGGCGATGAAGCGGGTGCCCACCCACACGCCGTCGGCTCCGAGACTCAGGGCGGCGGCGAGCCCTCGTCCGTCGAAGATCCCTCCGGCGGCGACCACCGGCACCCGGTCGCCCACGGCGTCGACCACCTGGGGGACGAGGGGCATGGTGGCCACCAACCCGGTGTGGCCGCCCGCTTCTGTCCCCTGGGCCACCACGATGTCGCAACCGGCGTCCACGGCGCGTCGGGCGTGGTCGACCTTCCCGCACATGTTCACCACCAGAAGACCGTGTCGATGGCACAGCTCGACCACGTCGACGGGCACGCCCAGTCCGGCCACGAACACCGACGCCCCGGCTTCGATGATCAGTTCCACCTGGGCCGACATGTCCCCGGGCATGGCCGTGAGCAGGTCGACGCCGAATGGCTTGTCGGTGAGGGCGCGCACCTTGGCCATCTCGTCGACCATCTGGGGCGTGGGCATGGTGGACGCGCCCAGGCACCCGAACCCTCCGGACTCCGACACCGCCGCCACCAACCGGTGGTAGGAGACCCCGCCCATCCCGGCCAGCATCACCGGGTGCTCGACCCCCAGGACCTCGGTGAGTCGGGTGCGCATGCCACCTCCTCGTTGACTGACGAATCAGTTTAGGTAGCCGGTGGCGACACCCGCCACACCGTATTGTCCCGCCGATGCACGACCTCCGGGCCCGCCTGCGCGTGGCCTGGGCCCGGATCCGGCTCGCCGTCCACACCCTCTCGCATCTCGGGCCGCGCACCACGGGTCAGGTGATCGCCCACACCATCCGCCGCCGCCGCCAGGGCGAGTCGGAGTGGGCCGGGCGCACCCCGCCGGGCCCGGACATCGAGCCCGGGTCGCTCGCCGACGTCACCGCGCTGGCACACGGCGCCCGCCTGTCCTTTGCGGACGCCAGCCTGGAGGTCGAGCTGCTCGCCGTCGATGTGGTCCGGCTCACGTGGGGACCGGCCGATCCGCTCCATCCCTACGCCTGTGACCCCCCGGGCGAGTGGGCCGCCCCCGAGGTGACGGTGCGGCACGCCGGAGACGGGTGCGTCGTGGCCGGCGGCGACCTCGAGCTGCGCGTGTCGTCCAACGCCGAGGTGCGCCTCGGCCGGCGAGACGGCACCCTCCTGCGCCAGGACCTCCCGCCCCGGCGACGCCGGCTGGCCTGGACGCACAGGTTCGTCGTCCGTCCCGGGGAACGCCTGTGCGGCCTGGGCGAGCAGGCGGCCGGCCTCGACCTGCGGGGAGGCACGTTCAGGCTGTGGAACCGCGACCCCGGCGGGGCCTGGGGGCCCGGGCGTACCCCCCTCTACGTCGGGGTCCCGGTGCTCGTCGGCGTTCACCGTGACGGGCACCTGCTCTCCTTCTTCGACAACCCTGCTTCGGCGCAGGTGCGGCTCCCCGGGCACGACGGCGAGGAGGACGAGGCACAGGTCTCCTTCGCCGGTGGGGTCCTGCGCCAGTACGTGGTGTGCGGCGAGCTCCCCACGTTGCTCGAGCGCTACAGCGCGCTGACCGGCCGTCCCTTCCTCCCGCCCCGCTGGGCCCTCGGCTATCACCAGAGCCGGTGGGGTTACCGCAACGCCCGACACGTCCGGGCCGTGCTCGACGGGTTCCGCTCACTCGGTGTTCCGGTGAGCGCCGTGCACCTCGACATCGACTACATGGACGGATACCGCGTTTTCACCGTCGACCGCCGGCGCTTTCCCGACCTCGGGGCGTTGGCGGAGCGGGCCAGGGCCCAAGGGGCGCGCCTGGTGCCGATCATCGACCCGGCCGTGAAGGCGGATCGCCGCTCGCCGCTCTTCCGCCAGGGCGTGGATCGCCGGCTCTTCTGCACGGCCCCCTCGGGGGACCTCGAGATCGGGGTGGTGTGGCCGGGGAAGGCGGCCTTCCCCGACTTCACCGATCCCGAGACCAGGGCGTGGTGGGCGGCGCAGTACGGCGAGCTCGTCGATGCCGGCGTGGGCGGTGTGTGGCACGACATGAACGAGCCGACGTCCATCTCCTTGACCGGGGATCCCACCTTGCCGCTCGCCACCCGCCACCGTCTCGAGGGACGACACGGCGACCACGCCGATGCCCACAACGTGTACGGACTGCTCATGAACCAAGCCGGCCACACCGGACTTCACCAGGCACGCCCGGAGCGACGGCCCTTCGTGCTGTCACGTTCGGGATGGGCGGGCAACCAGCGCTGGGCGTGGAACTGGACCGGTGACGTCGAGACGAGCTGGGAGGGGCTGCGCCAGCAGGTCGCCACCGTGGTGGGACTCGGCCTCTCGGGGATCGCCTTCTCCGGTCCCGACATCGGTGGGTTCTCCGGCGTCCCCGACGCCGAGCTCTATCTGCGCTGGCTGCAGCTGTCCGTCCTCCTTCCTTTCTGCCGGACCCACAGCGTCGTCGGCGCCCCGCCTCGCGAGCCGTGGCGTTTTCCGGAGCCGACGAGGAGCACCGTTTCCTCGTGGGTCCGGTTGCGCTACCGGCTCCTTCCTTACCTGTACTCGCTGGCCCACGAGTCCAGCCGCACCGGCGCTCCCGCCGTGCGGCCCGTGTGGTGGCCCGAGGGACCCACGGGTCGGGGGAGCCAAGGGGAGGACGACACGTTCCGTCTCGGGGACGCCGTGGTGGTGGCCCCGGCCACGGCACCGGGCCAGTCCCGGCGCACGGTCGAGCTGCCCCCGGGGGAGTGGCACCTGTGGTGGGGCGCAGCGGAGCGCCGGGTGTTCACCGCCACGACGGAGGCGCCCTGCCCGCTCGAGCGCATCCCGGTGTTCGTGCGGGCGGGCTCGATCCTCGCCCTCGACGACGGCTGGGCCGAGCCCGGCGGTCCGTGCGCCCTCCACGACGACCAGGGTGGCGGCGCCTCAGCCGTCAGAAGCGGTGCCCTGTCGTTCGACCACGAGCCCGGGTTGCTCACGTTCCACTGCTGGCCTCTTCGGGGCCGAGCCGAAGGATCGTGCGTCGACGACGCCGGGGACGGCGACGGGCCGGCACGCGACGACGCGCTCGAGCTCTCCGACGCCGAGCCTGGAGACGACGCCAGGCTGCGCTGGAGGCGGCACGGGGCGTTCGCTCCGCCGCAGCGGGTCAGAGTCGTGCTCCACGGGCTCCACATCGGATCGGCGACCGCCGACGGGGTGGCGGTGCCGACCCGGGGAGCCGTGGTGGAGTGCGGGCCTTTCGACGAGTTGCGTCTGGAGGATCTGCGTCCGGCGTGATCATCCGTGATCGACGGTCAGGAGGACTTCGTGTCCGGGCAGTACGTCGAGGGCGAGAACAGCGAGTTGGTGGCGGGGGCGACCCCGAGCGCCAGAAGCTCGCAGTACTCGGCCGTGCCCATGGTGGAGGGTGCTCCGGTGGTCCAGCTGGTGATGAGGTTGGGGTCGCAGCTGTAGGTGGTCCACGCCCAGCCCACGTACCCGATGTCCACCCCGGCTGAGGCGTCCTCGGCATCCACCGACTGGAGGAACGGGGTGAGCGAGCTGGCCGAGCAGTTGAAGTCGCCCACCTCGTCGATGAGCACTGGGGCGGTCTCCGCCGTCTCCACGATGGCGTTGGACCCGTATCCTCCGCTCACCCCCGCCGAGGGGCAGGCGGTGGCGACGTCGGTCGTCACCGAGCACGGCGAGTTGCCCGCCGGGAAGTAGATGTGCACCGAGGCGGCCAGCTCGTTGCTCGGGTCGATCGACACACCGCCTGGGTAGTAGTACTGGAGCCAGGCGTCCATATCGCCGGCCCAGTCCGGTCCACCGGCCAGCAGCGGGGCGGTGGTGTTGTACTGGCGGATGTCGTCGATGAGCGTCTTCATCCCCACGCCGGCGTAGGTCGTCGAGGGGACGGAGTTGTAGTTGCTGGTGTTCGAGTAGTCGGGCACCGTGCAGCCGTTCAGGACGCAGTTCCAGCCCGTGGTGGTGTCTCCGCTCACGGTCGGGTTGGGCGGGAAGGGTTCGTTGAAAACGCCGAAGATCACCGCGTGGTTGTCGGCGAAGTAGGAGGCCACCGACTTCCAGAAGTCCACCGACCATGAGTCGGGAAGGGGATTCTGGTAGTCCTCGGAGCCGGTGTCGGTGATGACCTCGCCGTTGGGGGCGTTCAGGTGGAGGTCGAGCTCGGCGTAGATGCCGGCGGCGTTGAGAGCATCGACGTACTCGCCGATCCAGTTCATGTAGGCGTTGACCGACGTGTCGTAGGTGTCCCCGGCAGGGATGGGGTAGCCGGTCTCGTAGGTCGAGGACGGGATGATGCTGTCGACGCTCGTCTCCAAGGTGCCCGCCAACCAGCACTGCTCATTCAGGTTGATCCGCACCACGTTGATGCCCCACGCCTTCATGGCGTCGATCTCGGTGGTGAAGTCGGCACCCGATACGCTCGTGTCGTCGGTGAACCCGGCCCCGCTCTGCGCGCAGTCGTACTGCGTCCCCTCGGTGTTCACGCCCCGCAGAACAACCGTCTGGCCGTCTTGGTTGACGAACTTGTTGCCCACGATGGAGATGGAGAAGCTTCCGCTGCCCCCGGAACCACCTCCGCTGCCTCCGCCTCCCCCGGGTGTGGTGGTGGTCGTGGTGGTGGTGGTCGTGGTGGTCGTGGAAGTCGTCGTCGTGGTGGTGGTCGGGGAAGTCGTCGTCGTGGTGGTGGTGCCCGATCCGTGGTGGTGGCCCGGGGAACCGGAGGAGCCGGACGAGTGCGACCCGTTGTTCCCTCCCCCCTGTCTCCCTTGGGCGACGGCACCAGAGGCCATCAAGGCGACGAGTCCGATTCCGAGCATGAGCGCGACAGATCGACGAGGCACGCAGGTTCCCCCTCCCAAGCACCAGGACCTCGACCCTCCCGAGGACTTCTCCGGTGCTCCCCTGTGGCTGTCATCGGCCGTTGCGCAGGAGGCTTTATTGCAGACCCGTTTCGGCTCGCTCCTCCGTGTACGTGTTGTCAGAAGAGAGTCACCAATCGCCACACGCGCCTCATGAAGATCATGGGCGTGGTGACGACACCTGGGGTCAGCCGAGCGTCACATCCGAGCCCGCTCGTTCGTCAATCATTTCGGATGGCACACGTTTTTCGCCCTCCGACCCCTCAGCGTGCCGGAGTCAAGGCGGTGACTGCTTCGTTCACGCTGGGGAAGATGCGGTCCTCTCCGATGCGACTGAGCAGTCCACCGCGTTGCAGGTTCTGCCGGAGGTGCTCGCCCACCCGGGCGAAGCCAACGACCACGTGTTCCTTGTCGAGCTCGTCGAGGATCCGGCCCAGCACCCGGCTCCCGGTGAAGTCGATGTCGTGCATCCCGAGCACGTCGAACACGACGGACCGGACCTGCCCCGAGCTGCCCAGCTCCCTGTCGACTTGGGCACGGAAGTGCTCGGCATTGGCGTAGTACAGGGGAGTGGCGAACAAGAGGACCAGGACACCGGGGATCTGGTCGTGGGTTCCCGGGCTCTGCACCGGCTGCCAGCTGGTGGTCCCGGGGATCCGCCCCAGGCGGTGCAGCGTGGGCCGGGCGCTCAGCCGGGTCCGGTCGAGGATGGCCAACAGGACGGCGGCGCCGATCCCCTGCTCGACGCCCACCAGGGCCACGACGAGGAGCGTGATCAGCGCCAGGGCGAATTCGAACACGTCGAACCGGAACACCGCTCGGAGGTCGCGCCCGTGGAAGATGCGGGTGGCGATGAAGACGAGGATGGCGCCCAGCGTGGCCACGGGCACGTCGCGCAGGATGCCTGCGGCCGGGATCAGCAGCACCACGGCGAACGCCGCCCCCAGGCTGCCCAGCTGGCTCCGCCCGCCGACGCTGGCCACGGCGGCGGTACGGGCCGGGCTGGCGTTCACCGGGAACGCCCCACTCACACCGGCGACGATGCTGCCTGCGCCCACACCGACGAAGTCCCGGCCGATGTCGGCGTCGTAGTCGCCGAGATCGGCGAAGGCGCGCGAGGTGGCCGCCGTCTGGCTGATGACGACGAGCGCCACTACGCCGGCGACGGGAAGCACCTCTCCCAGTGCATGCCACGAGAGCCGGTGTAGGCCGAAGCTCGGGGCCCCGTGCGCCACCGCCCCGAGCACCGCCACGCCGTGCGAAGCGAGATGGCCACCTGCCACCACGAGTGTGGAGGCGACCATGGCGAAGAGCGCACCCGGGAGGCGCCGGTCGAGGCGCTCGGCGGTGAACACCACGATCAGCACGGCGGCGGCGATCCCGAGTGTCCAGCCGTGGGCGTGGCCGAGGTGCCGGATGATCACGTTGAGGCGGTGCAAGGTCGTGCCGCTCACCGACGGCAGCCCCAACACGTCGGGCAACTGGTGCACGACGATGATGACGGCCACGCCGGCCAGGAAGCCGGTGATGATCGGAGCCGAGAGGAACTCGGCGATCCAGCCCAGGCGCAACAGCCCCACGGCGGCCACCAGGACGCCCACGGTCACGGCCAACAATCCGGCCAGGGCGATGTAGTCGGAGGAACCCATCGGAGCCAGGTGGGCCAGGGCGACGGCGAACAGCGGGGCGATGGTGGAGTCGGCCCCGACCGAGAGCTGCGGGTTCGATCCGAGCAGGGCGAAGGCGACCGAGCCGGCCACGAAGGCGTACAGGCCGGTGATGGGGGGCATGCCAGCCAGTCGGGAGGTGGCCAGCTGCTCGGGGACGGCGATGACGAGCAGGGTCAGCGCCGCCAGCGCCTCGGTGCCGGGACGTACCCGTCCCCGGCCGATCAAGGGCGAAAGCCGGGCGATGCGCTCGAGTGGCGACGGGGTTGTCCCGCTCACTCCTCCTCCAGCCAGTGGCGGCGGACCGACAGCACCGTCACGTCGGGATGCGACCAGACGAATCGCTCGACCCGGTCGAGCACGGTCTCCACCCGGGAGGCGGAGGGGGCGACGAAGGCGAAGCCGATGCCCGTGCGCTGCCAGCGGTCGTGGTGGTCGATCTCCGATGCCGAGACCCCGAAGCGCCGCCGGGACGACTCCACCAGGTGGCGGACCACGGCTCGTTTGTCCTTGAGCGATCCGCTCGCCCCGATGTGCAGTTCGACCTCGAGTGCGCCCACGTACACGGTCAGCGCTCCCGCATCGCCGCAGATCCTACAGGCGCTGGTACCGTCGCCCCGATGCCGGTTTGGCTGACCGACGTCGAGTACCACACCCTCTCGGCGGTGTGCGATCGGCTGATTCCCGAGACCGACGACTCCGGAGCGTGCCGCGCCGGTGTGCCCGACTACGTCGACGGGCTCCTCGGTGCCTTTCAGTACGACCCGCCCCGGGTCTTCGCCGGGGGTCCGTTCTCCGGCCGTCACGGCGGCGAGCCCGGCTTCGGCGCGTTCCTTGCGCTCGGGCCGCTCCAAGAGCTGGCGTGGCGGATGCGCATCGAAGGCTCGGCCGGCCTCCCCGAGCGCGAGTTCAACGGGCCGGTGGTGGGCTGGCAGGAACGCTACCGCCGGGGCCTCGAGGCGCTGGGTGCCGACTTCGCCTCTGTCGACGCCGACGAGCAGGACCGTCGGCTGGAGCGCGAGCCCGAGTTCGTCGCTCTCATCTACGAGCACTGCTGCGAAGGCATGTATGGCGCCCCAGAGTACGGCGGCAACCGCGGGGGCGTCGGGTGGCGGGCGGCCGGCTTCCCGGGTGACGTCCAGCCCCGGGGCTGGAGCGACGAAGAGGTGATGGGCCCGTGACCGCCGACGCCGTGGTGGTGGGGTCGGGTCCGGGCGGCGCCAGCGCGGCCGAGGTCCTCACCCGGGCGGGATGGACGGTCACCATCGTCGAGCGGGGGAGCAACTATCTCGTCGATCCGTCCGACCCGACACAGCGTGGACGCGACTTCTCCAACGACGAGATCAAGTCCGTGCACCGCCACTTCCTCGGTCCCGACCCGCTTGTCGAGCCACGCACGTTCCGCAGCTCCGAGACCGACGGCGAGCGTCTGTTCTCCGGAGAGGTCAACAGCGTTCCGGCCACGGTGGGTGGAGGAGGGGTCCACGCCGATGGCAAGGTGCCCCGGTTCCGCCAGGACGACTTCGCCCTCCGCAGCGCCTACGGCCCCGTCGAGGGGACCGAGGTGGCTGACTGGCCCATCGACTACGCCGAGCTCGAGCCCTGGTACGCCCGGGCGGAGCGCCTCGTCGGGGTGGCGGGCGACGGGTCGGCCAATCCGCTCGCCGCCTGGCGCTCCGGGCCCTACCCGATGCCTCCGGGCCCGGCCATGTACGGCGCCACACGGTCGTGCCAGGCGTCAGCACGCCTGGGTCTCCATCCCTATCCGGCACCGACCGCCGCCAACAGCGTGGAGTACGACGGCAGACCGGCGTGCAACAACTGCGGGTTCTGCGCCTTCTTCGGCTGCCCCATTCACGCCAAGGGCGACCCGTTGGCCCTTCTGCAGCGGGCGTTGTCCTCGGGCCGGGCCGAGCTCTTGTCGGACACCTTCGCGTGCCGGATCGTGACCGACGGGCGAAGGGCGACGGGGGTCGAGGTGGTCGCCGCCGACGGGTCCCGGCGCACCATCGGTGCCGGGGCGGTGGTCCTGGCCGCCGGCGCCGTCGAGACCCCTCGCCTGCTCATGCTGTCGGGGCTCGAGCATCCACTGCTGGGCCGCTTTCTCATGACGCACTTCCAGACGATCGCCTTCGGGACCTTCGCCGAGGACCTGCACGCGGAGCGAGGCAGGGCCGTGACCCATGTCCACGACGACGCCGTGCTGGTGGACGCCGACGCTCGCCGAGCGGCGGCCCGTGCCGGGCTGCCCTGGATACGGGGCGGGATGGTGGAGCACGGCGGCACGTCTCTCGTCGTCTCCGAGGCGAAGCGCTATCCCCGAGGCCCACACCACACGAAGCTCATGGCGTCCTCCCCCATGCGACGCCGCCTGTGGGCGCTCACCATGCAGGGCGAGGACCTGCCCCAGTACACGAACCGTGTCGACCTGGACCCGGCGGTGCGTGACGCCCGGGGACTGCCGGTCGCCCGGATCACCTACCGCCCGCACCGCCACGAGCTGGTGGCGTCCGAGCACCACCGCAAAACCCTGGTGCGGGTGCTCAAAGAGATGGGGGCCACGTTCACCGGGGTGGCCACCTCGCCGGCGGCACCGGGGGACTTGGGTTGGGAGGGGCCGCGTTCGGCTGCTCCCGACAGCCACCACGTCATGGGCACGACCCGCATGGGCACCGACCCGAAGCGTTCCGTCGTCGACGCCTACGGTCGCTTGCACGCCGTCGAGGGAGTGGTGGTGGCCGACTCGTCGGTGTTCGTCACCTCGGCCGGCTACGGCCCCACCCTCACCCTGATGGCTCTGGCCGCTCGGGCCGCGGCCGCGCTGTCGGGGTCAGATCCGCTCCAGCTCCGCGCCGTCGAATAGCGGCTCCACGGCCAGACGAGTCGAGTCCGCCTCGAGCTCGCCGTCATCCGGTGGGTGGCGTGCGGCGCTGGCTGCCTCCAGGATGGAACGGAGCAGGCGCAGGTCGCTCGAGGTGTTCAAGAACAGCCGGGGGCGGCCGAGCACGAACTGCACGGCTCGACGCAGTTCGGCTCCCTCGGGCAGCGGCTCGTACCAGCTGAAGCGCGGGCCGCTGTACCCGCCCGTCCACCGGCGCCGGGCCACCGACTTGATGGTCTGCACGGCCACGCCGCGCCCTGCGCACGTCTCGAGCAACGCCTCCACCTCGGCCCGGTACCCGTCGTCTTCGAGCAAGGAGAAGTTGTAGGGGAGCAGCACGGAGTCGAAGTCGAAGCGCTCCAGGCTGCGCCGGTGCATGGTGGCGATGCGCAGGCCGTGCCCGGTCACGCCGATGAATCGCGTGAGCCCCTCGTCCCTGGCTCTCGACAGCGCTTCCACGGCGCCCCCCGCCCCGTGCGCCGTCTCCCATTCGTCGGGCTCGACGAGGTTGTGGAGTTGGATCAGATCCACGTGGTCGACGCCGAGCCGCCCGAGCGAACGCTCGAGGCCGCGCCGGGCGCCGTCGCCGGTGCGCTCGTCGGTCTTGGTGGCCAGGAAGAACTCGGCGCGCCGGGCTCGCAGCCACGGCGCCAGACGGAGCTCGGAGTCGCCGTAGGCGGAGGCGGTGTCGAGATGGTTGACCCCGAACTCCCGGAGCACGGGGAGCAC
This sequence comes from Acidimicrobiales bacterium, assembly GCA_030040015.1. Classification (GTDB taxonomy): domain Bacteria; phylum Actinomycetota; class Acidimicrobiia; order Acidimicrobiales; family UBA8190; genus UBA8190. The sequence continues at coordinate 14,846 of JASHUM010000052.1, forward strand.
GGCATCCGCCTTGTCCTGGGCGATCGACATGAAGGCGGCAGCGCCGAAGACGACGCGGCTGCTCTCGTGCCCGGTGCGCCCGAAGGCGGCCCGCTCGATCATCCCCGGCACCCTAGGTGCCGGCCGACTCCCCTTGCCTCGTCACGCCAGTTCGGCGCTCGGAGGGTAGACATCCTTGACGTATTCGTCGACCTTCTCCTTCGGAAGGGACGTCGCCACCGCCACGAGGTAGATCACGAGGCTGAACCCGGCGACGATGACCATGTCGTACCAGAAGGGGATGTGGCCGTGCGCACCGACGAGGACGCTCTTGAAGACCCCGATGCCGTTGATGATCCCGGTCCCGCCGGTCGGGAAGTTCCCGAGGTAGGAGATGATCCCGAGCCCGACGAGGTAGGGAAGGATCCAGTATGCCGCTCCCCAGTCGATCTTGGGCACGTTGGGGTTCAACTTGAACACCGCCGACAGCAGCATGAGGAGGTAGCCGATGACGACCACGATCATGAGCGTCGAGTAGACCCCCCAGCCGCTCCAGTAGACGATGATGCTGGCAAAGATGAACGCCAGCGGCGACAGGACCTTGGCGAACGGCAACCGATAGGGGCGGGGCAGGTTGGGGTGGGTCTTTCGGAACGCCCCGAGAGCGAGAGGGGCCCCGGCGTACATCAGCACCGACGCCCCGGTGACGATGCCGACGAGCGACGACCAGCTCGGCGTAGTGCGGGAAGCGGCTTGTCCCGCCGCTGACGGGAACAGGCCACCGAGCTCGGCGTGCACGAGGGCCACGAAGGCGAGGATCACCGATGCGACGATCCAGGCGAGAATGCCGGACGGGCCGGCGTACTCGGTGACGAGGAGGGCGCCGAAGAGCTACCCGGAACCGATCACCGACCCAGCCGACGCCCAGGTCATCCCGAGGAGCCCTACGTCACGTTTCAGGCCCTCCGTTCCCAACTCGGGCTGTCGAGCCTGCGGAGCAGCGGCCGTCGTCACTGCCACGTTCGATCCCCCGTTCTCAGAGGCTGACTCTCGGCCAGTCGGCGCTCAGTGAGTCCCCTCTGCCTCCCCAGTAGGTGGCTGATGCCACCGCCGGTCCATTGTGGCTCCGTTGGTGGTGACGTGGGGGGATTTTCTCAGCGGCTGTCCACCGAGCACAGGTGGCTCGCCAGGAACCGGGCCGAGTCCACGAACTCGGGGGCGGGCACGGCGGAGTGGGCGCCGGGATTGGCGTGGAGGCGCTTGTCCGACGTTGCGAGGGAGTCGAAGAGGGCGAACGCCTTGTCGCGCGAGAACAGGTCGTCGTCCCACTGGACGAGGAACAGGACGGGCACCGACACCGTGGCGGCGTCGGCGGCGATGCGGGCCCGGGTGGGCCCGGCGATCCCCATCAACCCGAGGACGGCCACCTGGATCCTCGGCTCGGCCGCCACCAGGGGCAGCCCGAAGATGGTCCCCATGGACAGCCCCCAGTAGCCCACGGGCCCCCTGCCCACCTCGGGGAGCGCCTGCACGGTGCCGAGCACGGCGCGCCAGTCGGCCACCATCTCGTCGGTGAGGGTGGCGTCGTCGGCCCAGCGCTGGCCGAATTCGAGGAACATCTGGGCGCCGTCCGCCGCTCCGTCGTGGCGGCGATCCCCGTGCACGGGCCCGTCGATGGCGCAGGCGGCCATGCCGTGATGGCGCACCAGGATGCGCGCCAGCGCCACCACGTACTGCTCCGCCTTGGTCTGAGCCGCCCCGTGGCCGACCAGCACCAGCGGGACGGGAGGAACGGGCTCCTCCGGGGTCCACAACAGGGCGGGGACCACCCGCCCCTGCCGGCTGAGGTCGAAGCGGCGCTCGTGCACGCCCTTGGAGGTGACGTCGTGGTCGTGCCAGTGGATGTCGGCGGAGCCCACCTCGGGAGCAGATGTCATCAGCTTCGGGGAACGGCCGACCACGCCACGTCCTTGTCGCCACGGGGCTCGCCGGGCAGACCGAGGACGCGTTCGCCCAGGATGTTCCTCATGATCTCCGAAGTCCCGCCCTCGATCGAGTTGGCGCGGGACCGGAGGAACGAGTGGCGCAGGTCGGTGCGCGCCTCGCCGGCCGTGGCGGGCCGGACCATCTCGTAGTTGTTCTCGTACAGGGTCCCCTCCATGCCCATCAGGTCGACGCAGAGCTGGTACACGGCCTTGTTGAGCTCGGCCCCGGCCAGCTTGGCCACCGAGCCCTCGGGCCCCGGGGTGCCGGCCCGGCGAAGGGCACGGGCCCGCATGTTGGTGAGGCGCTGGACCTCGGCCCGCACCCAGGCCTCCATGATCCGGTCCCGCTCGACGGGACCCCGTCCCGGCCGGGAGCGGTAGAGCTCGAGCGCGTAGTGGATGGGCCCCGAATCCCGGGCCGGGACGCCCCCGCCGATGGCCACCCGCTCGTTCATGAGCGTGGTCGTGGCCACCCGCCATCCCGCCCCGACCTCGTCGAGGCGCTGGTCGTCGGGGATCCGCACGTCGGCGAAGAAGACCTCGTTGAACTCCGCCTCGCCGGTCATCTGGCGCAGTGGCCGGACGTCGACCCCCGGCGCGTGCATGTCCACGACGAAGTAGGTCATGCCCCGGTGCTTGGGGACGTCGGGGTCGGTGCGGGCCAGCAGCAGCCCCCATCGAGCCGTGTGGGCCAGGGTGGTCCACACCTTCTGCCCGTTCACCACCCACTCCTCGCCGTCGCGCTCGGCCCGGGTGGCGAGCCCGGCGACGTCGGAGCCCGCTCCTGGCTCGGAGAAGAGCTGGCACCAGACGTCCTCGCACGTGAAGAGCGGGCGGAGCCAGCGCCGGCGTTGGTCCTCGGTGCCGTGGGTGAGCACGGTGGGTGCCGCCATGCCATAGCCGATGACGTTGCGGATCGACTGGTCGGGGGCGCCCGCTCTGCGCAGCCGGCGCTCGACCGTCGCTTGAAGCTCGTGTCGCAGGCCGAGTCCTCCGTGGCCCTCGGGGAACCACACCCACGCCAGCCCGGCGTCGAAGCGGGCGCTCAGGAACGCCGTCGTGGACGTGGCGCGCGGGTCGTGCGCGGCGAGGAGCTGGTCGACCTTGGCGTCGACCAGCTGGTCTTGGTCGGTGCCCGACCGTTCGGTTACGGTCATGGCTCCCAACATAAACGACGGTCCATGGAGGGACACGTGGCCGAGGCCGAGGCGATCCACAGCCAGAAGGACCAGTTCGTCATGGCAGGCAAGATCGCCGTGGGCATCGTCGTCGGGGTGATCTTCGGCACCATCGTCGCCCCCATCGCCCTGGCCATCATCGTGGGGTTGGCGACGGGCCACTGAGCTCGTCGAGTACCCACGCCGGCGGACGGGTGACGAACCCCTCTCCCGGCCAGTCCCACCACCCCGACGCCGCCCACGCCCCGCCGTCGGGGTGCAGCGTGGTGCCGGTCACGTAGGCCGAGAGGTCCGAGGCCAGGAACAACACGCAGCTGCCCACGTCCTCGGGCCGGCCCTTGCGCCCGAGAGGGATGGTGAGCCGGTCACCGACCTCGCCCTCCTCGCCGGCCGACGCCGCGGCGCGACGCTCGCCCGAGCCGACGGTGCCGGCCACGGCCTCGAGCCCGGCGGTGGGCACGAAGTCGGGGGCGATGCAGTTCACCCTGATGCCGGCCGGGCCGAGCTCCACCGCCAGGGTCCGGGCCAGATGGGTGAGCGCCGCCTTCATGGCTGCGTACACGGCGAATCCCGGCGCGGCGCGGTGCGCCTCGATGGAGGTGAGCATGACGATGCTGCCGCCCGTACCTGTCGCCGCCATGCGCCGGGCCGCCTGTTGGGTGGCCTCCACCACCCAGGTGAAGTTGGTGCGCACCAGTGCGTCCCGGCCCTTGGCCGAAAGCTCGGTGAACGGGGACCGGAAGGTGCCTCCCACCACGTTGACGAGCACGCCGGGAGAGCCGAAGCGGTCGTCGACCTGGGCGAAGAAGGAAGCCAGCGCGTCGGGATCGCGCACGTCGAGCACCGAGGAGAGCACCTCGGCGCCAGCCGACCCGGCGTCGTCAGCCGTCTTGGCCAGCGCCTCCCCGTCGACGTCGCACAAGGCGAGGCGCGTCCCGGCTCGGGCCAGGTCGAGTGCTGCCGCTCGTCCCAGGCCGCCGCCTCCCCCGGCGACGACCGCCACCTTGCGCGCCAGGCCGGCGCGCTCGTCGAGGAACGAGAGGTCGCTCAGCCGAGCTCGCTGCCGACGATGGAGACCAGCGACACCATCTCACCGGGATAGCCGCCCAGGTTGTGGGTGAGGGCGAGGGTTCGGTCGGTGTCGATCTGGCGCTCGGCGCCGGCCTCGCCCCGCAGCTGCAGCCAGCACTCGAAGAACATCCGCAGCCCCGAGGCTCCCACCGGGTGCCCGAAGCTCTTGAGCCCGCCGTCGGGGTTGACGGGCAGCTCGCCTCTCAGGTCGAAGGTGCCGGCTAGCACCTCCTTCCACGCCGTTCCCCGCTCGGCGAAGCCCAGGTCCTCCATCAGCACCAGCTCGGTGGGGGTGAAGCAGTCGTGCACCTCGGCCATGGCCAGCTGGTGGCGAGGGTCGGTCACACCGGCCTGGGCGTAGGCGTCGTTGGCCGCCGCCTCGCACTCGGGGAAGTGCGTGTAGTCGTACTCGGGGTCGATGAGGCTGGACCCGGTGCCGGTGGACACGGCGAAGGCCTTGATGTACAGCGGCGTGTCGGTGTAGCGGGCCGCGTCCTCGGCCCGCACGATGATGGCCGCCGCCGACCCGTCGGCCACACCGGCGCAGTCGAACACCCCCAGGCGCCCGGCCAGGCGGGGGGCGGAGAGCACGGTCTCCTTGGACACCGCCTTGCGGAATTGGGCCCTCGGGTTGACCGCCCCGTTGGCATGGTTCTTGGCCGCGATGGTGGCCAGCACGTCCATGAGCTGGTCCTCGTCCAAGCCGTACTTCTTGGCGTAGGCGGGGACGATCATGGAGTACATGGCGGCGGCGGTGAGGGTGCGCTGCGTGCCGTCGCCGGCCGGCTTGGGCGAGGCGATGCCCTGGTACCCGCCGTCCTTCAACTTCTCGGCCCCCACGGCCATGGCGATGTCGTAGGCGCCCGAGGCCACGGCGTACGAGGCGGCCCGCAGGGCCTCGGACCCCGTGGCGCAGAAGTTCTCCACCCGGCTCACCGGCTTGCCCTGGATCTGCAGGGGCCGGGCCAGGGCCATCCCGCTCGATCCCGAGGTGGCCGTGCCAAGCCAGTAGGCGTCGATGTCGTCCTTGGTGACCCCGGCCGAGGCGAAGGCGTCCATGGAGGCGTCGACGATGAGGTCGTCCACGTCCTTGTCCCAGTGCTCGCCGAAAGGCGTGCACCCCATGCCGATGATCGCCACCCGGTCCTTGATGCCGTGCGATGCCATGTGCCTTGCCTCCGCTGCTCAAGCCGTGGGCGCCCGCCGGAGAGGACGCGCTTTCCAGAAGTAGTCGTGGACGCCATCGGCGCTGTAGAGGCGCCGGAACGTCATCTCCACCCGGTCGCCGATGGAGAGCGCATCGGCATCCACGTCGGTCAGCTCGACCGGGTAGCGCCCTCCGCCGTCGAAGTCGACCACGGCGAAGACGATGGGCGGGCTGGGCGAATAGGCGATGCGATCGATGGTGAAGGTGGCGATGGTGCCGGGGGTGCCGGCCAGGCAGACCGGCTCCATGTCGTCCACGGCGCCGCCTTGCATCGACACCCGGGACGGCGGGAGATGGACGGCGCCGCTGGTGCGGTCGCGCGATCCCACGAAGGCGAACTTCCACTCCTCGGCTCGCCACGCCGGAGGGGACTGGACCCGCAACGGCTCGGGACGCCTGGGCGGCTCGGGGCTGAGCATGCCCCGCCAGGCCAGGAACTTGCCGTAGGGGAGCTCGGCCCCCACGGCGATCTGCGCCGCCACCGGCCGTTCCGGGCTCCAGCCGGCGATGGCGTCTGTGGTGCGCAGGAGGAGCACCTCGGCGCCGTCGGCCAGGTGGACCACGGCGACGACCTGGCCCGGATCGGCCTCCTCGAGGATGGAGCTCAGCACGAGCCCGGGGTGTGCCGCGCCCGCCTGGCCGAGCGACCCCGACAGGTCGTCCACCACCGCTTCCTTGGCCGTGCCCAGCGCACCCGACAGCGCCTTGGCGGCGCGCCCGTGCATGGAGGTCACGACCAACCGGTCCACGGCCTCGGCCTCGAGCCCGGCCGCCTTCAGGGCACGGGCCCAGGCCTCCTTGCCCAAGGGCAGGTAGCGGGTCTCGCCGAAGCGCTCCTCCCACACCTTCGACCGCCGCTCACCCGGCGTGCGCCACCGGTCGGTGAACTCGTCGGTTGCCGACGCGCTGGCGAGCAGCTCGGCGACGACCGGAGCGCCCGGGCCGTCGTCGCCCACGAGGAAGGCGGCGGCTCCGTCCCCTCCGAAGGTCTCGTCGGGGCCGCCGGGCAGCCCGTCGCGCTGGTCGGCCATGACCACGAGGGTGGTGCCGCGGCCCGAGAGCGCTGTTTCGAGTGCACCGACACCCGAGCGCAGCCCTCCGCCGAAGTCGAAGGCCGGGACCTCCGACGAAAGGCGCAGCGCGGCGTGGATGGCGTTGGCGTTGGTCTTGTCGGCGTATGCCGGGGTGGGGGTGGTGAACCACAGCGCGTCCGGCGCCGCGGCCGGGACGCCGGCCAGGGCGAGCCGGGCCGCCTCGAGACCCATGGTGGTGGTGTCCTCGTCGTGGGAGGCCACCGCCCGGGTGCCCTTCCCGCCTCCGGTGCCGAGAAGCTCGGGCACCGCAGAGCGCCGCAATCGCCGGAAGGGGACGTAGCCGCCACTGCTCACGATCCCTCGCATTGAGGGAAATCGTAACCGGCTACGATCTGACGGTCAGTCAGAAACCGCCCCGCGGACGGGAGGGCCCCCGGCATGGACTTCGAGTTCTCGCCCGAGCAGCTGTCGTTCGTGGACGAGGTCGAGCGCTTCCTCGACGAGCACGACGATCCCGAGGTCCTGGACGTGACCAGGGAGAACATGGCCCAGATCGTCGACACCCCCAAGCGCCGGGCGTTCATGGCCGAGATGGGGCGCCGCGGCTGGCTGGGGATCACCTGGCCCAAGAAGCACGGGGGCCAGGAGGGAGACGGGGTCTACGAGTACCTCCTGAACGAGTCCCTCGCCCGCCGGGGCGGCCCGCAGATCGGCAAGGGGGTCGGGATCATCGGCAAGACCCTCATCCGCCACGGGAGCGAGAAGCTGAAGGCCGAGTTCCTCCCGAAGATCCTGCGCAACGAGGTGGAGTTCGCCGTGGGCTACTCCGAGCCCAACGCCGGCTCCGACGCCGCGTCCATGCAGTTGCGGGCGGTGCGCGACGGGGACGGATGGATGCTCAACGGCCAGAAGACGTGGACCACCTCGGCCCACTTCGCCGAGTGGTACTGGGTGGGGGCGCGCACCGACCCCGAGGCCCCCAAGCACTTCGGCATCACGTTGTTCCTCGTGCCCCTCGACCATCCCGGCATCACCGTCAAGCCCATCTGGACCATGGGCGACGAGCGGACCAACGAGGTCTACCTCGACGACGTCTGGGTGTCGGACGACTACGTGGTGGGCGAGTTGAACCACGGATTCCAGTACATCTCCGAGGCGCTCGACCTCGAGCGCTTCACCTTGTTCACGTTCTCGCCCATCGCCCAGCGCCTCGAGCTGCTCAGCGCCTACGTTGCCGGGGCCCGACGTGACGGACGGCCGCTCGGCGACGACATCGTGGTGCGACAGCGCCTGGCCCAGCTGGCCACCCAGGCCGAGGTGGCCCGGGTTCTGGGGCTCCGCTTCGTGCACCAATCCACCAAGGGTGGGGCCGCCCCCACGACCGAGGCCTCGGAGTACAAGCTGTACGCCACCGAGCTCTCCAGGCGCCTCGCCGACGCCTCCATGGACATCGCCGGTCCCGGCTCGCAGCTCCGGGTGAAGACGAAGAGCGCGCCGATGGAGGGCAGGGCCGAGTCGACGTACCGCTACACCGTCATCGACACCATCGGTGGCGGCGCCTCGGAGATCCAGAAGAACATCATCGCCCGGCGCAAGCTGGGGCTTCCGAAGAACTTCTAGATGGCCGGATCGCCGCCTCCGGTGGAGGCCGGCCCGTTGGCGGGGACCACCGTCCTCGACCTCTCCTCGGTAGGCCCGGCGTCGCGCTGCACCCGGTTGCTCGCCGACTACGGCGCCCGCGTGGTGAAGGTGGCGCCCGTGCCCGGACGCGGGCCCGAGCAGCAGACACCTCCGGCGTGGGCGTACGCGGCGGGGCGGGGCACGCACCGGGTGCAGATCGACCTGCGACACCCTGACGGACGCCGGGCCTTCCTGGCTTTGGCCCGGGTGGCGGACGTGGTGGTCGAGAGCTTCCGGCCCGGGGTGGCCGACCGGCTCGGCATCGGGTACGACGCCGTGCGCACGGAGAACCGGGGGGTGGTGTACGTGTCCACCACCGGCTACGGAGCCGAAGGCGAGCGCGCCGGCTGGGCCGGGCACGACCTCGACTACCTGGCGGTGGGCGGCTACCTCTCCATGTGCGAGCCGATGGCCGGTGGCACGGCCCCACTTCCCGGCGCCACGGTGGCCGACGCCGCCGCCGGTGGGATGCAGGCGGCGCTGGCGGTGTGCGCCGCGCTGTTGGCCCGGCAGGGAAGCGGCGAGGGCTGCCATCTCCAGGTCTCGGTGGCCGACGGCGTGCTGTGGCTCATGTCCCTCGCCCTGGAGGAGCACCTCGCCACCGGCGTCCCGGTGCGACCCGGCCACGACGTCCTGTCGGGGCGCTACGCCTGCTACGCCACCTACGCCACCGCCGGCGGCGGGTGCGTGGCCGTGGCGGCCATCGAGCCCAAGTTCTTCGCCAACCTGTGCCGGTCGCTCGGGTGCGAGGAGTGGGTCGACAAGCAGTACGACGACGACTGCCAGGACGAGCTGCGCGGCGCCTTGGCCGCTCTCTTCGCCACCAGGACCCGCGACGCCTGGGTGGACGTCCTCGCCGGTGCCGACACGTGCGTGGCCCCGGTGCTGTCCATAGAAGAGGTGTCCGCCGACCCTGCCTTCGCCGCCGCCGGCGCCTTCGTCGACGCCGTCGACCCGTCCGGCCGTCGCCTGCGCCAGGTCGGGGCGCTGCTCGCCGGCATGCCCTCCTTGCCCGACCCGGTGCCGGTGCCCGGGGACGGGACCGACACCGAGCACCTTCTCGTCGAGGCCGGGTTGCCGGCCGGGTCGGTGGCCGAGCTCGTCCAGGCCGGGGTCGTGGCATGAGCGCGTCGCACCAGGACGCCACCCTTCCCGAGGACGTGGCCGCGCTCGTCGGTGTGGCCCAGTACGAGACGGTGGGGGAGTTCCCCGTCGAGCGTGGCTACATCTGGACCACGTGCTCCTCGGTGGAGAACGCCAACCCGCTCTTCTGGGACGACGAGGCGGCCGAGGCGATCTCCGGCGGCCCGATCGCCCCGCCCACCATGGTCTCGGTGTGGTTCCGTCCCCATCACTGGGCCCCGGGGCGGACCGAGCAGGCGCTCCCCCTGCAGGTCCACTTCGACTTGAAGCAGCGCCTGGGTCTTCCCGAGGCGGTCATGACCGACAACACCATCGTCTTCCACGAGCCCGTGCGCCCCGGTGACCGGCTGCGCACGCACCAGGTGCTTCGCTCGGTGAGCGAGGACAAGACGACCAAGCTCGGCACCGGGCGCTTCTGGGTGATCGACGTCGAGTACCGCAACCAACACGACGAGCTGGTGGCGGTGGAGAGCTACACCGGCTTCGGCTACCGGAGGCCGGCGGCATGAGCCCCCGTCCCGCCACCGTGCCCAGGTTGCTGTTGCCCCAGGTGTCCAAGGGCGACACCCTTGCCGTGCTGGCCTACCCGGTCACGGCCACCACGGTGGTGCTCGGTGCCCTGGCCAGCCGGGACTGGCGTCCCATGCACCACGACAAGGACTTCGCGCTGCACCGCAACGGCACCCGGGACATCTTCTTGAACACGCCCAACCAGGCCGCCTGGTTCGAGCGCTACGTGACCGACTGGACGGGACCGCACGGACGGCTCGGCCGAGTCACCTTCCGGATGAAAGGTTCGGTGTTCCCGGGCGACACCATGGAGCTGCGGGGGACGGTGGAGGACGTGTCCGTGGACGAGCTCGGTTGCGGCTGGGCCGAGCTCTCCGTCGTGCTGTCGGTGGGCGGCGAGGAGAAGACCACAGGCGCCGTGCGGGTGGCGGTGCCGGTGGACGAGGGTGACAACCCCTGGCGCAGGCGAGGGGAGCAATGGCGACCGTGAGGAGCTGACGTGCTGGACCTGGAGTTCTCGGCCGAGCAGGAGATGCTGCGCGACACCGTACGGGGGGTGTGCTCCACCTCCTGCCCCATGACGGCGGTGCGGGCCCTGGAGGACGACCCGGTCGGGTACTCGGCCGAGCTGTGGGACCAGCTGGGACGGCTCGACCTCATCGGGCTCCTGCTGCCCGAGGAGCACGGCGGTGCGGGCATGTCACTCGTC